>CAZNVI010000038.1:2342-11029 GCA_964576705.1 uncultured Gammaproteobacteria bacterium | reverse complement strand
CGAACTGACTTTATACGGTTTTAAGCGAAAAAGAAAAAGTAGCCCCATTTCCTTCGCCTTCAGATTCAGCCCAAATACTTCCACCATGCATTTCGATTATAGATTTAGATAAATATAAGCCTAAGCCGGTGCCTTGAGCATTCATTTTTGTCAGATAATTATTACCCACTGTTTGAAATTTCTGAAATAACTTAGGTAAATCTTCCTGGTTGATTCCTTTCCCCGTATCTTTAATATGGGTGATTAAAAACGAGTCGTTTTTAGTTAAGCTTACGGTGATAATACCACCTTCGGGTGTAAATTTTATTGAATTCCCTATCAGGTTTATCAGCACCTCTCTAATCTTATTTTGGTCGGCAAGTACATCAGGTAATTCTTCTGGATTCGGGTTAAAGGTAATTGATATTTTTTGTTTTTCTGCAGCAGGTTTTAGCTCTTCTATAACCTCTTGGATAAGCTTTAAAGCACTGAATGGCTTAATCAGGATATTCATCCTGCCAGATTCAATTCTAGAGACATTCAGCATGTCATTTACCAACGTTATCAAACGGTCCGTTGCTTGATATGCTCTTTCGATATATTTTTGTTCTCTATCATTTAGTGAAGCGTTTTTTCCTTGAATAAATAGCCAAAGATATGATTTTATAGCTGTCATTGGAGTCCTGAGTTCATGAGAAGCCAATGATACGAATTCATCTTTCAATTTATCTAATACTTGCAAGCGGTTATTAGCATTTTGTAGATCCTTTGTAGCTTTATCGACTTCCCGCTGTAAGGTTAAGTTAAACTTTTGAATTTGTTCAATTGCCAAAGCGTTTTGAATAGCTACTGCAGCTTCTGAAGAAAAAGTTTCAAGGACACGTATATCATCTGTAGTAAAAATGTCTCCTGATAACTTAGAACCTAAACAAACTAATCCAATTTTTTTATCACCGCTTTTTAAATTGGTTATGAAACCAAGATCCATTGATCTCATAAATTCTTTATCTGATTCGTCCGCCAAGTCTTCATATATTAAGGTATTGCCAGCTTCATAAATCTTTATTATCTTTTCGTTATCAAGATTACTAAGCGAATTAGTTCCATCGCTAATTTGATGAGTAATATTATTGTCAGTTATAAGTACTAGTAATCCTTTTGAAAGCCTCATTTGCATCGTAAGCTCTTTTAAGAGTTGCTGACTTAGGGATGTTAGATCATAGGTCCCGGCCATTATTCTCGCTAGAGCATGGAGTAATGAATTAGTGTTATAGTGATCTCTATAGAAAATTTTGTCAGTAACCTTTTCAAATATTCGTTTTATCGGCTGAAAAGAAAGTATCATGATTAGAGAAAAGATGGTGGAAACTATTATCGATACAGCTCGTGATGAGTTGGGACTAATTAATGATGTTAAATTAGCAAAAGTTAACGCATAGAAGATGGCAACTATTGCGATAATCAGAGTAAATGAGACAGTTTTTGTAACTACTAATCGGATATCCATCAAGCGATGTCTTATGATTGCGTAGGTAGTAGGTGTTAGAAAAAATATAGTATAAACAGGCAGTAAACTCACAAATACACTTTGATTAAAAAACAATACAGGGAGTAAGACAGTTAAGATTACTGCCCCTAGCATCATTAAAATACCGAATGCTACATACATCAGCTGCTCTCTCTCAATTCCGGTAGTCTTTCTAAGTCTTTTATACAAAGTAAAAACTGCCAGAACACTGAAAATTGTTGATAATATACTAAATGGAAGCATTCCTGGACCCGGTATTGGCGCAGGTGAGTTATTTACAAATGTTACTTCCGTAAACGCATAAGGCGAAATAGTAATTAACATAGTGATCGATGAGGCTAATATTATGAGTATTAATGATTTTTTAGATAAAGGAATAGTTTTTTTAGGTATAGTTATTGAAAGGAGATAGAACAGTAAGCTTATAAGTACAGCATAAAATATAGTGAATCTTATTAGTATTAAGCTGAAATTATTAAAAAACGGATGTATAGATAAGTAATTAATCGTGAGCCAAATAAGTAGAACTATGTTCAGGGAGCTAAATAGTCTATTGGTAGCGCTTTTAGGATTATTTGCGAACACTAAAAGAGCTAAAGAAACGTTTGTTAAAGCTACAATAATCAAAAACAGAAGCGGCAGTATGGGTGTCATAGTTTATTTTCGCAAGAACTTAAGTATATCTTTATTAAATCTATCGCTTTGTTCAAGAGAAGGAACATGTCCTGTGTTTTCATATACCTTCACTTCAAAGTTAGGGATTAATGAGTACGCCTTTACAACTTTATCTGAAGGTATCATTTTGTCGCTATCTCCGAGAATTATTAACGTAGGTTGAAAGACAGATGTAAGTTTGTCTTTCAGGACAAGATTTCTCTTCATGCGAGTTCCTTTTATCAGGCTATGCATAAGCATAATTGGATGTGTAATAAAATCACGAGTAATATTCGCATGATAATAGGTAATAAATTCTTCGGTAATGGCTTCTTTGTTCAGCAAGACACTTCTTAAAAAATTTCCTATATTTTTTCTAGTAGGCTTTAAAGCTGTTTTAGTTAAAAACTTAGCAAAAAAATTTAGAGATAAAGGTAACTGACTGATCGGCATATAATCGATCAAGCCTATTGGATTTACAAGCACGATCTTTTTAATTTTATCTTTCATATCAAATGCAAGCTTCAAAGCTATAAAACCGCCTATTGAATGCCCGACTATATTCAGTTTACTTAATTTTTTAAGTATAATAAAGTCCTTTACAGTCTTAACGAAAGCATCCTCGATATCATAATTCTCATAGTCAATTTTTGTCGAATTCCCGGAGCCCGGTAAGTCAATTGCATATACTGTGAATAATTTACTCAAAGATGCAATATTTCTATACCACTGAGCCCAGCCTATATTCGCGCCATGTATAAGTAAAAGCGGTTCACCTTTGCCTGAAATTATATAATGGATGGAATACTTATTGATTTCTATTTTATCGTGCCGGATAACGGCTTTACTTAATTGTTCCAACTTTTTTTCTGCCAAGTTCGTATTAAGATACATATTGAGGAGAGCGACGGGGAGTATGAATATTATTTATATCATTTACTCCCAGTCTGAAGAAAATCTGAAGGTATCCGTTAAGATTTAGCAGTTTTTTTAGTTTTGAGTTACTATATTGATCCTCGATCATAGCAGCCAGAATTGTTGTTTGAATATTCTTGCTAGTTGTAAACAAGGCGATTTTCTCATATAACATGCCTGATTTAACCCAGTCTGAAATTTTATTAGATTTTGTATAGATTACACCTACCATAGGGCTTGTTGAGATCAACATTTTATCTTTTTTACCATGAGATTTTATAATTATGGGCGTATAGCGTAGTAATATTTTTCCGATTTTTACTTTCATATTACTAAGTCCTGAGACGAAGCCCGGCATTCCATCATATGATTTTGTATTATTAGTACGCATCCAACTTGCAAGCTCAGATTTAAATTTCTTATTTTTTAGATATGAAAGGACTGCATTTTTATGAATATCAGCAATTTGTGTAGTTAATTTTTTATCATACACGAATATTAGTTTAGCTTCGTCATTATTAGAAAAGGTGAATAACCCTTTTTTAATACTTGATTCAAAATCAGTATTGTTATACTGAAACTTATTTGAAAAACGTTTGGTTATGTATGGAAATAGGTTCCTTAGGAAAATGTCTGATTTTATTTTATTTTTAAAACTTATCTCTATTGGTTTATCTACAGAATTCGAAATCGTGATTATAGTAGACAGGTCAAAGTACTCAGCAGCGGATAGTATGTTGACAGCGCAGCATCCCAGGCTAAAATATAAGTTACTATTATCCGGATCGCCGTAAGGCAATTTATAGTCCCAGTCTGGGAGAATTAATAGTTTAGAACCAACTATTTTAAACTGCCATGGTTGGGTATTGTGGGTAGAGGGGGCGAGAACGCCGTATTTTATAAAAAACTGTATTTTTTCTTCAACAGATCCATCTTTGGGAAATTCCGATTCTTTAATATTCCAGGCATTGTAGTTAGCTTTATGGTCCATGTAATATCTTTATTATAATACAAATCTGTGGAAAGCTACAGAGATTCGAGGTTTAACCATTCATCAAATTGTACTTTTCTTCTTCCGCTCGGTAAGTTTTTACCTAAGATTAGTTTTTTCGCTATGTATGTAGCGATACCACTTGATATAGATAAGGTGCTAAATAGCTGAGGTCTCCCGACAAGAGTATCACCTATCTCCTTTACTGATTCACGTGCTCTATGGGGTACATTGTCTATGCCCACTATTTGCATAGCGTACTTTTTTACATCTAATTCTTTGTCATCGAGTATGTCTTGAGGGACAGTTCCTAAGAGCCCGTTGAATAATTCAAGTGATGGGTTCAAGTCAAAGCGTTCAATGTCCACTAATACGCTATCTCCAAGATTAGTTAGCATTATTACAGGAATTCCTGCCTTCCTAGCAGCTAGTCTTAGGTTTATCTTCATTTTAAAATCATCAATTAATTCAAATATTATTTGAGGCTTAGGTGATTGATTTATAAATTGATCGAGATTGTTTTCGTTTAAGCCATTCTCAAAAAGTGATAGATCTGCATAAGGATTAATATCATAAATTTGTCTTGAAACTATCTCAATTTTTTTTGATCCTACATCATGAAGACCTGCTTTAACACGATTAAGATTAGTGGTATTTAAACTATCATACTCTGCAAGTTTCACGGTGTTTGCTATGCCCTGATAGGTAAGTCCAAGCGCAGTGTTGGTGCCTACAGATAATCCAACTATCCCGATACAGGAATCATTTAATTTAACTTGTTCATCTTTTGTAATTAAATTTCTGTTTCGGTTAGTGCGAAGTTCGAAATACTCATCTTTATTAACCATGTGTAGAAAAATGCCACTCCAAGGAAAGTATACCCAATTGCCTTGGCTGTTTTTGTTTTTTTCAGATATAAATTCTCTTTGCTTGGTGCCGAAATCTGAGAATTTTATAAGAGAGGGATTGCGGATTTCGAAAAGCTCGCATAATTGCTGTTCGTAAATATCAATCAATTTCCATATCTTATGGTTTTTTTTGAAATCTCCTAAGTCTTTCAAATTGTATTTGCCTTCAAAAAATATAACAGGTTGCATATTAATTTTTTACCCATTTCTGTTTAATTCCGGGTTTAAAGTAAGTCGGGTCTTCATACCTCCATAATATTATTTGCGGTGTTGTTTTTTCTCCGTATTTCTCTGTGGTTTCTTTGTATTCAGAACTCTCTTTTAATAGTTGTTTCTTTATTAATTGAGCTAAAGTCCTCTCTAGACTTAAAGATTTAGTTACATTTGATTTTAATTCAATATTAATCGAAAAGATTTGCTGGCCATCTTTATCATAATCTACCGCCATAGTGAATTTTCCGGTTATTTTATCCTCAAGTTCATTTATTTGCAAAGCGCGCCTGATGGTCGCAGGATAGATTTGGAAAGCATAAAAACTTACGGAAAAATCACCTCTCTCATATATATAAACAAACGGCAAATTCCAAATAGTATCACCTAATTTATTTTTATTTATTTGGTTTCCAAGGTTTAATCCGGCATCTGTAAATCTGGCTTTCATATCTTTAAAGCTGATTATCCCTCCATGATCTTTGAGGTCATAACGCACTAACGGAAGACCGCTGAAAGATGAACATATTAACGCTCCTTGGTTTTCTTCAAAGTAGAACATTTCAGGATTATACTGTGTAAGTGTGGGAAGCTTAATGTTATCCAAAAAAAGGTACTTATAAAGATTTTTATTTTCCACAGCCAATCTTCTTATCATAATAGAAACAGGTGTTTCGTATGACATAGTTCCAAGATCTACGGTGCCATAGTGATTTAGAGTCCCTCGGTATATGTCCTTGATCCCGGAATTCTTTATCACATAGTCACGGAAGCTTTCACTAAAACCTTCAGCGGAAAAAATAAATCCAGGATTATATTTTTTCCAATCTATGCCCATATTGATTCCATCATCAAGAATATCTTTTAAGAAAGGTGCATATGACCCGATTATTATTTGATCAAAATCTTGCCCTAAGTTTTTAACTGCTTTTAAAACTTCTGTTTTGTTTATTCCCGGAGTAATTATGCTTAAAGGGTATTTACCTCGCTCTGCTAGTATCCTGATCGCTTCATAAGTAAATACTCCGCCGATCCATCCCCCCATAGGAAAAGCACAAATATAAAGAGTAGATTTTCTATCTATACTATAATTAGTTAGTAAATATAATTCCGCGATTAACGCGTACTGCAGATCTTGATAAATTTGACGCGGGAAGTAATAAGGTTCGCCAGTCGAGCCTGAAGTAGTCGAGATAGTCCATCGATTATTTTTAAGGTTTCCATCCCAGCAGAGGGAAGCGCGAGGATAAAGTCTTAAATAATTGTCTTTATTAAGTGTAGGGATTTTTTTAAAATCATTTATGGAGTGTATGAGTTCATGGCTTATCTTATTTTTTTTGAGAAAATCTTTATATGCAGGGACTCTTTCAGCCATCAAGTGAAAAAGTTGTAGCGCGCGTTTTTCTCCTCTTTTTATCCAATAGTCTTCAGGTTTAGATTTGAGCTCCCCTAATAGTTTTACTGGATCATGATGAATTTTTGGAAAAATAACATTATCCATTATGTTTATTCAGTAATTCTTCAGCCATTTCAGTGGCCAGTATGCTCGTGGGCTTTTTTTGCTTCTTGCTTTCGTCAATTATTTTTTTTAATGTGACTTTAATTTTTTTAACTCTTTCATGGACTCTATCTGTACTTATATCTTTATTTTCATACTCATCAACTACTGTAATTAATCCCCCCGCATTTATTATAAAATCCGGAGCGAAGAGTATACCAAGCTTATCTAGTACTCTCCCCATTTGGTTATTTTCAAGCTGTAGATTCGCTGTCCCGGCAATAATTTTACAATGGAGTGTTGAAATATTTCGAAGATTAATAGAATTGCTTAAAGCGCAGGGAGAAAAAACATCCACTTTCTGTCGGTGAATAGCAGTAGGCTCAACAGTAGTTACTTTAGGATATTTAGCTTTTATTTGCCTTACTAAAGTGTGATCTATATCCGATACATAAATTTGTGCTGCGTCTTTATAAACTAAATCTAAAAGCGAACGTCCTGTTTTACCTAGGCCTTGGATAGCGAAAGACCTGTTTTCCAGCGATTCATTTCCAAATGTTTCTTTAAGGGTAGCTTGAATACCATAATAAACACCAAGCGTTGTATATTTAACCGCATCGTATTTAACGCCCACTATGTAAGGAGAATGTTTCTTCATAAGCTTTACATCATTTTCGTTGACACCCACATCTGCGCCTGTAATAAATTTACCGCCCATATAATTCACTTGCTTTACGTATTCTGTAAGTAAAGTTTTTTTATCAGTGTCATGTAGGATGCCGTCTGCTAAATTTATGGTCGCCTTCGCACCTCCGTAAGGAAGTCCAGCCATTACGGATTTATAAGACATAAGTCGGGATAGTCTTAGGGTTTCGCTTAAAGCTTCAAGATCGTTTTTATAGTACCAGATTCTGGTAGCGCCGAAGGCGGGAAGGGAAGTGCCGTTGCGATGTATCGCGATATAGCCTTTAAGGCCGATCTTCTTTCGGTAAAAAAAGACCACCATATGGTGGTTATCGAATTCTTTAATCTGTTCAAATGAAAAAAGATCTTGTTTCATGTAAATTTGGTTACATCCTGTAGTATATATAGGCCTGTAGTAATTGTCAATATACCTATGATTGGCTTATTGAAATAGGATGTTTAAGCACTGTTCTAATTAGATCATGTGCGAAGAAAAATTTCAATAGTATGTATTGTACTCCACCTTGACATCCGATTTAAAATAACCTAGACTATAGGCTGCTGACACTTGTCAGTCTAGCCCTTAAAAAATAAAAAAAAAGACGCGACAGCGCGCAACGAGGAGAAATGAGTTCTTTTGCTCAAACATTCGGTCTTTTGGCCGGAGTTCTATCCTTCGTCGGCGCAGTAGTTTACGCGTCGACAATTTTGATTAACGGCACTAGGCCATTCAGGGCGACTTGGGTGGTCTGGTTAGTGCAGGGTGTTATTATAGCCATGAGCTATAAAGCTGCCGGAGGGACAGTAGGACTATGGAAAGCCTGGGCAGATGTCCTAGGTTATGCGGTAATCCTATTGGCGATAGGGTTTCGAGGAAAGTCCGGGTGGACGATTCTCGACGTCTTATGTCTCATGTCCGCCGGTTTCGGGCTCTTCTTGTGGGCTTTCACAGAAGAACCGACTGTCGCTCTGTACTTGACA
Organism: uncultured Gammaproteobacteria bacterium; assembly: GCA_964576705.1. Taxonomy (GTDB): domain Bacteria; phylum Patescibacteriota; class Microgenomatia; order Levybacterales; family UBA12049; genus CAYMDS01. The sequence continues at coordinate 2,681 of CAZNVI010000038.1, read as the reverse complement.
CTTGGAATTGATTTCGTCGGCTGGCTGCCTACAGCAGTCAAGACGGCGATCAAACCGGAGTCAGAGAACAGATTTGCTTGGACCCTCTGGGTCATCAATTCTGCTCTCTCAGTCGTTGCAGTTTTTTCCGCAGGGAATCATGAGCCTGCGATTGTGATCTACCCCCTATATTTCTTAGGGAGTAATATCACGATTTGGGCTCTGAGCCTGCGAAAAACGCCGGCTCACAAGCTGGCGCCTGAGGGCTAGTGTGCCTGCCGGATCGAGAAATTGATTCGGCGGGCACATCCCATTTTTAATACCTCATATTGTCACTCTGAATTTCCTTCAATGGCGGAT
>CAZNVI010000038.1:0-2242 GCA_964576705.1 uncultured Gammaproteobacteria bacterium | reverse complement strand
ACATCCCATTTTTAATACCTCATATTGTCACTCTGAATTTCCTTCAATGGCGGATGATCCCTTGGCCGATATTTCAGCATTTTGGCAAATTCTAATATCAAAACACTGAATCCTAAAAAATATCGAATTTGCGAATAACCTAAATATAAAACTTTTTAGAACATTTTAATTTTATTTGGATTTGTTTAGAATTTAGTATTCGGCCCTGAGCTCATACCGAAGGGATATTAGAAATTAGGATTTAATAGATTTAAGATCCTGAAACCCTCCATTGTGGCGGGCAAGCAAGTTCAGAATGACAGTATTGATCTAATCACTGAGATTTAAGCGGAGATTGCGGCTTTTTCTTTTTCCTCGAAGAATTTATCAATTTGTTTCACTATTTCTTGTGGTGAATTATTCGCTTTTATCCAATAAGCTGCAGCTCCTAATTTAAAAGCCTGCGCCATAATGTCATCTTGAGCCAGGTTAGTGACCATGATTACAGGGATTTCTTTCGTAAGAACATCTTCTTTCACTTTTTTAAGCACATCTATCCCGTTCATGCCCGGCATCATGATATCCAGAAGAATAAGATCGTATTTATTATTTTGGAGAGCCTTAAGTCCGCTTAATCCTTCAGGGGCTGTGTCTACGCTATAGCCTGAAAGTTCAAATTGTCTTTTGTAAATATAACTTATAAATTCTTCATCTTCTACAAGCAGTAATTTCTTTCCCATATTATTTTTTCAATTGTTCTTTAAAGTAATCCACCCATGGATTTGGTGACGGATCTTGGTCATATCTGAGACCTAGGTATAGAGTTAGGAAACTTCCATAGACTAATACTTCCATAAAATCATCATATACTGTCTGTCCTGATGCTTTGAATTCAAATATGTCATGTTTATTCTTTTTAATTACATCTATAGTTAATTCTGTACGTTTGGTGTTTTTTTCAGAGTAGTTTCTGGTAGAGAGAATAATAAACTTAAGATTATGAACGGTGGGGAACTGTAAGCCCTCCATAAGATGATGATTTAAGTCGGGTATGAGGAAGTAACCTGAAAAAGATTTGCTCGTTTCGTTGAATTGGTTTCTTAGTATTTGCGCATTACCTGAGAGGTGTTCTGAAGCGATTATGATAGGTATTTTATTTACGAATTTATCATGGTCGATTAAAGCTTGTTTTTTCAGATCAGGGAATTTTTCTCTGAGCCTGGTAATAGCATTTGTGATTTCGTGTTCTTCGACAGTTATAATTCCTGCCTTATTTAAAAGACCGATAAGTCCAAGTATCGTGTATCCAGATCCTAATCTTGGTACGTCACCGGGATTCAGAGCTCCATCGAAAATATAACTTGCTATATTATTTTTCTTCGCGAATTCAGCGAGTGGCCCTCCGTGGGTAAGTACCAGGATTTTCGTTTTTTTAACAAGCGCTTGATCTGCACAAGATAAAACTTCTTCAGTGGTTCCTGAATAGCTGGTTAGAACTACAAGTGTAGTATCGTTTGCCCAATCAGGTAAATTGTAATCTGAAATGACTTCAGTCGGATATGATAGCTCGCGACTTAAGAGAGATTTAATCACTAAAGCTCCGTAGATAGACGCGCCCATGCCACAGAAAACTATGTTTTTTATATTTTCAAATTTAGGAATTTGAAGGGCGTTTACTTGATTCCAGGCTGCTTCTAATTGATCAATTGCTCTATCGGTGGTACCGAATGAATCTTTAGGGTCAAGTTTCTTAATGGCTTCTAAATCGTCAAGATTTAACATATTTATCCTTCGGCCCATTCGACAAGCTCAGGGCAAGCGAGTTCAGAATGACACGCTTTGCGTGTCACATTCCTTGTCTTTCTTTTAATCTCTGCTCCGGAGTTTCGTTCGGGCGCGAGTAATCGTCTTCGAGTCTCCAGGTATTTCCTGATTCCGGCATCGACACTTCTATAATATCACAATCAGTCACTGCTTGGTGTCTATGTCTTTGTCCGACCTTAGTAGTATAACCTTTTCCTCTTACCATTTGTATAGTTACTAATTCGCCTTTTTCATTATCCATAATTAAGTTACATTCTCCATTCACCAGCCAATACGATTCTTGCTTCACATCATGGACTTGGAGTGATAAGCGTTTACCTGCATCTATATGGAGAACTTTACCCATGTATGGCATGCCTTCCGGAACCCAGTGAAGCTCATAGCCCCACGGTTTATCAATTTTCCTGACATATGGATCATTTGTGAAAGTAGATTTATC
>CAZNVI010000037.1:7944-11163 GCA_964576705.1 uncultured Gammaproteobacteria bacterium | reverse complement strand
TTTGGAATTCTTTAATCGTATATATATGTTCCTGTGTCCCGTAATGCCCTACTGCATAAAATCCCGCTAAAGATCCCATTTCTCCGCAGGTTTTTAAGTCAAATCCTCGGTGATATCCAGCCAGAAATCCTCCTCGCCATGCGTCTCCCGCGCCTGTAGTGGATGCTATTTTATTTGCCGGTACAGGTGATATTAAAAGCTGTTCATTGCTTTTTTTAATCAGCGCTCCTTTCTCGCCGAGTGTCGTGATAAGGATTTTGGTTATTTTAGAAAAACTTTTTACGCGTTTTGTAATAAGATGCATTTCGTATTCATTTCCTATTGTTATTTCAGAATTTTCTACACCAAATTTCAAATCGGAATCATTTACCTGTGTGAGAATAAAACCCGGGTCAAACATATACGGGATTTTGAACTTAACGCATTGATTTATAAAATTTATGGATCCTTTTGCACCTTGAGGTCCTATTAAAACAAGATCATCCTTTGTGGCGATTTTTTTTAGACTTAGAGAAGGGATGTTTTTTGACGCTCCGTAATAGTATCCCCATATTTGATTATTTGCTTTATCAGTAAGCGCAAAGCCAGTTGCCGTATGTGTAGTTTCGTCAATTAATATTTTAGAAGTATCAATCCCTAGTTTTTTAAAAGCTTTTTTATATTCAGCAAAGTCTGATCCTGCGTAGGAATATAATAGATGCGGGGTTTTTAAAAGCCCTAAGGTATATGAAGCATTTCCGGCTGTACCGCCTCTTCTTTTTGCAAATTTATCAACTATGAATGAGAGATTAATTTTACTCGCGTGTTCGGGTAGAATATGCTCTCCGAATTCACCCGGGAATTCCATTATGTAATCATATGCCAGAGTGCCGGTGATTATAATCATTTGTAAATGATAGCAGAGAAATCAAATATATAAAATATGTTAAGATAGGACACTTAGATGAAGGATATCAAAATTGTTATAATAAAATCCCATAGAAGAACTATTAGCTTACATATTCAAAATCAGGGTGAGTTAATAGTTAAAGCTCCACTTTTTGCGCCAAATTTTTTCATCAATCGATTTATAGATAAAAATACAGATTGGATAGAGAAAAAGATGCAGCAGATAATAAGTCGAAAAGTAAAGAATAAATCAAAGCTTGACGAAGGAGAAAAATTGCTTTACTTGGGAAACGAATATACTATTATATTCGTTAAGGGTAGCCAAATTGAGATAAAAGGAGATAAAATTTTAGTGCCGATTGCGGCAAAATTTCGACTTGATAAAGAGTTAAATAATTGGATAATAAAACAAGCACGGGAAACAATAACAAAACAAGTCGAGTATTATGCAAATCTCATGAAGGCTCGATATACTGATTTAAAATTTTCCGACACTAAATCACAATGGGGGAGATGTACATATGATAATAAGCTTCAGTTTAGTTGGCGTCTTATCATGGCGCCGATTTTAGTAGTTAATTACGTTGTAGTTCATGAGCTCGCACATACTGTGGAAAAAAACCATTCGAAGGCATTTTGGAGTAAAGTAAGATTATTTAACCCATCATATAAACAGCAGATAAAATGGTTAAGAGAAAACGGTCATTCACTCAAAGATTAACCTTATCATGTCTCCTTGTTGTATTTTATTAACAGATATAAACCTTTCCGGTAATTCGACCACCATATCATATTTGGGATTCCAGACAAAAATTTTGTTTTTTGGGAGTGAGCTAAATAATTTAACGACTTTATTATTTTTATCAAGTATCAAAATATCAATCGGAAATTTCATACCGAATGTGTGGATTCCAAATCTAGTTTTCAGTAAAACAGGATATGCCTTACTGGAATTAGTCAGGCCAATTATTTTTTCCATGTAAGTTTTTAGGATTCTAACTTTTAATTCGGTCATTTATCTAGTATAAACAATTTTATTATTTTAGTCAGTTTAGATATTGACATGTGTCTATGATCCTATCTAAACTAGAAATAGAAAACCAATGTTTGAGGCTAGATCTGGAATTTTACGGTCTGAAACATGCCTTGCTGGATCTGGGATAATATTTCTAGAAAGCAAGGGTCAGTTTAAAAAGAAGGGTACTGGTCGACCTCAAGTAATAACTCCGCCAATTCCACAGCAGCAAGATAACAGGCGCGGAATGCGTCGTGACCCAGCAGATGGTAAGAGCAATAGAAAGAAATAGTTATTTTATAAATCAAATATTTATTCTTGAAGCTGGAGCTATTATTACTTACAATATAAACTAACCCCTCATCATCAAGGATTATCATGAAACAAAAGTATGTGTTTTTAGACTATGCCAGAGTCGCAGCATGTATGGCTGTAGTTTCGATACATACCATCTCTAGTAATGTGGCTTCTATGACAAAAGTTCCATTCTTTATTTGGTGGATTGATAGCATTATAGATGCCATGGTAGTGTGGGTGGTACCGTTATTTGTCATGATCAGCGGTGCACTGCTCTTAGGCAGGCAGGAAAGAGTTGGTACTTTTTTCAGAAAACGGTTTCTTTCAGTTATAATCCCTACAATATTCTGGGTGATTATTTATTTTTTTTTGTTTTCTATAATTCGGGGTGCTACGTATACACCGCAGAGTATTATCTCTGCCTTGATATTTGATCAACCGTTAGAAAATCTTTATTTTTTGTTTATTATTTCTGAGTTATATATCATTACTCCTTTTTTACGAAGATTTTTAGATCAAAAACGAAGGAAGGATGCCTTACGTATCGGCTTGCTGTTTTTAGTAATAGGAATTTTTTGGAGGTATCAGCAGTTCGTCGGTACTATGTTTATTCCGTATATGGGATATTACATCCTCGGGTATTATCTGCGGGATATAACCATCTCTAACAAGCAAAGGAAACTGTTAATAGTGTCGTTCATATTAAATGTTACTGCAATTTCAGTAGGTACATATTTATTCGCATCACATATAGTTTATAACTTGAATGATGATTTTTATTTTTATCGTCATACAAATATTTTCGTCGTTTTTTTATCTATTACTGTGTTTTTGCTTTTCAAGGGTTTTGAGCAGTATCTTATAAAACAAAAACGATTATCAGCATTAATAGAAGAATTGAAACCAAAGACGCTTGGGATTTTTATTATACATTGGCCTTTACGGGTAATACTGTTCTATCTGCTGTTCAGTACGAGAGAAATAATTTATCCGATTCCGTTATGGTTTCAGCCGATCCT
>CAZNVI010000037.1:0-7844 GCA_964576705.1 uncultured Gammaproteobacteria bacterium | reverse complement strand
TGATGCCATTCATGTATGCTCTATCAGGTGTGATTATTAATAATTTATTAATAGGCGCAAGACTCGTCACAATTTTCTTCGGATTTTTTACTTTAGTAGGGATTTATCTAGTGACCAGACAAATAGCTGATAAAAAAACAAGTATTATAGCTTCTTTATTTTATATTATTAGTCCATATTCTTTGTTCTTTGATCGATTGGCACTTATGGATAGTGCTGTGTGTGGCATTGCTATATGGTCTTTGTATTTTACAATACAGATAATTAATAAGAAAAATTTAATAAACTTTATCTGCTTAGGTTTGATAATGGGACTAGGGTTATGGATAAAGACCTCATCCGTCTTTTATGTTTTTTTGCCTATTACTACTTTATCATTTCATGCTTATTTTCTTTGGAGAAAGGATAATAGTTCTAAATATCCAAATAGGATTTTAAGATACTTAGGATTTTCTTTATGTATAGTTTTTTTGATGATCATCCCTTTAATTTCTAATGAGTATTATCCGATTCACTGGAGTTTATTATCGCAATACACCTACTCGTTATTATCTGTTTTCAGTTTAAATATCGTTTTATGGTTTAGTAATTTTACAAATATTACAAGTTGGCTTTTTTTCTATATAACTCCTGTGTTATTCATTTTCGGACTATTATCTATAGTTGTTTTTATTAAAAATATTAAATATTTTCCTGTAATTGTATGGATAATATTTCCTTTATTTTATGAGATCTTTTACGCTAAGCTACTTACATCACGTCATGTTTTGGTATTAGCTATACCTATATATGTTTTGGCGGGTTGCTGTATTTCGAAATTACTCCAAAGAAGTTCGAAAATCGGTTATTTAATGTTAATAATGATATTTTTGTGGGGAGCTTTATATGATTTGGTACTTGTAACTAATCCGATACATTATCAGGATTTATATATATTGAATTCTAAAAATGATTTATCAGGTTACTTTACAGGATTTTCATCAGGATATGCAGTGGATGATGCTATTAAGTACCTAAGAAAACAGATGCTTATTCAACCGATAACTGTAGTCATGCATAATGATCACGGAAACCCCGAAGATGCGGTAGTCGCGTACTTAAATTACTCTAAAAATATTGAGATATTATTAATAACCGACAAGTCGGAGATAACAGGGTTGATGAATAAATCCGTAAGGCCATTGTATTTTGTTAGCAGAGGTGGCTACAGTATGGGTTTGGAGAAAAACCTTAAGTCCGGGATGATATTCAAAAAACCGAAGGATTCTGAGTATATCGGTGTTTATCTGTTGAAGCCGGAAGTCAATTAAGCTACAATTACAATTATGCCTGTCCGGGTCAGTCTTAGCCATGCAAATTATATTTTTAAGATAAATTGTTACTAAAATATGAGCAAAGATTCTAATAATAAAAATTTTAAGGAGTTTAAGCCTGTGAATCCTAAAGTTAACTTTCCTGAATTAGAAGAAGAAATACTTAAATATTGGAAAGAAAATAAGATTTTCGAAAAGTCTGTGAGCAGCCGTCCCGAAAGCAAAAAATGGACATTTTTAGATGGTCCTCCATTTATAACAGGAATGCCTCATTATGGTACACTTCTTTCCAGTCTTCCAAAAGATGTTTTTCCCCGATTTAAAACTATGCAGGGATTTAGAGTGGAGCGTGTTTGGGGATGGGATTGTCATGGATTGCCTGCAGAAAATAAAGTAGAAACTAAACTGGGTCTTAAAAGTAAGCGTGAAATTGAAGAAAAAGTCGGTGTTAAGAAATTTATAAATGAATGTAAGCTGTATGTTTCTGAGGTATCTACCGAATGGGAGTGGTATGTAGATCATATCGCGCGGTGGGTGGATTTTAAAAATGCTTATAGAACTATGGATTTAAATTATATGGAATCCGTGATGTGGGTTTTTAAGCAAATGCATGGTAAGGGTTATGTATATAAAGGTCTTAGGGTATCGTTATACTGTCCGCATTGTGCGACACCAATCTCAAATTTCGAAGTAGCGATGGATGCTGAAAACTATAAAGAAATAATAGACCCCGGGACTATTTATAAATATCCGTTGAAAGATAATCCTTCGACTAGCTCAGGACAAGGTAATACTTTTATTCTCGCATGGTCTACCACACCCTGGAATAAGATCGTGACACCGGCTTTGGCTGTTAACCCTGATTTACAGTATGTGAAGATTAAGCCCAAATTCGCCAAGGCTTCGATGAGCAAGCGGGGAGAAGAGTACTACATTTTAGCGAAACAAACCTTAGGTGTTTTAGATGCGTCACAAAAATATGAAATTATTGAAGAATTCCTAGGAAAGGATTTAGTAGGTAAAAAGTTTATCCCTCATTATGATTATTATCAGATTGAAGAAGGAAAAAAAGCATTTGAAATTATCGGTGGTAATTTCGTGACTGCTGATGAAGGTACAGGTGTCGTGACGATAGCAGCATATGGAGAAGAGGATTTAATAGCGATGAAAAAAGAGGGTGTACATATAGAAATGCATTTAGATGATGAAGGAAACATAAAGCCTGATGTTCCGTTATTTGGCGGAAATTATTATTTGAAAGCAAATAAGTTAGTTGAAGAAGATTTGCATTCTAGAGGATTAATATATAAAACAGAAGAATACTCCCATAAGGTTCCTTTGTGTTGGCGATGTCATACTCGTTTATATTATGCCCCTCAAGATGCTTGGTATGTGGATGTGCAGAAACTTAAGCCATTATTAAAAAAAACTAATGAACAAATAAATTGGTTTCCGAAGCATTTTAAGTATGGAAGGTTTCTAAAAAGTCTTGAAAATGCACCGGACTGGAATATCTCACGAAGCAGATATTGGGGTTCTCCTGTGCCTGTATGGGATTGTAGTCCGTTAGCTGGCGGATGTGGCGAAAGGTATGTTCCAGGTTCCATCTCTGAATTAGAAGAAGCATCAGGACAAAGAGTCGTTGATTTACATAAGCCGGAGATAGATGAAATCAAAATTAATTGTAAAAAATGTGGTAAAAAAGTAAATCGTGTTTCGGAAGTTCTGGATAGTTGGATTGAAGCCGGATCAGCATCTTTTGCAGAGCGTCATTTTCCCTTCGACTCCGCTCAGGGTAAACCCTTAAATCTTGAAGATTTTTTTCCTCCGGATTTTATAGCGGAATATACCGGTCAAATTCGGGCTTGGTTTTATGTCCTTCACGTAATAGGCGGTGCGCTATATGAATCCAATGCGTTTAAGAATGTGGTGGTCGAAGGTGTAATTCTGGGAACTGACGGAAGGAAAATGAGTAAGAATTTCGGAAATTATCCTGATCCCCGCGAAATGCTTCAGAAATACGGTGGAGATGCGCTCAGATTATATCTATTAGGGAGCGTGGTCATGAGAGGGGAAGATATAATAATTTCAGAAGAGCAATATCGTAACCAAATAAAAGGTCCTATGCTTATGTTGTGGAATATTTACAACTTTTTCGTTACATATGCAAATATCGATAAGTCAGAGAGTCAGAGAGTCAGAGAGTCAGAGAGTCAGAGTAAAAATGTATTGGATGAGTGGATTGTGTCTTTGCTTAATGACTTAATTAGGGGTGTGACAGAAAGTCTTGAGGCTTTTGACACAATTAAATCAATTGAATTAATGCAAGGGTTTTTAGATGATTTTTCCAGATGGTATATACGACGAAGTAGAGATCGCGTAGGTCCTTCAGTTGATAATTTAGACGATAAAGATATGTTTTATACCACAACATATGAAGTTTTGGTAACGTTATGTAAGTTATTAGCCCCCATTGCTCCTTTTATAAGTGAAGAAATTTATAGAAACTTAACAAATGAAGAATCTGTACATCTAGCAGAGTGGCCATTGTCAGATTCAAATTACAAGGCACAAGGTGCAGAATTAATAGAACGAATGCAATATGTGCGGAAAATTGTGGAGATGGGACATGCGAGAAGAAAGGAATCAGGAATAAAAGTAAGACAACCTTTGGGAGAGTTCAAAATTCAAAATTCAAAATTCAAAATTGAGGAAGAACTAGTCCAATTAATTAAAGAAGAGTTAAATGTTAAAAATGTCACCATAACATCCGGAGAAGGAGAAGTTCTAATTGCATTTGATACTACCATTACGCCTGAGCTTAAAGCTGAAGGTGAGGCGCGAGATATAGTGAGGTCAATTCAAGAAGAGAGAAAGAAAATGGGCATGAAAGTAGACGAAAAAGTGGATGTAGTGATCACTTCGCTGCCTGAAACTTATTCTGAATATATTAAAAAAAATGCATTAGTGAATAACCTATCTAGTGGCGAAGAGTTTTCAGTAAGTAGATCTTCATGAGAAATAAAAATCCTCGATTCGACTGGAAATTGATAATACCTGCAATCTTAATTGTTTTAATGGGCTTGACAGTTCTCTTTTCGATAAATCCGCTATTTTTTAAAAACCAGTTTTTAGCCTTTTTATTATCTATAGCAGTATTTCTGGTTTTTTCACAAATTTCATACCATGATTTTCGTCCTCTCGCTGTACCGATTTATATAGTGTCAGTAGTACTACTCATTATAGTATTTATAATCGGATTTGAAAGCAGAGGGGCAGTTAGGTGGGTGGACATATTCGGAACTTCGCTTCAGGCATCAGAGATAGTAAAGCCTTTAATGTCCTTAGTGCTCGCAGCAATACTAGCTGGCAGTTCTAATAAAAAATCTAAATCTTATATAGTGGCCTTGCTATGTATGGCTCCTGTATTTATTCTAATTTATTTTCAACCCGATTTAGGAAGCGCATTATTGTTCGCTGGTGTATCGATGATCACGTTAATCGTCTATGGCTTGTCTTATTTATGGATTTTAATTAGTTTGATTCCTGTAATTATAGCCGTACCTTTTATTTGGGGCCATCTCTTCGATTATCAAAAATTGAGAATCATGACGTTTATTGATCCATTAATGGATCCATCTGGCAGCTCTTATAATTTAATTCAAGCGATAATTGCAGTCGGCTCAGGTGGGGTTTTCGGAAAAGGTATAAGCGAGGGAACACAGTCCAGGCTTAAGTTTTTACCGGAAAACCATACGGATTTTATCTTCGCTTCCTTATCAGAAAAACTTGGATTCTTAGGATCAATCATTTTAATTTCATTGTTCATTTACCTTTTATATAGGGTGTATGTTATATATTCAAGAACTTCTGATACATTTGGCCAGATTTTCTGTATCTGTTCTTTCTTATTTATAATTATTCAGTTTTTCGTAAATATAGGGATGAATCTTGGTTTAGTTCCGATTGTGGGTATAACTTTACCGTTCGTTTCATATGGGGGAAGCTCACTTCTGTCTAATTTCATAATCCTTGGTATATTATCTTCAATAAGTACCAGAAATAGAAAAACCAACCTTCTTGAGATTAAGTAAACTCCTTTTATGGTTGTTTATGCCCTTAGAGTTTGGTATAATCGATCCTGTATTATGAAATACGCTATAGTCAAATCAGGTGGAAAGCAGTATAAAGTAGCAGCGGGGGATGTGTTGGGCTTAGAGCATATAACCGGAGAAAAAGACCAGAAAATAACTTTAGATGAGGTGTTGCTTTACATTAATGATTCAGATGTAAAGGTAGGTAAGCCTTTAGTAACTGGAGTGTCGATTGACGCTGTGATTTTGGAGCAATACCGCGGAGATAAGATAAGAGTAGCTAAGTTTAAAGCTAAAACGCGATATCGACGAGTGGTCGGGCACAGACAGAATTTGACTAAGGTTAAGATAGAAAGTATAAATGAATCTGACGGCAAAAAACCTAAAAAGGTAGCTAATAACACTATCTAATTATTTTAACAGTCGCTTGACATGCGTGAAAAATTGTCGTAGTATTTATTAAATTTTCAACTAGAGGTTGATCCGCCTTTGGTTGACACACAATATATGGCACATACAAAAGCTCAAGGTTCAGTAAAAGGTAACAGAGATTCTAATCCTAAAAAAAGAGGCATAAAAGTATATGGCGGAGCGAAGGTGATATCAGGTAATATTATAGTGCGGCAAAAAGGAACCAAATTTTATTCTGGAGCTGGCACAGATATCGGGAATGATTATACAATTTTCGCTAAAGTTTCGGGAACAGTATCTTATAGGACTCTTAAAGGTAAGAGGGTAGTTGAGGTACATCATGAATAGCACAGGAGATCAAATATATACCCTGGACATAGACCAATTACAATCAAATCCGTTGCAACCTCGTGGCGTCATAACACCTGAGTCTCTTGCTGATCTGGCTGAATCACTTAAAGAGCAAGGCATCTTAGAGCCTCTTGTAGTAGCCGAAACACCTGCCGGATACCAAATAATAGCTGGAGAGCGAAGATGGCGTGCAGCAAGGCTTGCAGGTTTAAAAACAGTGCCCGTAGTAGTTAAAAGAACAACTCCACAAGGAATGCTTGAGATGGCGATTGTCGAAAATGTACAACGTGAAGATCTGAACCCGATAGAAAGAGCTCAAGCATATAAGCGTTTGATCGATGAATTCGGACTGGGTACAAATGAAGTAGCTAAAAGAGTCGGCAAGAGCGCACCTACAGTTTCAAACACTATTCGTCTTCTTTCGCTACCTGATGCTATAAAAGACGCTCTCGTGGCTGGTGTAATCACAGAAGGTCACGTAAGGCCTCTTATATCCTTAGGTGACCCGAAATTAATGCTTGAAGTATTCAAGCAAATTCTTCGCGATAATAGCTCTGTACGTCAAACAGAAGAAATAGCCAGACAAGTTAAGGGGGAAATACAACATAAAGAACCTACAGCGCAAAAAGATTACCTTTATGTCCCAGAGCAGGATGCTATGGCCATCGAGATTGAGAAGAAGCACGGATTTGATAAAGTTAGCTTCATACAGACAAGTAAGCTTGCGCGAGTTACCGTAGTAATGAAAGGCGATCCGCAAGTGACATCAGGAAAGCTTAAGGAAATCCACAGAATCCTCACGCAGGAATAGGAAGTTGCACAGTTTTAAAGCTACAAAGTTATAAAGAGTTGCCTTTTGAACCTATGAGCCTACTCATGGGGGTTTTTTATGATATGTATCTCATTAAGAGGCCAATAGACGAAAAAAGATATTCCTTTAATATTTTCTTTTTTTATAAAACCCCAGGTTCTTGAGTCTGAGCTGTCATTTCTGTTATCTCCTAAAACGAAAAAGTAACCGTCCGGTACGATTTTTTCTTCCCCTTCTTGTAAAAAGTTGCCGCCATAAGTTCTGGTACCTTCGTCTAAGTAGCTTTCAGAGGTTTTTTCCTGATTTATGTATACAAAACCGTTTTTTATTGAGACCGTATCACCAGATAGCGCTATCACTCTCTTTATAAAATCCTTACTGGGATCAGAAGGGGACTTAAAAACTATTACGTCTCCTCGTTTAGGATCATTAAATCGTAAAGTAATAAGGTTAGTAATTATGTATTCTTTGTCTTTAAAATTTGAATACATCGAGTCACCGCTTACTTGAAATGGACGAAAGAAAAAGTATGTAATTACGAAAAATACAGCTCCTGTTATCAGAAAAGTCTGCCCGATATCTAGAAAAAACAGCCAAATTTTTGTAACTGCAGATTGTTGTTTCAGTTTCTCTTCTTCCATTTGGATATTATTCTTCATAGTATATGATTTGTCAATGAGATGGTATTTTGTTAATATTGTGTAGCTCAGGATCCTTAGCTCAGTGGCTAGACCCGCCTACACTGGCCAATTAGCTCAGTTGGTTAGAGCGTTCGATTCACATTCGAAAGGTCGAAGGTTCGAATCCTTCATTGGCCACAGTTATGGCGGGCAGGGCGCTTCATTCACAGTCAGTTTCTGTTCA
>CAZNVI010000036.1:0-11316 GCA_964576705.1 uncultured Gammaproteobacteria bacterium | reverse complement strand
CTGCCCTTGCATTTATATAAAAGGTTTTGCTACGCTTGAGATATGGATTGGAGTTCGTGTGTCGTAAATGACGTAGCTACTCTTAGCTGTGTACCAATAATATTTGTAAACGTAGTAAATGCGCTGCTAGTATTCTCCGGCGTTACTGCTATTGTTTTTATAATTGTTTCAGGGCTAGTTCTTATGAATTCAGGAGGGGATCCTAAGAAAGTTGCGAGCGCCAAAAGCACTTTGACCTACGCGATAATAGGATTGATACTTGTTCTTCTAGCGTTTGGCATCGTAAATTTAATAGGCTATGTGACAGGAGTTACCTGCTTCTCTTCTTTCGGGTTCGATAGTTGTACATAATCATTTTTCACAGAAACCTAGCTTTTGTACATTGTTTGATCTACTTTGATCAGCTTGCATTGAGATTTTTCACGTTATATCCTGTTTTATATGGACAATCACCCCATACCTCAAGACGTAACAGGGTTTCAGTTTAAGCTTATAGGTAGTATGACCATAAAACAATTTGCCTATGTAGGTGCAGGCGTCGTTTTGAGCGTGGTCTTCTTTTACTCCCCGCTTGTTTGGTTTATAAAGTTTCCGCTTATTCCGTTTTTTGGGATACTTGGGGTGTCTCTAGCTTTCTTACCTATCGCAGGTCGCCCCATGGATCTTATAGCAAGCTATTTTATCAAAGCGATCTTAAAGCCGAATCAATATGTTTATCAAAAAGTAGGCGGAAGCCTAAGCTTTATGGATCTGAACCTACAACCTATCGCACCACAAACCACAACTACGCCCCAAGCGAGCACAAAAAACACCTCTGTTGACCATCAAAAGGAGCAACGGCTTCTGACATACCTTTATGGCTCTGCGTCAGACAGCAATAGCCCGCTCGACCAAAAAGAATCTCAGCTTATATCAAATTTGTTTGCGCAGCCCGTACCGGTTTCTGCTGTTATTAATACACCCGCACATAGCATTCCCGCCCCGACACCTGTTAATCCTCCACAACCACCTGTACCACCACTTCCCTCTGCTACTCAAACAGAGCTAAGACCCGCAGCTTCTATGCCTGACATAAACACGCAGGTAACTCCCGCTACTACCATTACTCAGATAACCACCAATAACGAGACTAAAAACGTTGCCCCGCAGACTCCAACAAGATCTTCTCCCTCAAACGGAATGGACTTCCCGAATCTTATCAAGGGGATTATCAAAGATGCCAGGGGAAATATTTTACCGGGAATATTAGTTGACGTACTAAACAAGGACCAAGAATCAGTTAGAGCATTTAAATCTAACAACTTAGGACAGTTTATGTCAGCAACTCAGCTTACCAACGGAACTTACACTATTACATTCGAAGATCCCAAAAAACAGCACAGGTTTGAACCAGTGCAAATAGAAGCAACCGGCAGCGTACTGCCACCGCTTACCGTTGTGTCAGTTGACGCCCGCGAGGAATTACGAAGATCACTATTCGGCTAAAGAATTTCAGATGCCAAATGTCCAATATCAGTGTCAAATAACAGCTTCCTGCGATAAGCACTTGTTGGAAATTTGATATTTGACATTGGTATTTATTTGATATTATTACTATGTTCCCTGCCCAAAAATCATCTACTCAACAATTTACAGAGATTGACGATATAGTCGATGATATAGTCTTGCTTAAAAACGGTAGCGCTTGCACCATTATCGAGATAACAGCAAGTAATTTCGCTCTTCTCTCAAAGCGCGATCAAGACACGAAGATTTTTTCTTATGCTGCTTTTTTAAATTCACTTACTTTTCCCGTCCAAATCCTCATCCGCAATAAAAGAGTCGATGTGACTAGCTATCTGAAACTTCTTGAGGAGCAACAAGGAAAAACCGCTAATCCTCTTTTGGTTCGACAAATAGAGCTTTACCGCCAATTTATTCACGAGATGGTAAAAATAAACGTAGTTTTAAATAAAACTTTTTATGTAATAATTTCTTATTCTCCGCTTGAAAGCGGTGCGACCAATGCTGTTAATGTATCAAAAAGCGCATCCAGTAAAGAATCCCGCACCTTGAATGCCCAAAAAGCCCTTCGCTCAAAAGCTGAAGCGATCCATGGTCAAATCAGAAGGTTTGCGATGTCTACAAGGACACTCGAAAAAAAAGATCTGGTTAAATTATTCTTTGAGATTTTTAACGAAAGCGCTGAGGGAGAGTTTGACACTTCCCACGTTGAGGAAAATTTGAAATCCGTATTTGTAAAATCAAATACAGCAGGAGCAAGGCAATAAATTAGTATATCAAAAACTACTATGAAATTACCGTTTAACCTAACACCAAACCAAAAACCTACACAGGATAACCCTATCGCACAACAACCAATCCCCGCACCTCCAGTGCCCGCCATGCCACAAACCCAACAAAACAATTCAAGCCCGAACATAGCTATCCCGCAAAGCGCAATACCCATGGGAAGAACGCAGGCGCAACCAAATACTCCCATTTCTAAAATCCAACAAAAAACACAAAATCAAGCTCCGCAAAAGTTAACGCCGAAAACACAGGGACTCGAAAAGCTGCAAAAGGGCATGACCTCTGTTGTAGATCTTATAGCGCCTACTTCAGTTGAGGTCGATTATAAATATATCAGAATCGGCGACCGCTTCTACTCTACTCTATTTATAGCAGGTTATCCGCGATATGTTTCAGCCAACTGGCTTGAGCCGATTGTTGACTATGATCACACCATGGATATCTCCATGTTTTGCTATCCCACATCTTCATCTGATGTCTTAGCAGACTTACGCCGCAAGATTGCTGAAATGGAAGCCACTATCTCATCAGATACTAAATCAGGTCATCCTGTCGATCCTAAAATTGAAGCGTCATTGCAAGACGCACTTGGGCTTCAAGAGGAACTGGCAAAGGGAATTGAACGCTTCTTTCAGTTCAGTTTCTATGTCACACTTTCTTCAGAAAGTGTTGCAGAGCTTATTGAAGCAAATAAACAGCTCCAAACAGAGCTTGCTTCATTATTGTTGATCGGAAAACCGGCAACATTACAAATGGAAGAAGGATTTAAAACAACAATGCCCATAGGACAAGACAAGCTGTTTTTGACTAGAAATATGGATACGACCTCTCTCGCATCCACATTTCCCTTCACTTCAGCCGTAATGACCCAAAACAAAGGCGTTTTATACGGAATGAATCAACAAAACGGCTCTTTAATAATTTTTGATAGGTTTTCTTTAGAAAACGCTAATGAAATAGTTTTCGGAAAATCAGGTGCCGGAAAATCATTCCTTATAAAACTTGAGATCATGCGTCAGTTTATGATGGGCACTGAGGTGATCGTAGTCGACCCCGAAGGAGAATACGGCACACTCACTAAGACACTTGGCGGAGAGCTCGTGGAATTCAGCTCGAACTCCCCTGTTAAAATAAATCCCTTTGACCTTTCACAGATTTATGAGGAAGGAGAAAACGAGTTGGGGCTTAAAATCCTTTCCCTTCATGCCCTACTCAGGCTTATAATGGGACAGCTTGATCCGGCACACGATGCAGCGCTTGATTCAGCACTAATTGAAACATACAGACAAAAAGGCATAACGCCGGATCCTGCGACCCAAAAAAACAAACCTCCGCTTATGGAAGACCTTTACAAAACACTTATGGGCATGGAAAACTCAGTAGCTAAAGAAATGGCCTTCAGGCTTGAAAAGTTTATCAAAGGCTCAGCATCAGGAATATTCAATCAACACACTAACTTTGATTTAAATAATCCGCTAACTGTTTTCAATATCAAAAACCTTGAGGAAGAGCTTCGTCCCGTAGCAATGCATATAATTCTTGACTATGTCTGGACGAAAGTGAAGCGCTCTTTAAAACGAAGACTTCTAATTCTGGATGAAGCGTGGTACATGATGAAATTTGAAGACTCAGCCAGTTTTGTTTATTCCATTGCTAAAAGAGCCAGGAAATATTACTTAGGGCTAACTACGGCGACGCAGGATGTAGAAGATTTCTTAAAAACCGAGTATGGTAAGGCTGTGCTTACCAACTCTTCTTTACAGATTCTTTTAAAACAAGGCACGGCTGAAGTTGACCTGGTCGGTGAAACCTTTTATCTTTCAGAGGGCGAACGCGAATTACTTCTTGCAGCTGATGTCGGAGAAGGGCTTTTTTTCGCCGGTAGAAATCACGTCGCTGTGAAAGTGATCGCAGCGCCTTTTGAACATCAGCTGATTACATCTAACCCTGAAGAGCTGCTGAAGAGACAGCAACAAGCAAAGATGCAAGCTGCCCAAAGCCCTACAGATGCCGATGTTCAAGCGCATATTCCACAAGATACACACCCGCAAACTCAACCCGTACCACAAGCCGCCGCAAAGCCTGCCTCTCCCATTGCGCCACCGACGCAAGACGCTACAAGTCAGACCACTAATACACAAGCGCCAATTTCCGGCTCGACTCAGGCACCGCAAGCTACTAGACCACCAAATCCTTTTGCCTCTCAAATACCTTAATGGTAGCTTTTCTAAAGGCATGTTAATTTAGTACTATAAAATTAAGCTATGGAAGACGAAGATCAAATACCCCCATATGAAGACGAGCAGAGCGAGGAGCAAGAAGGCAATGGCTCCCAAGGTCCTGATTTAGGACAAATACGAGATGTCAAAGATACTCTCGGAAAACTTAAGGGCGGCCCAAAGCCACCTATAGGCGGAGCGGGGGTAGGCGCCGGAACTACAGGTGGGGCTGCCGCGGCAGAAGCAGGCACTGCTGTTGCTGGGGCTGGAGGGGGAGCAGCGGCTACTACAGCGGCTGGGGGCGCTGTCGCTGGGGGCGCTGCGACTACAACTGCAGCTGCTGGAGGTGCTGCTGCTGGCACGTTTCCGGTTTGGGGTATTGCGCTTATCGTTGGGCTTGTTTTATTGATTTTGTTTATTGTAATCGCGGTGATGATAGGCGGATCAGAAGATGAAGAAAATCAGCTTTCAGATTCAAATGTTGCGATTGAAAAATCAGGGCCAGAAAGCGTTACTAACGGCACAAATATCTCTTATTCTATCGCTGTGTATTACTCTGGAATCGCTGATGATGTCATAGTTAATGACTCTATTCCCGAAAACACAGAATTTGTCAACGCTTTTCCGTATCCTAAAACTCTTGACTCTTCAGGCACAGAAACCACTGACCCGACGCTAGTTAAAACTGTCACTTGGTCTCTTAAAGAGATTCAGAATACAACAAGTCAATCTGCTTTTTCTCCACAAAACTTAAGTCTTACAGTACGTCCTTTAAGTCCTGATATTTACGTTGTGAATCAAGCATCAACTGAAGTATTAGGAGGCATCGGGAACCCAAATATCACCCCCGGCCCCTCTGGAATAATCCCTCCTAACGATGATAACTGCGGGGGTTATTACACCAGCTCTATTAATAAAAATCCTTTGAAGAAAAATTTCGGAGATCCTAGCTGCACGATGCTTGCAAATAGTAAGCCCGAGGACAAGGAAAGGCTTCACTATTTACTTACATTACTTGACCCACAATATTCTGATTACTGGTTTACAGTTATTATTCCATGCGAAAGCAGTTACAATCCTAATAGCTACGCGAATTATTACCCCGAACTACACGATCAATACCCGAACCTAGACCCTGATGGAGTATGGGGATTACTTCAGATGGGTTCTGATTTAGACGGTGATGGGAGCGGTAAAAACGGGCCTTTGGACAGGGGAGACGTGGACTGGGGCAAGCAAATAGCAAACGGCGTGGAATATAGCCGTTGGATTCAAACCCAAGGAGGGGGTCAGTGGGCATATTGGCAATGCGCAAATGATACACATCCATGATTAACTTAATAAATACTGTTAAAAAAAGAAAGGCATTGTTGATAGTTATAATACCGCTTGTTTTGTTGGCAACTAATTATTTTCTAGCAGCTGTCATAAACCCAAGAACCCCAAAGGATCCATCCGCTCCTATAACTACTCCTGGCCCGACAGCAATTCACATAACTCCAATAACTAAAAAGCCTCAAACAAACCCGCCCATACTCTACCACAGCCAATCGTCTAAAAAAATGCTGGATAGATTAAAAAACAGAACCCCTTTAAGTACACAGGACGAGACCACAAAGCAACGCATAATTAGAAATATTAATAACAAGCCTTCTGTATTAAGAACTGCTCCAACTTTTCGGGTAGAATATATTAGTAGCCCTGATATTTTCATGGTTGAAATTAGAACAATTGACATCGGAAAAGGGAAGTTGGATGCGAAAAGCTGGTTACTGTCACAAGGATTTACAGAACAAGGAGCTTGTGAATTGCCGGTGGTTTATTATTTAAATAGTGATGTGGCATCTCAACTTCGCAATCTTGACATCATCTTTAGTCCTTTAGCGTCAGGCTGTTAATATGAAAAAAATTGCATTTATTATTGCTTTTTTAACTATATGTTTTTTCCCGCCCAAGTTACTTGGCCAAACCGCAACGTTAACACCGCCAAGCGCTGCCACTTCTGTTACCATTATAGGAGACTCGCTAACTACAGACGCAGGTGCGGGTACTAAACTAAAACAGGCTTTTACCGATATCCAAATTGACTCTGAGATTGGACGGCCATGGTCAACGGGACTGACAATTCTAAACAACCTCAAAAACACAGGTCTGATTAAAAACATTGTTGTGTTTGCTTTGGGAACTAATCAAGGAGACTCACAAGTAAATGGCGTATCGCAAGCAAATATCGATAGCCTCTTAGCGGCAGTGCCTGATAAAAAAATTGTGCTTATGACAATTTACAGAGGAGATGTAAGCTGGGATGATCAAGCAAATAATTTAATCAGAAGCGCTGCCTCATCTAATCCCGACATAAAAATCGCTGACTGGAGCACTTTAGCATCCCAGCACCCCGAATGGTTCGGGTCAGACGGTACACACCCCAGCCCCACAGGCTATAACGAATTGGCAAGAATTATTCAGGAAGCAATTAACAGTTCTGGCTCAGGCCCTAATCCCACTGATTCACCAAATCCAGGCAAAAGCAATTGTGTTATCACTAAAGTCGGTAATCCTATCGGGGTAGCACCTTTATGTCCTGATGGTGACTCAGAAAGTCAACCAGTCGAAGGACCTTGTGGACCCGTTCTGACATGGGCACAAACAATTAGCAATAGCCTTGAGAGGGGTCAGGCCACTTGGTATAACAGAATGATGACATCTATATCAAATGGCACTCCGGCTGATTGTCCTTCTTATACAGCATACAAGCGGACAGGTCAGGGACTATCTGACCCATTTGCTTTATATTGGTACTGGTGTACGTTTATTGTGTTGGATTCTTATAACCTAGCAGGGCTTACAGGCATGGATCTCACACAGGCTGATGTTCGCGATATGCATATATTCATGGCAAATACCCCAGGCTATCATTTCGTAGACTATCGCACCGATAAAAAAGGAGCTTTGTCTAAAATAAGACCGGGTTATGCTTTTTTTGTAGAAAAAGTTTTCTTACAACACCAAGGCAATCACACAGGCCTCATCCATACAATTAACATTGACTCTCATGGAAATGGAACGATTACCACACTTGAGTCAAATAATTATAATAAATCAAATACCTGGAATGTTGCAGAATGGGAAGTCTTGAACCCTGATTATGGCAACAGACCGCTTGTCGGATTTGGCGGCCCTATATAATAACTATATGCGCTCTATTTTTGATACTAAAAAAATTACTAAAGAGATTGACCAAAGAATATTGCTCGGATTTGTCCTTTTTGTTCTTATTGTTTCATTTACTGTCTCTATTTTTTTTATTTTTATGCCTAATAACATCGAAAAGCCAAGACAAACCATAATAGTTCCAACTAAATTCCTTCTTCACAATTCCATTCAATCAGTCTCCCCAGCCCACCAATCAACTAATGTCGGTCTTTATGCATCAATAAGTGCAAGATTCACTAATCCAGTATTTGAACAAGGTGGAACTTCGCTATCGCTTAAACCTAAAGTTTCAGGAGATATTAACTGGTCTTCAGATGACACCACTATCGTGTTTTCGCCAAAAGAATCTTTTATTCCTGGTAATACATATGAAGCAACGTTAATATTTCCTAACGGTAAACAGGTTTGGCAATTTAAAATAATCTCTTCAGATAAGGTAAATAACCAAGATGCTCTCAGAAATCAAGTGGAATCGGATATTGAGACAGCAGAAGCTCTAAAAAGCTTTTATGATCGATACCCCTGGTGGGATAGATTTCCTTTAAAAAAAGAAAATTATTTTGTTTATTTCCACCCAGAAAAGAAATCCTTCATCGGCCTACTTTATCCAAACAAAGGCACACAATTAGCTGTCGACCAAGAGGTAAGATTAATGAAAAGCGAAATAGAGGCAACTATTAAAAGTTATAATATTGATCTTTTAGATTATGGAATAAGTTGGAAGATTACGCCTGAACTCTAATAGGCATTATCAAATGTAGATATGACTCATTATTTGCTATTTTAAAAACCCCGGGGTTTAAAGGTCCGGTCATCGAGAAATTCATCCTCTCTGCGCTTATGTTAGATAGCGCATCCAAAAGATACTTGGCATTAAAAGCTATTTCATTCGCCTCACCTGTTAACCTAGCCTCTATTGACACAGTGTTTTCGCCAACTGAAGCGGTTTGAGATGAGACTACTATTTTTTCTTTCTCGATGGAAAATTTAATGATATTAGCACTATCCCTGGCGAATATAGAGCAAATTTTAACTGCCTTTAACATTTCATCTCGATCAAACTCAACTGATGCTGAAAAATCTAATGGTATTATCTTTTCGTAATTCGGATATGTCGCTTCAATTAAGCGCCCGATGATTAAAGTTTCTCCGACCTCAAATATTATCTGATTATTAGACTTGGCTATATACATGAGTATTTCAGCGGAACCTTCTTTTATTGAATTCAACTCTCTAAAGATACGGGAAGGTATAATCATCGCTATATCATTATTTAAGTACTCACCGCTTGTGATCGTTGCTGCTTGATGTCTCTTTAAAGAAAGCCTGTATCCGTCTGTTGCCACGAGTAAAAATCCTTCTTTTTCTTGCTTTAAAAGAATTCCGGATAAAGCTGGTTTTGTATTATCTAAACTTGCTGCAAAAGTTAATGAAGTAATATCGCCCTTCAGATGCTCTGCTTGTAACTTCGCGACCAAAGCTCCTTTATCGTCATATAACTTTGGAAATTCATCTTTACCGATAGTCTGAAATGTGGATCTCGTTTTTTTACTAGTAACTACGAGGCTGTTTTCATCGGTTTCGAGTGTGATTGTTTCAGCGGGTAATGAATTAATTAATTCTGTAAATTGCCTAACAGGTATCGTAACCCCTCCGGGATCGACTATTTGAGCTTGGCAGGATGCCTCTATTCCGATTTCAAGATCTGTTCCTTTTAAGATTATTTTCCCATCCGTTGTTTCTATGAGTATATTTGACAATACAGGCAGCTGACTTTTATTTGATACTGCATGGCTTACGAAACTAAGTTTCTGCTGGAGGTTTTCTGTAGTTATATGTACTTTCATCAATTTTTAGTCGAGTTTTGTTTCTATCAATTAGTATATTTGTAGTTGTAGTAGTGTATATGGAAAAGTGGAAAAAATCAAGAAAGAATGACCTGTAATTCGCAAACAAGAGCTGGAATGTTAACGTTTTTATGATTATAACTATTATTTTAAACACGCTTGAGAGTTAGGGGAAAACAAGGGGATTTCTTTGTGGATACTTTGGGGAAAACCCATTCGTTTGTATATACCTGAGTTTTACCCATTTAATACCCGCGATATCCCCAGTATTTCTTCCGTTATCATACTCTTGTTATCCACCATTTTTTTAACTTTATCCACACCATGCATGATGGTCGTATGATCACGTCCGCCTAGGAAATTACCCACCTCAACATAAGTGAGTTTTAGTTTTTCATAAAGCAGATACATCGTAACCTGTCTGGCTTTTACTAAGCTAGCGTCTCTTTTCGGACCTCTCAAGAGAGTCGGTTTAATCCTGTAAAAATCACAAACTACCCTAAGAACGTCTTCTGCGTGCATGTGTCCCCTTGATTCTTCTTGAGATTTTCCAAGCACTTTCTCAGCAAGGTCTATAGAGATAGGTATGTTTTGGGTTTTGCTTTTTGTAATTACCTGAAGCAAGAGGCCTTCAAGCGTTCTTGTGTCCATAACGTTTTCCGCTAATAATTTAGCTACGTCCATAGGTAAATCAACGCCGAACTTCTGCGCTTTTATAAGAAGAATTGCGGTTTTAAGTTCAAAATCAGGCGATTCAATGTCTACTGTCAAGCCGCCAGAGAATCTTGACGAAAGCCTTTTTTCAAGCTTCTTGATTTCATGGGGAGGTCTGTCTGATGAAAGCACTATCTGGGATCCTTGGTCAATTAGAATATTGAAAGTATGAAACAACTCCTCTTGCACGCGTTCTTTACCGGCTATGAATTGTATATCGTCTATTAGAAGAAGAAATGCCTGGCGGAATTTTCTTTTCATTTTACCTGTCTCGTTAGTTTTTATAGCTTCAACTACCTCATTTGTGAATTCTTCGCTGGTGATATAGATGATTTTTTTATCAGGCTCTTTTTGGTAGACGAAGTTAGCAATAGCATGCATAAGGTGAGTTTTGCCCACGCCCACCGGTCCATAAATGAAATAAGGGTTATATGACATGCCCGGATGCGATGCAACTGTTTGCGAAGAAACGAAAGCTAGCTGATTACTTGACGATACGGCAAAATTTTGAAACGTGAATTCCGGTCTAACGCGAGGTAAATGGCCTATTGTAAAAGGCCTATTTACCGGCGTTTCGACGAAAAGAGGCCCGCTTTTATTTTCACTTTCTTCCGAACTTGCGACAGTAGCTGTTTTAACTACGAAAAGAAGCTCTGGATTCATGCCGGTTATGTTTTTGAGATGGGTTTTTATTATCTCCTCATAGCGCTTTTGTAAGATGCTTATTATCATTACAGACGGAGCGCCGATTGTTGCCAGCGTAGTGTCTATCGAAATTAACGAAGTCTGCTTAAACCATGATGCGAAGCTTCCGGTAGAAATTTCATTTTTAATTTCCTTGAGTACATTGTTCCATATTTGTTGTGGATTATCGGTCATAGAAAACGTTGTTGGGCTTATATAAATCGATGATAAGTAGCAGTGTACTAATGTGGATAACTGCTTGTCAAGAAGCAGTCTAGTTAATTGTTTCTCTGGTTATCTAGCTGTCTAATGGAGCCATCGGGTTAGCGTAGTTAGCTAGAAAAAAA
>CAZNVI010000035.1:0-11715 GCA_964576705.1 uncultured Gammaproteobacteria bacterium | reverse complement strand
GGTCTCAGTAGGTTCAGTGTTGGGAGTGCTTTTGGGTTTATATTTGTTATTTGAAATAAAACGGTATTATAAATAGTATCGTTTTTACGAACTTATTTGAAAAACGGGAACGTTCAGTTCCCGTTTTTCTTGCAATCTTCTTATTGAATTGCCTTGCTTTTATGAGTACAATTAGATGGATAATTTATGAAACTTATAGTAGGGCTCGGTAATCCTGGGGAACAGTATGAGTCTACCAGGCATAATCTCGGTTTTATAGTTCTTGAGCATTTTTTAAAAGACAATACGCCTCTTAGAGATTCGAAGTGGAGTTCTAACAGTAAGCTTAAAAGCCAAATATTTAATTATGAGTGGCAACCGAAAAAAGGGGTTGCGCAGAAGATCCTACTCGCCAAGCCAGACACTTTCATGAATAATTCAGGCATGGCTGTAAAACTACTTTTGGATTTTTATAAGATAGATACGGAGGATCTGTGGATAATTCATGACGATTTGGATTTACCCTTGGGAAAGTTAAAAATCCGTTTCGGTGGTGCTGCGGCAGGACATCATGGTGTTGAAAATATAATCGAAGCATTAAAATCAGACAAGTTTTGGCGTTTCCGCATGGGCATCGGTAACCCTAGGCATTCAACTAATATGCCGGATGGTGAAAGTGGAGATAAAAAGATATTAAAGCGTCATCTTGGCGATACGAGTGATTTCGTTTTAGGGGTGTTCGTGGGTAAAGAGCGCTCTGAAGTAAAGAAGCTTGTGAAATTTACTGTTCAATCAATTGAAATAGCTTTAGAAAACGGACTTGAGTCTGCTATGAATAGATTTAACACTAAGTGAGAGTACCAAGCGTAGCACAAATACCACGCGTACCACGAGCTTAGCCCAATTTATTTTACCTGTGATACTTTATAGATATGCAGTCGATAAAATCAGTTCTCGCAAACTTTAACCCGACTACCGATAAGTACGTTTCTCGTGAATTCCAAACATTCGGCATTCATCTCGCTGAAGAACTAAATGACTATAAGCATAAAAGCCTTTATATTAAGCTTTCGAAGACTGAACATAGAGCACTTTTGGAAAAAGCTTTAAGCTTCGCAGTAGACAGTAATGCCCGCAATAAAGGAGCTTTATTTATGTGGAAGCTAAAAGAACTCAAAACTCAAAATTCAAAAGTCAAAAGCACAGCTCAAAGGTAAAAGCTGTCTCTACCTTTGCATTTTTATTTGTGTTTTTGAATTTTCTCTTTTGACTTTTAACTTAATGAAGTCTCCTCACTCAGAATTCACCAGAAAGGTTATAGCTGTTATTCAGTCGATTCCTTATGGAAAAGTGGTCAGCTATGGTCAGGTCGCGGTGTACATCGGCGTACCACGTGCTGCGCGTCAAGTGGGATGGATCCTGCGCAGCCTTGATGATACGATTAATATTCCATGGTGGCGGGTCGTAAATAATAAAGGCAGGATTTCAATTGAGGGCAATCTGCATAACGACAAGATCATGCAGAGAAAACTTTTACAAAATGAAGGAGTTGAAGTAGCAGATGATTACACATTTGATATTGAAAAGTACAGGTTTATCGCGGACAACGAACTGTTAGAGAAGTGGTCGTTGCCCAAGGAGTATCGGGAGAAAGTGACGGAGAAGTACGGAATATAAAAAGAGTCATAGAGTCAGAGCGACACAGAGTCAGAATTTTGAACTTTGCAGCCCTGACTCTTTAAGTCCCTGACTCTTTTATGCGCCAATTCTATCTATTTATTTCTGGTTATATATATGAACATTTTAAACAATAATAAAAGCCTAATTCATTTGATAACAGTCGGGATAATCATAGCTGGTCTTGTTTTTTCCGTGTTTGTAGGCGATCCTGGTCATTCTGTAATTATCCTGGGATTGTTTATAATCTACAGCGCTCTTTTTATTAAAAAAATAATTCCTGGATTTTTTTCAATACTTTTTTTAACAGTTGTAGTACTTATGGTCTTGGGTACTGAAGAAGTATTTAGTCTATATAGGTATTTTATTTGGTATGATAAGGTCGTCCATTTCGCAGCTGAATTCGTTTTGACTCTCTTAGCAGGATATCTGTTAATTAAAACAAATTTAATTGAATTTAAAAATATAGTAATATTTTTCATAATTGTAGTGTGTATAGGCGTGACGCTAGGTGCTGTGTGGGAGATAATAGAGTGGATCATAACCTTATTTATTCCGCCAAGTTTCGATTTTACTGCCTTTGATACAGCGACTGATTTAGTAATAGACTCTTTAGGGGCAATAGCTGCAGGATTCGTTAGTTTAAGGTGGTTAAATACGGATAAGCTATAGCTCTTTCGCAGTTTAATTAGTGGGAGTATAATAATTATAGATATGAATACACTAGCATATATACTGTTTTTTACGTTTCTGGGAAGTATCGGAGCTCTTATGGGCGGGATAATTTTACTCTCCAGAGAAAAGCTTGTTTTGAAAATAAGCCATTTATTAGCTTCATTTGCAGCAGGCACACTTCTGGGAACTGCATTTTTTGATCTTCTACCTGAATCTTCTCATATAGCAGAAGAGACCGGTTTGCCACATGATCAAATATTTATCTGGGCACTTTTGGGCATGATTGTGTTCTTTATACTCGAACGGTTTATACACTGGTTCCACCATCATGAAGATCATCACCAGGAGCATGCGGAAAACAAAAATATCATACCCTTAATAGTGATAAGTGATACCGCACATAATTTTATAGACGGAGTAGTTATAGCTGCCACATTCATGGTGAATATTCCGTTAGGGATTGTCACAGCACTAGCAGTAGCAACTCACGAAGTGCCTCAAGAAATAGGGGACTTCGGCTTACTCCTGCATAAGGGATTATCGAGAAAAAAAATTATATTAGTAAATATTTTAAGCGCAACTGTAGCTATGCTGGGAGCATTAATTACTTATTTATTAGGCGATGTGGTTAAAAATTATTTACCACAATTGTTATCTCTTACAGCAGGGTTTTTTATATATATAGCATCAAGTGATCTTATACCGGAAATTCATTATGAAAAAAGAAAGGGATTTGCGCAAATAGAAACATTGCTATTGCTTTTAGGGGTAGTCGTTGTTTATTTATCGGTATCGTATTTACACCACTAAGAACCAGGGAATAATAGAGATCAAGAAATTGATGGAAATTAATTGTTATCACAACAAATCTCACTTAGTCTCTATAAGTTTCGATTAATCTCAAACTGTAGTTTAATTATCGATCTACTAACTTGCTGTTTGGGGGAGAGAGGACCACTCTTGTTGTTTATTAAATAGCTCGTCATGATATTCCCAGAACTTTTTTTGTTCTCCGGCGCATTCTGCCGACTCAGCGGCTTTTTGAGCATTCGGGTGAATACTTGCGATCGGAAGATGTTTATAGACTAAGCGGACCTTTCCTTCATAATCAGTAAGTATTTGATTCATAGTAGTAAAGCTTCTCTGGCAGAAGGGGCATTGGAAGTCTGAGTATTCTATGATAGTTACTTTTGCATTGTCGCTACCTTTTACTTGCGATTTACCGATTTCTATGGATTTAGGAACCGGGTCAAATGAGCGTTGGTTCGGGTCATTATATGCTTGCTGAAGTGTTTCTGAATAATTAAGCGGATCTTCTGATCCGGTGCCATCAAGTTCCTTGTCGATAATTTCCTTAAATGATTCATATGGATATGCACCGCCGACAAATTTTCCGTTTACGAAAAATCCGGGCGTTGCATTTACTCCTAAAGCGGATGCTGCATTCATGTCATCATTTACCAAAGTTGCGTATTTACCGTCAGCAAGACATGCTTCAAACTTTTTCGTATCCAATTTCAGGCCTTTTGCATAGCCCACGAATGCCTCACTCGCACTTTTCGCGTTCGTGGTGTTGCCTGTATTGGCATTATTTCCGTTTGTAGCCCCACCCTGTTCAAGATATTGAAGTCTTGTGTACATCATTCCGATAGCAAAAGCCATCACAATAAGTACAACGACTAGAAGTATTGTAACTAAATTGTTTTTACGTAAACGAGGAATACGGAGCTCTACATATTCCTTTTTTTCTTTAGTTGCCATGACATTTATTCTAAAACTAAAAGGATTACTTTGTCAATTGACAAATAATGAACAACTCTTAAACTTTTCTCAGAGTTCTTTGCAACTTTCTATAGTATAATGATGGAATGGAAAACTCTTCCACAAATAAAGAAAATGAGCAAGTACTTAACGGTGTAGTACTTAAAAACAATCTGGATTCTCAAGAGCAACAAGTGCCTAGTTTTATAGCAGCACCTAAATTATCGAACCTTGCAACTGCCTTAATCGCTTCCCTTGAAAAAAAAGACCCACCGTCACACGGCAGAATAATTACGGTCAATCCGGTCGTCTCAAAATTTGCCACCTGGTTTGAAAAATTACGAAACGTGATGGAGTATAGAGACGAAGAAGTCATGCTTAGAGCTGCTATAGAGCGTATGCTCAGAAGGATGCTGCTTCTCGGTGGAAATGCGAAGACTACGGCAGCTCCGTTAGTTCGTGAGTTGATGTGGGCACGGTATCTAACAGAGAGTGAGGTATCAGAATCCATAGTTTCTTTAGTCGAAGAATCGATTGAACTGCATCTGCGCTTACGGCTTTTAGTAATTCAAAGACATAAGCTACCTGAATCAGAGCTTAACGATTTGATATATCAGCTTATGTCAGCGGATATATCACAGATTCTGGAACCGCATCATATAAAGCAGATCATGAGTAATTTCATGTTTCAGGTACTAAGAGACGATGTGGTGATACTTGATGATAACGAACAAACCCGCGATGCCCAGGTGTATATGTCTATAAGAAAAGCATTCGCAAAAGACGATTTGGCTTATCTCCGTTATCATATATTAAAACTATATTTCGGTAAGTTATCTTCAGAAAACGTTTCAGCTATAGCCGAAAGTTTTATGCAAGGCTATCAAGAGTTGGTTCGAGAGATGAAGTATCCTAAGAAAGAGCGGATCTACTCATTCATAAAAAAGCGAACAGCAGTATTTCTCATACTTGAAGACGTCCTGTATTCAAACAGAGCTAATATTATGGAATTATTGAAGAATCAAACAGCTTTAGAGCGTGCAGTATTTAATACATGTGAAGAGAAGTACCATTCGGTAGGTGCTAAAGTCAGACGCGCCATAGTGAGAAGCGTGTTTTTTATTTTACTTACGAAAGTCATCTTCGCTATTTTAGTAGAAGGCACATATGAGTTGTATGTTTATGGACATTACCAATGGGAAACGCTTCTTATTAATATAATTGTTCCACCTCTTCTTATGCTTGTGGTCAGCTTTTTCTTCCGAAGTCCCGGACCTGATAATACTGTAAAGATTTACAATGCCATAAAGATATTACTTTTTGCCGATAAACCGCGTCTCGGCGAAGTACTTTCTATAAAAAAACAGACTGCAAGGCCGCGTGCGATATTCACTATACTATGGCTATTCGCTTTCTTAGTCTCTTTCGGATTGATAATCTCATTGCTTAAGTTACTGTCATTTAATCTGGTCAGTATCGGTATATTCCTTTTCTTTCTTGCCATTGTTTCGTTTCTGTCATATAGAATCTCTCTTACCGCTAATCTATACAGAATGGGAGAACGCCAAAGTATATTTACGCCTTTCGTCGATTTCTTCTTCATGCCGGTGGTCAGGGTAGGGAGGGAATTAACAGCAAATATCTCAAAGATAAATATCCTTCTTTTTATTATGGACTTCGTAATTGAAGCTCCCTTTAAGCTTCTCTTTGCGTTTTTCGAGCAGTGGTTCGTATTTCTCCATGCGAAAAGAGAAGAACTGGAGTAAATGGTTACATGGCTAAATAGTTCAATTGTTGAAATTGACAGAATGCATGACAATGTAATACAATAAGATCACGCTGGGATATAAATAAGAAAGATCTACAAATAGACGAACTTATTATAGAGAAAGATAGACCAGCGCACATCGCAAAACATAGCGTAAAGATTGAGGAGGTGCTGGAGGTAGTCAGGGGGAATTATGTTTTTATTCAAGCAAAGCTTGGGCGCTGGCAGTTGATAGGAAAAACGAAAAGAAGGCGGTATTTATCAATTTTCATCGGAGAACGATCTGAAAAGAATACATTTGGCTTAGTAACTGCCAGACCGGCAAACAGGAAAGAAAGAAATTTTTATAGAGAAATTATAGAAGTTAGAGAGGAGTAGTTATGGCTAAAAAGAAAAATACTGATACTGTTAAAAATAAAATACAATCTACTTTTGTTAAAGATGCCGGGGTTAAGCCAATTCCTCCATTTAAAAATTTGGAGGAAGAAGCAAATTTCTGGGATAGCCATTCAGTAGTTGATGATATTGATGAGGGAACGATTGTCGGGTTCCATCGGGCAAATAAAGACAGAACGCTATCTGTCCGCTTTGCTGAAAAAGATATACAAACCCTAAGGAGGGAGGCTTTTCGCCGCGGAATTGGACCGACGACTCTGGCCCGCATGTGGCTTTTGGAGAAATTACAAAACACCTGAAGATAGAAGTATGTTAATTTTGTTATCTGAACTCGGGAGGCAAGGTGTTTTTGATGATATTCAACCGACTAACCATATCCTGTCTTCCTTCATCAGTTAAACCTTGTCCTGATATTATACCTTCCCACTGCTTAATGGCGGCGAGTTTGTCTTCAAGTGGAGAAGAATATGTTATTGTTACCCATGTCTCTCTGCTTGTATTTAGGTGTTTCGGAGTATTCCCAGGTAAAATATCATAGTTTATTTTAGGCGTAACTTCGCTTAGATCTTCACCAAACCCGGATTGATTTTTTGGATTATCAGTAATTTGTATTTCGCCAGGAGAATCAGCTTCGTTCATCCTGCAACTATTTTACTTCTTCTTCTTCTTCTTCTTTGTCAACTTCGGTACAATTTGTACCTATTGACTTTTTGTACATAGCAATATAGAATAAATTCATGTTAACTACTTTATCGGTGAAGCAGACCAGAGAGAAGCTCGCGGAGATAATCGAGCGGGTGGCGTATGGCGGGGAGGAGATTATCGTTACCAGATTCGGAAGGCCGCAGGTGAAAATTGTGGCAGTTGATGATACCGTATTAAGTAAAACAGATGATTCTGAAAATATCATTAAAGAAGCAGCCGGAATCTGGGCAGACAGAAAAGACATGAAAGATCCGGTAAAGTGGGTAAGAAATATCAGGAAAACACGATTTAGCCTGGATTAATTATGCAAAGACTACTATTCGATACAACTCTCTTCGTGGATCTATTAAGAGGGAATAATAAAGCCGTAGAATGTTTTATAAAAAACAAAGATGATATTTCGCTTTCATATATCACCTATGGAGAACTTCTTCAGGGGGTAAACGGGAGAGAGCAGTTGCAAAAAGTAGAAAAACTTATAGGGAGATGTAAAGTGCTTTGGGGGAAGGTCAGTATCGAAAAAAAAGCTATTTTATTGTTGTTGGAGCATAACTTCAAAGGTATCGGATTGTTTGATGCTTTGATTGCCGCGACTGCGTTGGAACATAATTTGACATTAGTTACTCATAATCTTAAGCATTTTAAAGTAGTTGAGAATTTACGAGTCATTCAGCCATACTAATTTTTGACATTTAATATCAAAACATTATAATTGTATTATTATGGGTAGAACTACATTACAGATTCCACTTGATTCTAACTTGCGGAAAGATGCCGAACAGGCTGCGTTGGAGCAAGGTTTTTCTTCTTTGCAGGAAGCTGTAAGGGTATTTCTTAAGAAGTTGGCAAAAAGGACAATCGGTTTTCGAGTAGAAGAGGGCATACAATTGTCCGATAAGGCGATTAAAAAGTATGACAAAATGACTGAGGACATCGACTCAGGCAGAATCGAAACAATTAACTTTACAACCGTTGATGAAATGATGACCTACCTAAATTCATGAATATCGAGCTTCATCCGGTCTTTAAGAAGAAATATAAGAAGCGGATTACGAACGATACTAAGCTTATTAAAAAAACTAATGAGCGAATTAAATTATTTCAACAAAATCCTCAAAATCCGATCCTCAAGGATCATCAGCTGAAAGGCAGTAAAAATCATTACAGATCGTTTTCAATCACAGGCGACGTAAGAATTGTTTATAGAAAGTTAGAAGATAAGGTAATTCTTTATAATATCGGTTCTCATCCGCAGGTATATTAGAAGTAAAAAATGTCAGCAGCCTGAGAAATTGGTTTGTGTTTGTTAATATGAAGAGGGAAGAGTTTGAATAAAGTCATTGGTCAATGGTCGTTAGTCATTGGTATGGCTACTTGACCGTTATTGTAATTTTTGTGGTAGCTGTTTAAGCTGGGTCTGTTTAGCGCGGAGTTCCTGTACGCTTACGACACCGGCGACAGGACAATGATTTTCACCTATTGCGCATATGCCTCCTTCTCGGGAGTGAATACAACCCCGTAATGGAGTTAAGGTGCGGTCTTCAAGTCTTGTTCCATTTTCAGTATCGCGCAATTCGTAGCCTATAAATAAGCCTACAACTGGAGCAGACCCTCCCATAGGATTTGGTGAATCCGATCCATTACAAGCAAAATCCCGGCCAGTTAATCCGTTTATATCTATTAATACTACTTCCTTATTCATAGAGATCTAAAGAAGTATTTTAGTGTCACTTATGGTACTTGTCAAGTGCTATAGGCTGATTGACTAAACATAACTCAGTTGGTAATATGGGGAAGCTTTAGATATTAAAGATAAAAAATCTCCACCAAGGGCGGATCCGCCTCTGGGGGAAAATCTAAAAAATATAAATAAAAGATAAAAGATTTCTAGTCTTTATCTTTGAGATTTTAGATCTAATTTTTAAATTTTCATATGGCTGATTTAACCTTCACAGATGCCAATTTCCAAACAGACGTTTTAAAAAGCGAAACTCCTGTGGTAGTGGACTTCTGGGCTCCGTGGTGCGGTCCATGTAAGATAGTCAGCCCTGCCATAGAACAATTAGCAGTAGACTATCAAGGGAAAGTAAAGGTCGGGAAGATGAACGTGGATGATAATATCCAAACTGCAGGTGCTTATGGAGTTATGAGTATTCCAACGGTTATGGTTTTTAAAGGTGGTAAGCCTGTAAAAGCGACAGTGGGCGCGCAAAGCAAAGATTCGTATAAGAGAATGATTGATGAAGCAATTGCTTCTTAGTTTAGAATCTAGAATTCAGAATTAAGAATTTAAGTTAGAATTTAAAATTTTCGTTTTAAGTTTGAGCTTCAATTCTGAACTCTAAACTCTGAATTCTGCATTTTCTTCTATGTACGACACAATCATCATCGGTGCGGGACCTGCGGGGCTGACTGCAGCAATATATACTACTCGTGCGAATCTTAAGACCCTAGTTATCGCAGGTGGTAAGTGGGGAGGCCAGCTGCAATTGACTTCACTTGTTGAAAACTACCCAGGATTTCCTGAAGGAATTCAGGGTCCCGAATTGATGCTAAGAATGCGTCAACAAGCAGAACACCATGGAGCAGAGATATTTGAAACCGACTTTGAGTCATTAGATCAGAAAAATAGCCACTTTTTGATAAAAGCTAGCGACGGGAAGCTATATGAAGCAAGATCGGTAATACTTGCTTCTGGTGCTGATGCAAGATGGTTAGGCGTAAAAGGTGAAGAAGAGAAAATAGGGCGAGGTGTTTCTTCCTGCGCTACATGTGATGCCGGGTTTTTCCGTAATAAAAACGTCATAGTCGTAGGGGGCGGGGATTCAGCTATGGAAGAAGCCATGGTTCTATCAAACGTAGCGACACATGTGACACTTATGCATAGGCGTGATGCTTTTCGTGCCAGCCAAATCATGCAAGAAAGAGTAAAAAATAACCCCAAGATAACTATCATGTTTAATACAGCGATAACTGAAGTTATAGGGGAGCTGAAGGTCGAGAGAGTGAAATATAAAGATGTAGTAAGTGGAAAAGAAGACGAAATGGGAATAGATGGCGTCTTCGTGGCCATCGGTCATATACCTAACACGAAGCTTTTTAAAGGTATTGATCTTGATGAGCAAGGATATGTGAAAGTTCTTGACCACTATAGAACTAATAAAGAAGGAGTATTCACAGCTGGCGACGTGCATGATAGGCAATATATGCAAGTAGTAACCGCTGCAGGCTTCGGAGCAGCCGCTGCTTTAGAAGCTGAAAAATGGCTACGTTTACAAAAATAATCCTCTAAGTAAACATGTGTATTATGTTGACTCCGATCAGAATTTATTGCTAAACTGAACTTATAATTCATGGATTCATTCCCACCCAATAAAACAATTGGCATGGGAATATTCGTAGCCCTAATTTTATTAGGATTAATGGGATTTGCTTTTTTTAACAATACTCCAGGTTCACCCCCCGCCACCTGTAAATTATCCGACGAATATTCCTACGAATCAACCTATGAAAATGGAGACGTTTTATTTCACTCCGAGCCCCTTGCCGTAAGGTCGAATTCTTCGGGGTTGACAGGCTATAGAGGCTATGTTATTATCTTTGTACGTAAACCGTTCGTGTACGTATTTATGAGTAAATTTCTGACCAATTTTTTCTTTTCTGCCTCAGGGTCATAATGCTTATCTAACGTATTCCTCGGTTTGCCGCGAACTTTAATTTTTCAAATTTAATCATAGATTGTAGGATCTCAGGAGAAGAGGGCTCATGGCGCAATGGTAGCGCGCCTCGTTTGCATCGAGGAGGTTGGGAGTTCGAGTCTCCTTGAGTCCACAATAAAAAAGCAGAGCGGTCGCCTGAGGCGACAGGTCGGGAGTTCCCCGCCGGCATTTGCCTTTGGCAAAAGCCTAGGCGGGCAGGGAATCTCCTCCGGTCCACACTTCGACAAGCTCAGTGCAAGCCACTGAGGTTGACAAGTGATCAAAGGAGATGAGAAGCGAGGTCCTGAGCCTGCCGAAGGGAATCTCCTCCGGTCCACTACTTCGCCAAGGCTTCGTAGTGCAGGCACCTAAATAAGGGCTTGCCTCACGAAACTTCAGTGAAGTGGGGTTGTGCTTTTAGACTAACCCCCTAGAAAGAGGGGGTTGTTCTAAAAATACAACTAGTTTGGCTCTTTAACAAGTGAAGAGAAATAATTTGTTATCCTCATCAGGTACCAGCCGGTACCTGATTAATCGGGCGCAGTATTGTGCCCGAAAATAACAATTTGTATCCAGTATATCAATCCCGATCCGCCAGTTGGCGGAAATCGGGATGAATATAATAAATTATCTACTCATAATGCCGATAATGGATGCCTAGGAGATTTTGACCGAGGAAGGACGCAGACAGCGGCGATACTCGTCGGGGAGGTGCTAACAACCTTTGATCCGGCGGTTTCCGAATGGAGAAATCCATCCCGATTTAATCGGGATAACCGTTCGTAAAAACAACTTGCATTGTGTACATAATCCTGAAGCTTGTTTCTAGCTTGGAAACATTGCGATGGAATGTCAAATTTCCAATTTCAAATGTCAAATTTCAAATGTAGCTGCAGTTATGCGACTCATTTGATATTGGTATTTATTTGAAATTGGTAGTATTTGGAATTCCGGTCGCTATTCAAAGCGATTATGTCCGGAATGCAGGTTGTATAGCGACCGGTGGGGTACGGCGCCAACTGAAACATCTAATGTAGCGCCAGGAAAATAAATCAA
>CAZNVI010000034.1:0-12042 GCA_964576705.1 uncultured Gammaproteobacteria bacterium | reverse complement strand
AAGCTGCTGTTATTACTAAAAGTGAAATAATAATTCTAATTACTCTTTTTTTCATGTTAATTGCTAATGCCTAAGGTTGATGCTGAAGTATTAATCCAATCAGCCGATAAATTTGTGTCTATTCCATTTGGAGATCGCGAAAGTGTGTTTCCTCCACCAGGTATTGATGGAGGAGATGAAAATGCTGTTGTATTATTTCCATAGCTAATATTGTCGATAGAAGCATTCGATAAGTTTCTAATTTCTACAAAATCTCCAGTATCATTAAGACCGCTCCCGATTTGGGAATTATCGAGTTGTATAATTACTGCGGAACCGGGAATACCATTTACTATACTAGTGCTTGTAATAATGACCGCGTAACCACCGCTTGGGATAACTGGAGTTGATGGGATAATATCTGAATTGTTTCCGTCAGCAATTGTCCATCCACTTACATCTATCGATGATCCAGTAGGATTAAAAAGTTCTATCCATTCCGCTGCTGCAGTTCCGACTGGCGATACTTCGTTTATGACCAATCCGGAGCCTGTGGGTAAGGTTTGACCGGTGGGTGTTGGTTGAGTTCCTGTAGGAGTAGCGTCTGTTGCTATAGAAATCGTCGGGAAGACGGCAGCTGCTTGGAGAACATTTCCTGAAAAGGTTTCTGTGTCGCCATAAAAAGCGAGCGCAAATGGTATAAGGAGTCCTGCTGCTAAGATGGGGATTATTACTTTTAAGGGTTTGAAATTAATAAAAAAAGTAGGTGATGATTTAGGTTCTATACTTTCTTCAATAGTAGTTCTTTTATGTTTCTTTAATTCTTTAATGATATTTATCGCTTCGAGAATTATCACTATTAAAGATGGGAGGATTATAAGCGCAGGAAAGCCGTATTTCGATTTCGCGAATGCCAATACTTTTCCGGCTTGCGGAATAGTCACGAAACTTTTACCGAGTATTTGTTTCTCATCAACAGTCCAATTATCTTCTTCCTCATTCGCATCTCCTTTAGTTTTATAAAAAACAGTGGCATTAAACATTTCGTAAGATGTAATTCTGTGGGTGATAATCGTATTACTATTTTTCTCTGACCGGAATGCGATGATATCGCCTTTCTGGTAACTGGGCGTAGTATTTATGGGTGAGATGATTTTCGTTTTCGGACGGACTACTATGATGGATCCGACATTTATGGTAGGAGTCATGGATCCGGATCTGACGATGAGTGCTTGGTTACCGAAGACGGGTAGTGCGATGAAAGCGACCACTAAAGCTAAAGTAACTAATGCGATAGCGATAAAAATATTAAAACCTTTAATTATCTTCCCCATACTTTGTAAAATCCAAATATCTAAGCACTAAATTCGAAACAATACCAAAATCTAAGTAATAAAATTTTCAAAAAACTTTAGAAATTTAAATTTTTGTCATTTGATTTTATTTAGATATTCGATATTAGAAATTCGAATTTATTTCCTATGTAAAGGGCGGAGGCCTTAAGGCCTCCGGTCCAGAGGAACCTCTGGCTCCGAGGACAATGCCCCCGCCCTTTGGGTCTATATCCTACAAGTTAACTTATAGATGTCGTAAACTTGTAAAGAAACTTACTTTACTATTACAGACCAGTTGGAACTGGTGTTAACGTTGGTGTTGGAGGTGTATTCCAAACCGGATTCCAACTTGCACAAGTAAACTGAGCATTATTCCTTGCTTGAACAGCAAAGAATTGTAGATCTCCCACTACGCTGTCTGTTTGCGCAGCGTTATTAATGGCCGTTCCATTACAGGTAAATCCTGTGCCTTGAGTAGGTGTATTTGCTCCTTCGGCAACTGGATTAGGTGTAAGATCTCCGAAGCACCATATTTTTCCTATAAAGAATGTAGAATCACCAGGTATAGGACCCTCTCCAGGAACTATTGAACCAGCTGAGTCAGCTAAAGCTATTTGACCTGCTGTTCCCAATCCGCTCAATGGGCCACTAAGGAATATATCGGAAGCTTCATCAACTTCCAAAACATTGTCGCCATCGTCAGCCCAAAATGCGAATTCGACTGCATTGTCGAGCTCCCCATTTGTAGCTGGAGCTACGCATGTGGCATCGTCTGCTAATTCAGGTTCAGTACATGAATTATCCTGATCAGTTGTAATACGCGCAGCTGCACATACCCAAGCATCATTTGAACCCACATGAACAGAGATAGTATCCTCTCCGTAATCACCGGGTTTAAGATCAGTAAAGTTAAAGAATTTTTCCAAGGTGGTTAAATCCTTTTGAGTCCAGGTATTAGCTGGATTTGCCACGAAGGCACCTGTAGGATTAACAAATCCTGGAATATTAAAATCCAACGCATAGCTTGTATTATCGATTTGTAGATCGATATCACCTGCTACGAATTGATTATTTGCAGATGTTTCGGTATCAGAGAAGAACGCGAATGTCGCACCGATTACGAGTGTCATAGCAGCTAAGATAGTCGCTGCTGAAAGTAAGATCCGTGTATTTAAAATATTTGTAAATTTAGTCATTTATGTTTTCACCTCCCTCCGGGCCAGAGGCCCTCTAGGCCGGCGGCCTTCTTTCGAAAAAGTACTTTCGTAATGGTCCGCTACCATCGGGCTTATGCCTATTTATTTTGTCAATCTTTCAATAAATTTCTTCTTTTTATCACTATGGTTTTTAAAGTTATATTCCATCCATCTTGCTTTATTTCGTGATTCATATTCTTCATATCCAATTAGTTCAAATGGTCTTCGATATTTTGTTGATTTAACTTCTCCATTGTTATGTTGTAGAAATCTTTTTGGCAAATTATCGGTTTGACCTATGTAATATTTATGGTCTTTTAAGCTTTTCAATAAATACACACAATGCGTTTTTACTGAATAACTTCTTTACAAAAAGTCTTTATAGCGTCTAGATCGTATCCATCGGCATCATTTGGGAATAGTGGGTTCGCCATGATGCTAGCATCTGTTAATCGAACATATTGGGCAGATGGTAATGCCCCCAATTCTATATCCTCATCTCTTATTGCAGCAGCAGCGAGCACAGTCCAAGGTCCCGCTGATGTAGGACCTGCTTCAACTTTTAATACTTCATCAGGATATGATCCACCAGTTACTTCAAACACCTGTAAATCAGGACCTGAGGGATTCGGGAAGAAGGGCTGTGAGAAGCCATAGACTATGCTGGTAGTATTTCCTGAGAGTGGGAATCCTAGACTGAAGAAAGAGCCTACAGGAAAGCTGACATCTGATACAGCGCCTGAAGTTTGCGGAGCTCCGAATGCTGCCGATTCGACACTTCTATTTGCCAGTACTGCTGATCCGTCTTTTCTTAATCCTTGGTCATTATTTGCGAATGAAGTGGCGTACTGGACATCATTTACTCCACATGCTACTTGAGGTGGTGTAGGTGTCAAAGTCGGAGTAAGGGTAGGTGTTAAGGGAGGCGTTACAGGTACCGTAGGAGTGGTCTCTACGCCGTCACATCGGAAGCCTGGATTGTGGCGGGATTGTACCGCGCGGAAGGCTATATCGAGAGTGAAGCCATCTGTTTGGGTAATATTATTTAATTGTGATCCGTCACATAGTATCGGTCTTACATCAGGTCCACTCCCCTTATTACCGCCATCTTGTGCATATGGTGTCATGGTCGCATTTCCGAAACACCATGCTTTCGCTACATGACGTACTTCGTCACCTGGGAATGGTCCTGGATCTCCCCATATATTCGTAAGTGAATCAGCGAGTGTTACAGTCGCGGTTTCATCTACATCCAGACTTCCGATAGGACCTGCAGGTAGTAAATTCTCACCAGTTTCGAAAACATTATCACCATCATCAGCCCACCAATAGAAATTAATTAGATTCGCTAGCTCTCCTTGTCCGACTCCCCCTGTGGTATCTCCATCAAGTCCTTCCGGTTCGTTTATTCCGTTATCATCATCTGATCTTAATGTCGCATCTGCACAAACCCATGCGTCGTTATTTCGGACATGAAGAGATATGGTATCTTCTCCCCAGTCACCCGGTTTCACATCTAGAAAGTTAAAGAATTGACGAGGTGGTGTGTCAGAAAGATCATAGTCCACTCTCCAAGTCGTTCCAGGATTAAGCAATCCATTGTAGTAACTGTGGTTGTCGATTCCTAGATCTACTTCTCCAGCTGCTAGGACATTACTTACACTTGTTTCTGTATCTGAAAAGAGGGCGAATGTGACACCAGCGAGGACGGTAACTGCTGAAATAATTGAAACTACACTTAGTACTATTTTTCTATTTATCATATGGGCAGTGATTAAAAAATATTTTTCTAAAAAAGCGTATGAAATAAAATACTAGTTAGATTTGTATTTTTCGATAATTGTTCTTCTACATCAGTTGGAGTAAATGCGGCATCGAGAATTTGTCTGAGGTACGATTTCGTACGTTTAAAGAAATAAGACATAAACATGAGGATAACTGAGGATTGATACCTATTTACCATCACGATCCACCAATCGGCGTATTATCGCAATGATAATTAATTTTCTACTCAGTTATCGGGCAGTCGTAACGGAGTAAAATTGTAGAGTTTGTTCTAGCTTTTGTTAAATATAAACTATCATGTAGGAACTCGTCAATATGATTAAAGTATGCAATCTAATACTAAATAAGTCAAAATTTTTAAAAAAAATTTTTAAGGCTACGATACGATTAGGTTATATTAACAAGCCAAGTAAATGAAGCAGGTTCGCAGTTTATTATCTTAACATTATTAATGAATAAAGTATAGCTACTGCTATTCGATAGATACCGAAAGGTATGAAAGTATGTCTCTGAACGAAAGATACAAAGAATTTTATGGATAAGATAGCAACTATAAAAGAGCAAATGAACCCTACTATAAGTAGGCCGTACTCGTATGTACTAAATAATGTACTACTTTTACTAAATTCATAAATAGACGCAGAAAATATAGTAGGTATGGCAAGAAGAAATGAAAATAACACAGCAGTTTCTCTATTAAGTCCTAGTATGAGTCCTCCGATTATCGTAGATGCAGCTCTGGATACACCCGGGATTATCGAGATTGACTGAAAGACACCTACCATAAACGCACTTCTAAAAGATATTTCTTCAATTTTAGTGGTTTTAAATTTTTTATCTTTGATTAAATATTCGATTAGAATTAATATCACACCGCCTATGAAAAGAGCCAATACTGTAATAACTTCATTTCCTAATAAAAATTGTTTAATAAATTTATAAAGCACGAATCCTATCGCACCAGTCGGTATGAATGCGATTAAAACCCTTTTCCAAGTATCAATACTATGAAGTAGTAAATTCCGATATAAAAAAACTACGGCTAAGATAGCTCCTAATTGTATTATTACCTCAAAACTTTTTAAAAATTCTGTTTGCTCTACTCCCAGTAATTTACTTACTAAGATTAAATGTCCGGTGGACGAAACAGGTAAAAACTCAGTAAGCCCTTCGACGATTGAAAATATGATGCTTTGGATATAAGTCATAAAATTATCAAACTGCAATTATTATAGAGCACGTCGCTACTATTTGCTATTATAGTGGTTATGAGATTTTGGATATCGTATACTCTCACGGTTATATTATTGGGGGTATTTTTTTCTGTTGTCTACTATATTTTTAATCCTTATAAAGCTACGCTTTATGCATCCCCTATTCCTGAATTTCTAGAAATTAAAAACAATGCCCAAGTGACATTACTTGATTTTTGGTCACCAATTCTTGGTACATTTACAGAGTCAGATAGTACTATGCCTGATATTCAAGCCCGTTCTAGTCTGGTTTATGATTTAGTTAGTAATAAAGTGATTTACGAAAAGAATGCAAATGAAAAGGTACCCATGGCATCACTTACGAAAATAATGACTGCTGTTATAGCCTTGGAAGATAAATTCATGCCGGAGAATTATGTAGTCAACGGCGCTGATTTAGTCGGTGAAGACAGTATGGGCTTAGAAGTCGGTGAAGTACTGACGAAAGAAGAATTACTATACGGACTTATGCTAAATTCCGGAAATGATGCATCAGAGGTTTTAGCACATAACTATCCGTCGGGACGCGAGGGATTCCTTAAGGCGATGGCTGATAAAGCTAAAGCATTAGGTCTTTCAAATACTGTTTTTTCAAATCCGTCTGGTCTTCAAGGAGACGGGACACAATACACAACTGCGCATGATTTATTAATACTTACGAGGTATGCCATAGAAAACTTTCCTGTTTTTAGACAGGTAGTATCTACATATGAGCATTACATTCCTTCAAATGACAGCCACAAAGAATATTATCTAACTAACGAAACGAATTTACTATCTACTTATGATGGGGTTAAAGGTGTAAAAACAGGTTATACTCCGGAAGCAGGAATGTGCCTGGTTACGTATTACGAAAAAGATAACATAAAGCTGATAGGTATTTTATTAAACAGTCCTGATAGAAGAAATGAAATGCGAAGTCTGCTCGATTATTCCCTAAATCGTCTCGATGCGTCTTCGAATAGTACTACTGACTTATAATTTTTAATTTTTTTGAGAAATTAAAATATCGTAACCTACAAGCACTCTATCTTCTTTTCTGACACCTAAAGATTCTAGGAAAGAAAACAATTCATTCTGAACTATGTCAGTTTTTTCATTTGTAACCTTTTCAACCTCAATAAAGTGGCCCAAATTAGAAACTTCATCTAAGCAAATCTCGTAATTTTTTATATTTACATTTTTTGCGTTTTTTTTCGACAGATAAAGATTCTTGAAATCCTAAGAGTAGGATAGTTTCGAAAGCCTCTTTTTCATCGCTTATATAAAATTCCTTCTCTATTTTATCTAATTGATTTTCATTTACCTGCTTAAGAGTAAAAAGAATTTTTTTATT
This sequence comes from uncultured Gammaproteobacteria bacterium, assembly GCA_964576705.1. GTDB lineage: Bacteria > Patescibacteriota > Microgenomatia > Levybacterales > UBA12049 > CAYMDS01. The sequence goes on along the minus strand of CAZNVI010000034.1, from coordinate 5,159 downwards.
TTCTTTACGAAGCCGAAGTACATTTACTCCTTTAGATACCGGAATATGTTGTCCTTTGGGTATGAAGATGCGGTCAATTTGCACAGACTCATCTGAAAAAGAACAACCTAACTCGTCCAATCTATTCATCAAGCTTCCTAGATCATTTATTTTTGCCTTAACTTCAATTTCACGAACTGTAGATTGCATGAACTAATTCTATGCCATTTAAGTTTAATTTCATAATGAAAGATAGAACTAGATTGAATATTATACTTATTTAAAGCACAATTAGGTTTGTTCAGTTTCTTTTCTTCTTTCTTGTGCTATTAAATGCCAGACTGAATTAATTACACCTTTTACATTTATATTTTCAGAATCACCAATGTCAATTCCATAAAATTTTAAAATCATACCTCGTGCTTTAGAATACTCATCCATATTATCTGTTAAATTTACTTCTTCTTTATTAACTTGAATTCTATGTTTACCGTCGCTTGATAAAGTTAAGTCTATCTCACCTTGTGGCTGAGGCGTAATTCCCATAGTTCCATAACATTGAAAACTAATTACTTGTACAGGCTCAGCTTCATTTCTTGTCCAAAGATCGAGCAATCTATTACCTACTACTGGAATACTTAATGCAATAAATTCCTTTTTCAGTCTACCCGGTATATACGGACTTTGTAATGTTATTGCAACATCTGATTCTAGTCCTTGGAATCTAGGTCCTAGCTCAATTGATCTGTTAATATAACTATTGGGCCCATCAAATCTCTCACTAATCACCTGTGCTATACTTGCTCCACCCATTCCGGCTGCCCAAGGTTCGTCTAAAGACACATGACTTCCATCATTTTTTAATGATTCTTTGTTAAAGATATCAGCGATATTTAAATCAATAAAAAATTGATTATAATTTTCCATTTGAGAACTGTGACCATCGTTTTCTTGCATAGTTTATTTATTTAATAAAATTAATCCAGAGTTAAATATTATTATATTTAGTATACTAAAGGATGTCAATATAATGTTCATTATAGGATTTAGGTAAGCAAAGTTAAATAGTTAATAACTACTACTTTAAAATTTTTATACTATTTGTGTCTTTTGTTAAGAAGGATGTCATATCCCATAAATACTTGGTCTGATTTATTAATGCCAATTGATTCCAAAAAGGAAAATAATTCTGCTTGAACTGTTGCAGTTCCTTCATTTTTTATTTTCTCAACTTCAATAAACTGTCCGAGATCGGTTACTGTATCAATACATGTTTCATAACTTTTATATTTACATTTCTTTCGTCGTTTTTCGACAGATACGGATTCCTTAAATCCTAGTAATTTAATAGCTTGCGCAGCTTCATCTTCTTTGTCAATATAAGATTCTTTCTCTATTTTATTAAGTTGGTTTTCACTTACTTGTTTGAGGGTGAAAAGAACTTTCATATTCTCGCGTCTCAAGCGAAGGACATCAATTCCTTTCGGTACTGGAATACTAGAACCTACTGGAATAAAAATACGATCAATCTGAGTAGTTTCAGGAGAAAATACACATCCTAGCCCATTAAGTTTTTCTATTAATGCCTTATAATCTCGTATCTTTGCTTTTACTTCACTTTCGCGGATCTTTTTTTGCACACTTTAGATTTTACAACAGTTTAAATTCTTTTAAAAGGAAATAAGGCTAGATTGAATATTTTTGTTATTTAAAGTAAAATTAAGCATGTACTTAACGCCGCGGTGGTGGAATGCGAAGTCCTCCTATAATCGCAGCAAGAAGCGTGTACGAATAGTACTGAAAAGCTGAATGCTAAGATTAGGAGGAGTAGACGCGACAGCTTCGCTGGCGAAAAATGGATAAGACAAGTAATAGATTGCTAATAAATTAAATTATAAGCCGCGGTGGTGGAATGGTAGACACAAGGGCCTTAAGAGCCCTCGTCCGTAAAGGACATGAGAGTTCGACTCTCTCTCGCGGTACTCTCGGGGACTAGCTCAGTTGGCTAGAGCGCGCGGTTTGGGACCGTGAGGTCGGAAGTTCGAGTCTTCTGTCCCCGACATTGCAATTTCGTAATCTCATAAAACTTCATGTCATACTCAGACAAAGAAAAAGAGAGGGAGTATCAGAAGAAGTATCATTTAAAAACCTGGAATCAACGTAAGTTGAGACACCAGAAATTGAAACGAATAAGACGTAATAAGCTAGCTGATTGGTTAAGAATTTATAAAAAAGATTTAAAATGTATTAAGTGCGGTGAATCTCATCCTGCATGTCTCGATTTTCATCACGTAGACAGTAAAAAAAGATGGCACAGTTGCTAATATGATTAGCGAAGGACATTCGATAGTAACTATCATGCGTGAGATTGATAAATGCATTGTCTTATGCAAGAATTGTCATTCTAAAGAACATTGTATAGCAATTGCTTGAAGGTTTAGAAAGTAACAATTATTTTGGAATATATTTATTGTATTGCTCCATAATAGCACGTAACGATTCTTTTTGCTAACTAATTTTTTGGATTAATAGTCCACTCAAATTTGAAGTTTTCCACGGGAATCTTTTTGGCAAGTTTTAGCTCTTGCATGACTATAGTTTTTAATTGCTCTACGTTATCCCCTATCTTAGGATAGAGCAATCCTATAAATACCTTATTTTGTAAATCAAAGTACACGAAATATTTATCTGATTGCAGAGGAAGGTTATAGATCCAAGGATATTCCGCTTTAATCCTTCTCTCTTTATCTGCAAAAACTTTATCGATGTTTTTTTGTTTTTGTATCGCTGCATTTTCTTTCATTGTCACATCTTGCTGTCTTGGAAGCTTAGTCGGTCTGATAATTTGAGATTGTTCATTTGAATTAATTTCAGATTTAGGGCTGAAAATTATAAATATAAGTCCAAAACAAAGCATTAAAACTGCAGCAATAGCAATTATCGCAATTTTTTTATTCAAAAGAAGTATCCTTAGTTGCATTGAGATTGAGGATTTTAACTCAATTTTCGGCTCAGGCAAATTGTTAATTCTGTTTTTTGCACTATCTTCAAAAACATCCATAATATATAAGATAAACTAATCGTTGTCGGAAGCGCAAGCTGGAACCTCGCTGTATGTATATGGAAGTACCGTCTGGTGTCCGCCAAATCCTGTAACTGCTTCCCCTGCTGAAGTTTGTACGAGATTGTTGCTTACTATACTACCTACACCCAGATAAAATGCGCTGCCTGTATGTAAATAAGTCATTTTACCATTTCCATTAAGGTCGATCTGCACATGGTTTACCATGGCTACATGGCCTGAAGCGAAAAACATAACATATCCCGGTCCCACGCCTGTCATAGACGTTCCGGGAGAAAATTTATATCCCAATGCAGATGCCTCAGCTGATTGCCACCAAGCCTGCATAGTAGCAGCACTTGCATGCGTTGACCTGGTCAGGTCTGTAAATCCAGCCAGATTGTAGGCATCGACGATATTGTAAGTGGATATATAATTTGCAGTCGCGGGAGCTGTACTGCAATTGCTTGTTATAGTCTCTGAAAGATTATTCCATAAAGAGTTACTTGCGGGTTCATTTTTTACAATACGATCTGTAGCACGGATTAATTTATGTTCCCAGCTCATGACAGTGCCGCAGGTACTGTACGGGCCTCCAGCCCCTTGGGGATGATCGCATCTTGTAACATCATCGCAAGGTACAATGTCTGGGCCTGGATTGTCATCCACGCAGTAACGTTTATAATAACCTCCTGCAGGCAACGTCGGGACGCCTTCTCTATCTCTAGAGAGAGGAAGTGTAGCGGTAGGTAAAATATTATTTGACGGTGAAGATGTTAATGATACTACCCGGAAAGTCCGCATTTGTAATTTCGAATCACCGTTTATAGGAGAATCAGTTATGATTATTTGATTTGCAGCCAGGCTTTTATTTATGGGTAAGTTTCGGGATTTTAAATAAAAAGTCAAAAACATAAAGGTAGTTGCTGTTACTAAAAAAAACAAAACTGATAAAGCAACTATACCCTTTCGTCTATTCATAAGCCCAGCTTTGATTAAGTATAGTACTAAAAAAAGTTAAATTGCAAGGATTAATTGACTTATCGGGGATGATATTCATTGTATTGATTTACTATAGCTTTAATAAATTGCTTAAGATATTTCGCTGACTCCAAAAGTCCATTAACAGTATTTTTGAAATTATTTACAATTATGTTTATATACGGGTTTAAAAATTCAGCTACAATATCGATTCTGAATCTAATTTCATCTAGAAAGCCCGATATAGTATTGTAAATAGCAGAGATAATTCCGTTAAAAACCCTTGCTATAAAATTAAATACCGCAGATAATCCATTTAATAAAAATTCCAAAACTAAATAGAAGAAATTTATAATAAAAAGCAGTAAGACAACTAATGAGTTAAACATTTCAGTAATTATAAGTATTTCTATTTCAGATATTCTTTTCATACCCGGAAGGGGATTCATTAAAGTTAAAAGATAATATGTTGTTTCAAGTGCAAAAATAGCAATTTTAGTTAAAAATTCAGCGATTATAGTAAGTCCAGGACGGGGATCAAGATAAGTTAGGATCGCGGATATTATTTTTAGACTCCATAAAGAATTTATTGTTGTTGCAAAATTTAGTTGATTTAAAATAGAGATTGTTAATTTGAAAAGAGGTTTAGGATCTAGAAGATCAATAACTTTTTTGCTGAATTCTAGGATAGGTTCGAAGTCAACCTCAGGAATTGTCAGTTTAGACATCTCAAAATGGACAGTACGTGTTGAGTCGTTTACAAAATTAAGTAGATGAATTAACTGGTTGTTGGCAAGCCGGATAATTATCCTAATATCTGATGTAATCGTGGGGAGAAGAAGTACGACCAAAGCAGACAATCCCATCAAAAGGATTAGTCGAAAAATATAGAAACCTGATTGTTTTGTCAGAATAGGTTTTACGGCTTTTTGAGATTTTTTTCTTCTTATAGTTTTTTTATATTTCTGGGTGTCTCCTCTCCTAAAGAGTTTTTTCGTGGCTTTCCTTGGCATAATTTGTTTGTGATTATATACCAAAAATGGTTTTTTTGTTATAATTTAGCTATGCGGGTGTAGTTCAATGGTAGAACACAACTTTTCCAAAGTTGATACGAGGGTTCGATTCCCTTCACCCGCTC
>CAZNVI010000033.1:0-12325 GCA_964576705.1 uncultured Gammaproteobacteria bacterium | reverse complement strand
TATCGAAGCTACGGGTGTGCTTTTTAATCCGCCTTTGGCAGACCCGTATGATTTAACGCCTCCTTTCGGCTGCCACTTCTTGCGAAGCGCAGGCTGGAAAGAAGATAAAAAATTAAATATCAAATCTCAAATACGAATAGTAAGAAATTTAACATTTATCTGTATTTTTGAGATTTTAACTTTGATTTTTCTTCCCATGCTGCGACTTCACAAAACATACATATCTAATTTCATGTCGGTATGTAGTATATTGTTCGCAGTGATCAGGATTTGCGTTTTTGCCCGCATGATCCCTACTTTTTAAAGAGCTAGCATCACTCAGTCCAACAAGCGACGTCGGCAGATTAATTTCAAACCGATGCCTCAAGTGCACTTTCGATAAACATTTGCTTTAATAAATCTGGTACTTCTTTTTCTTTACCTTTTTGCGCTTCAAATTCTTCCACCGCTCCTGCAATCTGCGGATTATTAATTTTTCCCAAACCAAGGTTTTTTAAAAACACAGAGTATATCTTATTTTGTAAATCCTCATCTTCTCCTACCCAATCGGCCATCAACTTATCTGAGATAGAAATAGCTATTTCTAAGACATCGAGTCTTTGCGCTTTATCTAAAATCTCCATATCAAGCTCAGTAGGCAACGAAGAACCGGCTCTTCTGATTACATCTTTAACCATGTTTTCAAGCCTGGATTTAGATCCCTTTAGATGAGGAAAGGCTCGCTCTAAGTCGCCAATCTTAACCAGATCGTTATAAGTAAAACCGGTTAGTAATAACGCTGTAGCTAATTCACTTTCCCTGACGCTCTTGCTATTCGTCCCTCGTGCTAGTTCTATTAATGACTGAATATTATCTTGAGCCACTTGGTTCAAATCGATCCATGAAGCACGATTTAGTTCATGTTTACTGGGATTGGCAACCTGCAGCTCTTCCCATAACACTTCTAAGGCTTTAGGTTCTTGAGGAGCTGGAGTCTCTACTGTCTGTTCTCTAGTTTCCATAGCAAGATCTACTACCGGCTGCAGTTCCGAAATAGTTAATGCAGATAAGTCTATATCGATACCCCTCTTTTTAAGTTCAGCCAGGTCTACTTCATCCAAACCAAGCTTTAATAAGCCTTCACCTTTTTTTCCGACGGACCAGGTGCCGGCCAGTTTCTCACCTATATCTTCGGGTCTTTTGCCAATAAATTTGGAGTTGTATCCTTTTCTAGAGCTAAATATATTATTTTCGTCAAGAGTATATTGAGAATACCCGTTCGACTCAGGATCATATAACGCATAGACCACTTCTTCACCGTCTGTGCCTATATAAACTGGAATAGCTTGCGATATTTTATTCTCCACAGCTCTAATAGTATTTTCCTTCTTATAAAACCAGTCGCTAAATGAAGGTAAGTCAGTGTCGGGCTGATTTTTTAAATCAGCGTGATGTCTATAATATTTAGTTACGAACTCCGCGTAATTAGTCAACTGCTCCACAGCCTCATAAAAATCTTTTTCGTCTAAATATAAGGTTCTGAAAGCTCTTTCTATAAGAGATGTCAAATCACGAGGCAATTGACCACCCTCCTGAGAAATAGGTAGTAATTCGCTGAGATGAGCCTGAATGTTCGTCATAACTGAAAAACGTTTATTAAACTCATTAAAAAATCCCTCAGCTTCAGTAAAGAAACCTTCTGTATTAAAAACAGTCGTATTTGATTGGTCAGGCGAAGTAGCAGGCGATATAACCGATTGGTACATCCGACTTGATTCACCATGTGAAAATCTGGAAATAATATTTCCAAAACGACTCTTTGGTCCGAACTCCGGATATTGCCCACCGAAATATTCATCCGCTTTTCTAGGTGAATAAGCAGCCACGAACAGACTCATCCTTTCAATAGTTTCTCTGAGTCGTGGTTCATATACCTTAAGCGTTAATTGTCCAATTGCCTCTGCCAAAAAATTCGTATTTCTATCTCGGTTTATAAACGGATTATTTGCTGCGCTAACAGTCGTACTTCCATATACGATGTCATCGATACCCCTCCTGCTTATGTAACTTGCTATACCGACCGACGCGTTTCCTATTGATGCTACTCTGTGCGCTTTAATCCCAGTTAATATATCTCGTAAGTTATCTGTGGTTAAATCTGCCAGGTTAAGATTCCTATCGCCTCCTAATAGTTCTTTTTGTGATTTTGCAAGCTGCGATAATGAATTAAGTGAGAGCATTTCCTCAAATATTTCATCAGATAAACTTAGTGCCTCATCGAGTGAAAAAGTCTTATTGCCTACTTTTATTCTTGCCTGCTCTCCTATCAAGGATGAGCTAAGCTTCTGTCGTATTGCTACAATAGATTCTCTAGAAAGCGGGTGGAGTTGTGTTTGGAATCTACCCTCAACTATAGGCAGAACTATATCCGGCGCTTCAATCACAGGGGGCTTATCAGAATACTTATAGTAAGAAATTGTAAACTCTGTTTCTCCAACATTTATGCTAACCGGGAAATCATTATTAATTTGATCTATCTTACGAGGGTTGACAAAATTATATAGCTCAGGTGCCACGGAAACTCCAGATTCTTGCAGCCTTGAAAGCATTGCGTCAAATGCTTCAACGTGATCTACCTTTTGAACCATCATATGAGGTAAAACAAACTCCTTATGCCAGGTATTAAAGTCAAATTTTGGAATACCGGCTTGCTTTGCTCTTATGGCGAGATCAGCAGTTTGCGCTTCTACTTGAGTACATTGGGAAAAAAATGCAAAAACATTGGGATAATTCTGGGCGAATTCACCCTGTTCGTCTGGTTTACCAGACTGTAAACGATCGTACTCTTTAGAGATCGCTGATGCACGAGGCTCTAGGTTCTCAGGCAGCCACGGGACTAAATCTTCTGGCACTTTACCTAATACGCTTCCTGTAAATATCGTCCCAACTCGAGCACTTGCCCCTTGCGCTCTGGTAGTTTTTAAAGTTGCGACCAATTCCGTTCCAGCTTTACGCTTGCTAAATCCATCTTTATAAACACCTTCTGAGATAATATTATGGTTAGTACGAGATCCATAACCTGCCTCAAGGGCCACGGCATTATTCCCTTCTATAATAGCTCGAAGGTACATATCCCAACTCTCTTTCGTATAATAATAAGGGGCTTCTCTACCTGAACGACGATTATACTCATCGGCCTGTCTCAAGGACGTCATTAGTCTATCAAGTGCTTTGTAGGATAAATTAAATCTTTCTGCCAATTCACCCAGCGATAATCTCTTCATATGCGTAGATTTGCCATTATCCTCTACCTCAAACTTAGTATCCCGAAGGTATTTAGCGACATTCAATATAATTGCTGTATCCGAATCTGGAAGCTGTTCATCGTTATCAGGCATCATCAATGTTCCATCTGCATCTGGTCGTAACAATCCTTTCTTAAGTAATAACTCGGTTATTTGGACTGTATCACGCTCGCCATTGTCTTTTTCTGCTATAAATTCTTTTACAAAAAGACTTCTCCATGAAGCAGAATCAGCCGTTGCAAATATTTCCTGCAGTCCACCCCGAAGACTATCTTCTGCTGATTCTACAGTCAAAGCATATCCCAAATCTTGATCGGCTAAAGGATTTTTCGCTATAAGTTTTGCCTTATCGGTTGCCCTACCGTCTTTCAATAATCCGCGAGACGCAAGGATAGCATAGGTCTTTTCAATTTCTCGCTTCATCGAAGCACTATCTCTGGAGTACCAATTGTTTATAGCTCTAGGATCCACCTCCGCATCTAAAAGCCCGAATACTGCTTCCTGTAGTCCCCGTGAGGTTTTAAGAGGCATAGGTAAAGGATCAGGCTTAAGCATCTCATCTAGCGGCTTATCGCCAGAGTAACCGATAAGATAAAATCGCCCGTCTGTATGTCTTCCGATACGTCCGAATGCCTGCTGGAGCACACTACCTGTAACTGTCGTTTCTTGAAGCTGTACATTCTGACTGTCTTCATCAACTGCTTTAATATATGTACCATCTCCTATTGCATCTTCCACAGGGTAGTTAACGCCCGACCCTGCTGACCCGTAAGTAGCAATAATTACTAATTTTTCATTAAAAACCCTGCCCTCTTTTTTTGCGCTTGCCCGATCGCGTAAGAAACTGGATACCTGCTGATTGAATTCGCCAGCTCCGATGTCTTTTGAGAAATAAACAATCCGAAGCTGTTGGGCTGGTTTTATTGCTTTATCAGACCGCAACGACGACTGTGATTCATCCATATCTGAAACCCTAGACCATGCTGTTAATGCTTTTGCTGTTTCATCTACCTTACGGTTGGTAGGCACTAGTAAAAGCAAATTACGTCCGTTATTGTCTGGGTCGCTTAAATAGTTTTCTGCTGCTCTATGCAAACTGTCTCCGCCAGGTAGCAACTCCCGATTCCAACGGTTTTTCTCCCCGGTCTCAAGAACACTTGATTCAGTAAATTCCAAAAACCTTTTTCCGCTTTCACTATCGGTCGGAAAAGTACCTGTCGCCATGCCTACACCGACCCTACGTTTTCCTTGTTCAAATTGATATGTTAATGCTGCTAAAGCTGCTTCTACCTGAGGAAAGCCCATAGTCTGATGGATTTCATCAAAAAACACGTAGTCATCTGGGCCTACCAGGCCTCTCTTCAACATGTTCCATAAGGTTCCTGTAGTAACTACCTGTATTTCGCCATCCGGATTTTTTACCCGGGCTTTATCCATGCCTCCATATCTATGACCTACCAAATCATCGCCATGAAGAGTACTTAAAATATCAGAGGTGTTTGCCGTAAGCTGTTGGGTAGGTTGGACAATTATGACTCTTCTTGGCGGGTTATTATCTTTGCCACCAAGCAATATTTCAGCGGGAACAGCCAAGGTTTTACCAGAGCCTACAGGCGCCACAATTGTCTGATTTATGGTAGTTGAAATCTCAGGAAGTATATTTGCGATGACTCTTTTTTCCCTACCATCTGTTCCTGGCTCAACAAGAAACCTGTATAAAGCTTGCCTTAAACGCAAAGCTCGTTCAGGAGATAAACCCGCATCCTTTCGACGAGCATTTGGTCTATCTAATTCTTCTTGTGGTATTGTTTTTCCTTTTTCCATATGTTTATTTATTTGGTAATGCAGATAGATATCCCCATCCACTATGCCTTCCGGTGCGGGACGAAAAATGTATATATCTGTATATTCCATTCTGCGCAATTATGTTGCTGCCTACTGTTTCACGACCCATAAAGGACGTAGGTGAAAGCGCTAATCGAGTTTCCACCTGCGCAAGAGCAATGTATGCAATTGGCATAGGCTTAGGCTCGATGATTCCTTGTGCGATAAATTCAAACTGTCCGATAGTATCCTGAGCAAAATCTGACACACCTACTATCTCAAGCTCTATCTCCGGTTTGCCAATTACAGGATTTTTAACTTGCGTTTCTTGCAAACTGCCTGCTGTTTGTGAAAAAAGATCATTAAGATCAGAAGGCTTTAAGGCAGGGTCAGCAATTGAAGAATAATCTTCAAGGTGTCGCACTTCTTTACCTAACCTTTGCATTTCTAAAGCTCTGGCAGCATCAATTATTATCTGCCTGCGATCCTTGAATCGGACAGGAGTTGAGACCTGATAGCTACCCTTAGGATAACCCCATTCCACAGGTACATATACACCCCTGTCGTCTCGATTCAGCCTACTAAACCATAAATCAGGCAATTCCATTCCACGACCTTTATACTTAAAAATGGCTGAATCAAAATAAACCGCACGCATGACCTCGCGCTCGACGCTACGCGGTGCCTCAACACCTGCCATATCTTCTATATAATCACTCATCGCACCATGATATGTATCTTTCATAATTAATTTGATAATTTTATTTTTTCGCTTCTTTCAGACAATCTTGTATTCTGCTTTGTCTTCAATGATCTTGCAGGATTAGAAATAGATTGGCTGAAAGAAACGCTTGTGCCTAACGATCTAGTTACGCACAAACCCATCCGCAGCTTACCTTTCGCCTTCTTGTACTATTCGTACACGGCTCGAGGAGCGCTTGCTGGAGGGTGGTTTTTACGTAGTGAAAACCAAAAAGGCTTCGATCAGTACATGACTCAAGTAGATTCAGTTCCCTCTCAAAGCCTTAATGCGATTTGCAGATAAACAAACAGGAAACGGTGTTAGTCGCTGGTCATTTGTCTCTTGTCGCTGGCTAAGACCTAACGACTAAAGACTATCGACTACTACCCTTTCCCATTTGTCTCCTTTACCTTCTTTAAATAACAGCCGTTTTAAACGTACTGAGAAGCCATTCTGGCTTCTGGACAGAAAAGTAAAGCAAGGCTATCTTGAGTTAAAACCCAAGTAAACCCAGGCAAATGGATTGTATACTTTATATATTCAAAAAGTCTTCTTTTAAGCGCTATTGCATTAGATACTGAACAGCAGAATCTAAATAAAGCTTGCAGAAGCTATTTTCATCTATAAAGTTGGCTTTTGTTTGTGGCTATCTAAAACTTCGCAATCCGCTATTAGGCGGAGAAGCAAAGATTGCCCAAACAAGGGAAAAAGGGTTAAAACGCGTACCCTTAACGGGTGTTTTAGCCTTCTTCTTGATTCCAAATTCAATTATTAAATGTGCTATCTGCCAAAAGGCAGGAAGCGAAATTGGTCAATAACCTTTGGACTTTTGTCATTGGCTAAAAGCTAATGACTAGTGTCTAATGACCAAACCCCCCTTCCCACCTACTTCTGCCTTCTCGGTTTTCACCGGGACAGGTAAAAAGCAAAGCGAGAACTTGTCAAAGGTGTTTTATTCACTTTTCCATCTTTTTGAGCTCCATATCCCCCGACTAAGTCGGGATTGCCCAAACGATAAATTAGCTTCAAAAACGATACCGTTAATTCGAAAATCAACGGAATTTTGCTAACAAACGAGCAAAGTTCCAATGACTTACGTGCCATACCCATCCACAGCTTACCTTTCGCCTTACCTACTATTCGCAGCGCGGCTCAAGGAGCGCTTGCTGGAGGGTGTTTTTGCATAGCAAAAACAAAAAAAGCTTCGGTCCGAGGCTACATCTTTGATGTCTGTCCTCTTCTCGAAGCTACAATATGCTTATCTATCTTTACTGCTCTTTATAGAATGCACCGGACAGTGGTACGTTCGAAGCTAGTAAAGTAATTTATATTAAATTTTAAAGGTTCAGAGCTTTCGTATCGATATTCGATTATTCAAGCTTATGGCCCATAGTATATCGTGCTATAGGACCTCTGTCAACACCAGGGGACAACTTGTAAATATTTTTGGTTATAAATATTAAGGCCAGAAATAGCCTTAAATCTTGCGTATTTAATAATTTTGTTACCTATAAGCGACAAAATGCTTGACATTTGCATGCTTACATGATAGAATTATTTAGAAATATGTCACTTCCATCTCTACAATCCATCGGAATGACCATTACTGAAGCTAATTTATATGACGCTCTTATTAGGCTGGGTGAGGCTTCTATTGCGGACATACTATCCGAAACTAAGTTAAAGCGCTCGACAGCCTATAAAGCGCTCTACTCCCTTGAGAAAAAGGGTCTATTAACGAGTAAAGATAAGAATAAAAAAATTCACTTTCAGCCTACCTCCCCTGCCAAGCTTTTAGATTTAGCTGACTCTTACTACTCCACGCTTGAGAAAACCCGCTCAGACATCCAAGCTATCCTACCTTCTCTCACCTCTGCATATACGCTTTCAATCCAAAAACCTGTAATCCGGATGTATGAAGGGATTGAGGGAATCAAAAAAGCTAACCTTGAGGTTTTGTCCGAAAAACAGGAGATCCTGGCTTATGTTTACGCAGATGAGGAGATTGATAAGGCTATGGATAAATTCTGGAGCCGATATTATGCTATTCGCAAACGCGACAAAATATACGTTCGCTCGATTACACCTAATAACAAAGCTGGGATTGAATATAAAAAAAGAGATGCTGAGGAGCTGAGACAAACAAGACTGGTTCCGCTTGAAAAATTCCCTATAAACATTGAAAAAAACATCGTAGGAAATAAGGTCGTTTTTTTCTCACGCCGAGAAGGAACCCTTATGGCTACAATTGTAGAAAATAAAATGATTGCTGATACCGAAAGGGCGATCTTTGAACTAGCCTGGAAAGAAGCTGAAAGACTCAACGAATTCCTTACGAAATGAAAATTACCTCGTGGGCTTTCTGGCAGTAATAAAAAGCTCTTTTAAAGCCATTCTTCTTTTACCAGACTCAGGGTCAATTTCTTCTATGAAATAGGTTTGAACGTCTTTATCGATATCGCATTCAAATCCTACTGACTTAAGGAGCAGTACCAGCTCTTCTTTCCCGGGAAAATAACGGGCAGAATACATTCCATCGCCATCCGGTTTTTCGTCTTGAAGAGTACCAAATGGCAAATCCGGATGCTTATTATGATAATCCACCAACCTTGAATAATAAGGCTCAATCATTCGGTCAGGTATCTCGATTACCAGCTCCCCGCCTCGTTCCAAAACATTTAAAACCTGAGACAGTACTTCTCTCTGGTTTGATGGATCACCTATTTCACAGAAAGTATGCCAGTTGAAAAGCGCCATATCAAACCCTGCATCTAAAAACATATCTTCTGGATGCGATCTGAATGCGTATTCATCGTACGGTGAAACTGCGAAAAATTCATCCCTGTCCACACCTGGACATCTCTTATGCCATTCTTTTACAGCATTATTTACATCTCTAAATAAATGGAAAAAGTCTCCTTTCGTAGTTATTAAATGCTTCGCTGCTTCAGCATCATCTGTGATGGGATCTCGAGGGAGTAATCCTTCTTCGTTTAAACGTAAAAGGGCGTTATATGAAAGCATCGGATCATCTTTCTCGCCCCTTAACCCCTCACCTTCTTCTTTAAATCTGGCCTGTGCTTGCGAAAGCATTGTTTCACTTAAATCAAGACCCATTACGTTGTATCCCAATCTAGCCAACATCCCGGAAATTCTAGCTTCACCCGTACCTAAGTCGAGTATTGTGGAGATTGGTCTACTTTGAGTAATTTCTGACATCCAGCCATCCTCAAATTCACCATGCCTAGGGTTTCTTTTTCTCGAAGATTCGGCAAATAACCTGTTTCGGGCCTGAATACGATCAAGTATACGATTTAATGATTCGTATGTATCTGCTGTTTTATGTTCCCACTCCCGAAGATCAAAGGATGCATCATATTGCGCCTCTTGAAGAAGAGCTAAGCCTTCCGGCTTAAACTCAGAGCCTTTAGTTCTTTGGGCGATCATCTCCCTAGCAAGTCCGTTTAAATTCCGCAGCTCCTCCATGCTGGAGCTAAAAAGAAACCCTTGATAATCACGTTTAAATTGCAGCTGAGGCTCAAACCCGTCGCAGTGCAAAATCACAATTGGCCTGTCAATTTCATCAAAATCACTATAATAATCATCAAGCAGGCTTAAAAAGGTTTTTCTATCCCCTATACTCAAATGCTGCGGAGTAGGCACTTCGATGATGATGATGTCAGGCCGAACAGAATCAGGTTCTGGGTCTCTAAATCTATTACTTTTACCCCCTCTGATGATCCCATATGTATCTAAGAAATAAGGCAACTCTGCCTTCGCTACATTGCTTGATTCAAACGGTTTATCGTCTCCGTAATAATCAGGTATTGCTCCTTCAGCAGTTATCAAACCATCGACAGTAAGTCGTGCCACGAATGTACCCTTGTCTCTGCTGGTAAAAATTAAAGTTTTTGGCTGAGCTTCTCCTATATCTTCTACGGATTCTCTATTGTGTAAAAAGCGGTCTGCTATGCCCATTTTATCTTCCACAGACATTTGGTCATCCTCGGCTAATAAAGTAAGATCTTTATAAATTTGCGCTAATTGCATTTCTGTCTCGACTCTGGAATATAATATTTTTCTACTACCATAAACATTAACCACTGCGCTACCTTTTTCTTCTATTTCTAGACTCGCCTTAAGTAGATCTTCTACTTGAGAAATGGCATTTGTGCGAATTCTTACACCAATCTGTTCAGTACCGGAGAGCTCACTTAAGTGCTCATTGATCTTTGATGAGCTCAAATCAGCATATTGTCGTAAATCCAGATACCACCTAAGCAGCATGTATCCGCCTGTTGTTTGCTTTAACTTATCAAATGCTCCTCTGATATCTTCTGAAAGATCAACTGCATCCAAATCTTTAACTAAATTTTCTAATAGCTCAGAGTCAGAAAGTGGATGGACCTGCTTTCTAGCATTATCTAGGTCACCTGGCAATATTTCATCCATCAAAGATAAGAAGCTCCTGGCAGTATTTTGGAAATCTGGACTATCAAGCGAATGAGCTTTGAAAATCTTTTCTATTTGCTCTCTTGTGAAGCTTGACGCCAAAAGTCTTATGACCCGACCCGCTTCTTCAGAGCTTTTTGCTCTTATCGCAGCATAAAGAAATATTTCCTGAAGCTTATCTTGTGGCACTGCTCTACTTACCATAAGCTCGCTAAACATTAACCCTGCTACTTCAGAACCAGTTTCATCCTCTGGATTAACGACCATACTTACAATATCTTCTTTTACTGCATCAATAAGCTTATTACTTCTGAATGGATCCCTTTTTCTATTCCGTTCATCAAGCTGTAATAAAAACGGCAAATATTGACTTGATATTATTCCTTTTTTAGGATTTCTAGATACAAATCCATACAGTCTTGAGATGTACTTTTGTGGTAGATAGTGTTTTTCGTCTTCAGTTAACCCTTCAAGAAGGGAAGCGATTGCCCCGGAAAAACTTAATACATCAATTGCTTCGCTGGTCTGTCCCGATTGTTCTTCTAGAACACTGTCAGTAACATCACGCTCGTAAATATCTAGAATTGAGTCAAATTGCGGTAGTAGTTGATATATATTTCCATCCGTAAGCTGGTCGGCAATGTGTAAAGCTGCTTCTCCGACAGTCATTTCACCCAAACTTCTAGTCTCAGCGGCTTTGATATCTACTGCTGCCTGCTGCAACCAGTCTGTAGGACTAACTGCGGGTTGATCGGTTTTTTTTGTTAATACCTCTACGTCTGCCATGCCATCAATCATATATTTATTGTACGGTATTTTCTTATGGCTGTGGAACGCGAAGCTTAATAAAGGACTCTATTCGTTCTTTAAATCGCTTTTTTGAAAATTTTTCTGCCTGCCTGCGGCACTTTTCGGGATCAAATTTCTCCGTACGCTCACGAATTTCAAACTTTTTAATAGCAGCAATCAAACCTTCAACTGTCGATTCATGAAAAAATAAACCCGTTGCTTGTCCTGAGCTTGTCGAAGGATCTCCATCCACCACAGTCTCTTTATATCCTCCGCCATAATATGCGATGACCGGTGTGCCACAAGACATCGCCTCAACAGGTGTAATCCCGAAGTCCTCATCTGTAGATAAGGCCAGGAAAGCTTTCGCATTGGAATAAAGTTTTACCAGCTCAGAATCAGAAACCCGACCCAGAAAGTCGATATTATTTTTCGCTTTTTCAGATAGATTTTTATATTCCGATGAATATCCAGAACTGACCCCTGCGATCTTTAACTTAATCCCCAATTTATTTGCAGCCTCCACAGCCAGACCCAACCCCTTCCCCCCGACCAACCGGGATACTATGAAATAGTAATCCTGCTTTTTATTTGATATTTGATATTTGATATTTGATATTGGTAATTCTACTGGTGGGTATATAACTTCAGCATCTCTTCTATAAAACTTTTTTATTCTATTTTTCGTCTCTTGCGAATTAGCTATAAAATAATCTACTCTTTGAGCTGCATGATAATCGTATTGACGCATGAAATGGCCGATAAATATTCCGTAAAGCCTTACTGGCCAGAATTTCTGCCACTCAATTGACGTGCTATAGCCATAAAGCCACCTCGGTGGGGTGTGACAATAGCATATTTCGATAGTCCCTTTCCTCTTTGACTCTTCCCCTACGCCCTTTGCTCTACGCCCTTTGCCCCCCAGTACCCCTTTCGTGATATACCACGATGCTGAAGTGATCACAACGTCATATTCAGAAAAATCGAAGCTATTCCATATCAAGGGAGCTAAAAAGCGCAATGGGCTATGGAGCTTGGTCGCGAAAAAGGGAATTTTATGAACCCAGGAGGTGATAATTTTCCGATGCTTAAATTTTTCATAAGCAATTGAATGTTTTTGATAAAACGAAGTATAAATAGGCGCATCTGGATAAAGCTCGCATAAAGCTTCCAGTACTCTTTCCGCCCCACCATATTCTTTAATGTAATCATGAACTAAGGCAATTTTCATAAA
>CAZNVI010000032.1:2646-12341 GCA_964576705.1 uncultured Gammaproteobacteria bacterium | reverse complement strand
TAGGACAGCAGATTCTCATTCTGCTAAAAAGGGTTCGATTCCCTTACGGGTCACAAACTCTGTGTGCGTTTGAGGATTTCTAACTCAGGATCATTGTGTTCTTCAAGTAGTTTACATGCCTTATCAAATGAAATCCAGAGAGTTTTATCATCTAATTCGTCATTTTCTTGGTTTTTAATTCCATCTTCACTCTTTACTTCTGTTTCAAAATATATAGTTGTTTTTCAATATCAGTCTTACTATTTTCTCGTTTAAAATATGTAATTAACCCTCCAAGAAATCTTATAAGATTTATGCTTACTCCTAGTTCTTCTTTGGCTCCTCTTTTAAGTCCACTTACGATGGTTTCGTGTATGTAAACGGTTTCTCGAGGCAGTGTATAATAAGCACCTTTTTTATGAATAATAGCGACTTTATCATCTTTTCTTACTACTGCACCGACAGAGAAGTGGTAAGCGGATGAATCGTCTCCTCGTAATTCTATATCCAAATTATACCACCGAATCTAATTTTTAGTGGTAGTTGGGGTTTATTTTTTATCAAGGGTGGAATTTATTTGGTCAGGTGTATAGTTTGGTTTTTCTGGGTTATACCCTAAAATATTTTTTGCTTTGGAAATGTCTATATGTTCGATTTCGTCAACAATGCTAAATGGTTCATACCATAGTTCTCCGTTATAATCTAAGGCTAATTTAATCGCTTGAGTAGCATTATTTATACTCACGCTTGTCCCCAAGAAAACTTTATTTATAGGTCCAAAACGCAAGGTGATCGTCTGTAATTTCTTATTTAGTCCATACCACGCCATAATCTGCTCTGCCATCACTTTACTCATATGATATGAGAGATCAACATCGCGACATAAGAGTTGATCAGCAGTGATGTACTGTGAGACAAACGGTTGATCCTCTTTTATTGGTGTCTTGAAAGGAATACCGCGTTCAATGCCGTAGATTGTCGTAGAACTTGCGTAAATGATTCTTTTTACTTTGCTTTCAACAGATGCTTTTGCGATATTTAGGGTCGCTTGTACATTGTTTTTGAAATAATCTTCAAAATCTCTTCCCTCAACAGGCTTTGGGATTGCAGCCAAATGGACGACTTGCTCTGCGTCTCGTATTTTGCCAATAAGAGACGCATAATCGAGGAGCTCTTCGCCGTTTTTATGATCATAACCAATAATTTCGTAGTCTTTACTGTATCGTTCAACAAAAGCACTGCCGAGATAGCCCCTATCTCCAGTAACAATTATTTTCATAAGGAGATTATACCATCAGTCTATAATATTAGCAGATAGTATCTAGTCTTACATGCTACAATACGCAGGTATGTTGGTGGACGAAGTTACAATTACAGTTATTTCTGGTAATGGCGGGAATGGATCTCCTTCTTTGTGGCATGACGGACAAACAGCAAAAGGCGGCCCGGATGGCGGGAACGGTGGCAATGGTGGAAGCATTTATTTCATAGGTGTTACTGATTTGAGTGCGCTATCAACGTTTCGATATAAGAAAGAAGTGCAGGCAGAAAATGGTGAGAATGGTGCAAAGCAGAATAGATTTGGGCGAAATGCGAAAGATTTGACCATTCAAGTTCCGATAGGAACTCGTATTACTGATAAAAAATCCAGGAAGAGATATGAAATTATAGACACATTTACTCCTATACTTGTGGCGCGTGGTGGTTTAGGCGGTAGAGGAAACCATGAGTTAAAAATAGCATTTAAAAATTCTCCCCGTGATGCAGAGAAGGGAGCATCAGGTGAGATTAAGCAGTTGATTTTGGAATTGTTAATAATTGCAGATATCGGCCTTATAGGACTTCCAAATGTTGGGAAAAGTAGCCTACTTAGTGTTCTTACGAGCGCTTCTCCCAAAATCGCAGATTATCATTTTACGACACTAGAGCCGAATATTGGGATGATGGATAGTATTACTATCGCTGACATTCCAGGACTTATAACAGGTGCATCAGCTGGTAAAGGACTAGGCGTTAAGTTTTTAAAACATATAGAGAAAACTAAATTGATAGTCCACTGTATCGACTCCACAGAAAATGATTTATTAGGCAGTTATAATATTATCCGGGATGAGTTAACAAATTACAGCCCTGGATTACTGGAGAAAATAGAAATTATCGTATTAACTAAAGCAGATCTTTTGGATAAAAAAGTACTCACGAATAAAATTAAGTCACTCAAAAAGATGGGAAGTAATATACTAACAGCTTCAATATATGATTTAGATAGTATCAATAAATTGAAAGAGAATTTACGGCGTTATACTTTTTGAAGCTTACGGATGATGATTTGGATGGCGTTTGCCGTCAATGCATCGTTAATTTTACCGCTATCTATCATTTGCAGCACTTCATCGAATGTGAAGTATTTATGCTCAAGAATATTTTCGCTGGGTTCTATTTTTGAAAGCGTTGGTTCAGTAGGTTCGATAATAGTATAGAACAAGATTACATTTTCACTATTGAAACTATTTAAAGGATAAAATACTCCTACTTTTTCGACTTTTTCTGCTTTAATTCCGGTTTCCTCATAAAGTTCTCTAATCGCAGCTACTTCTGGCGTTTCACCCTCGTCTATCCCTCCTCCTGGAATTTCCCAGCTATATTCATTTACTATATATCTATACTCTTTATTTAGTAGTATTTTATTATCTTTAGTGACGACTACAATTCCTACTCCATCTTTTCTGTCGGCCCATGCTATAGTGCCTTTTGAATTATCATCAAATCTTACCCCGTCTTGGTAAAGGGTGAGCCATTCGTCTTTATAAATTGTCTTTCGAGTCAGTCTTTTAATCATGTTTGAATAGTATATCTGATCATTTACAATAAGCAAGAATTATAGAACATTGCCTAAGCTTGGGATATTATGTAATATAAGTATTATGAGCATGAAATTGGGTTATAAATTCACTGTAGGAAAATTGTTGATAGTCGGATTAATTTTCATTTTTATTATTATCCCTCTGATTAATAATCCCGTACATTCTCAAACTCCATCGCCGTGGCATGAATCATCACGGAAGTACCGCGTGAAACTTGCTATAAATCCGGCTATTCAAATAGCAAACGGTACACCTATTGAAACTACTATCAATTTTTCCCAATTACTTCAATCCGCAGGCGGAAGCGGCGTTGTTAATCTGAGCTCACTAAAGTTAGTGGAAGTAAACTCTCAAGGCGCTATGGTTAATGCGTCTGTGCCTTTTCAATTTGACGGTCAAGCTAATAGTAGCGGTAAATTTATATTCATGTCACCTGATATACCAACGGGGACTAATAAGAATTATTATCTGTATTTTGATACAGGCAGTAATTTTAGCTTACCTGCCTTTACGCCACAGGTAGGTGTGACAGATAATGTGAGCTATCAGGGACAGTCAAGTTTCAGATTTACTACATCAACCGGAACTTACTATTATCATAAAGCAGGTGCTGGTTTTGCGGGGATGTTGGATAAGGATGGAGTAGATTGGATTTCGTATAGGCCCACCGGTGGGTCAGCCGGTAATTTCCGCGGGATACCTAATATGGTGCATCCGGAGGGATTTTTTCACCCCGGGAGTACTGGTTCCACGAGTCAAATAATATCTCAAGGTCCCCTTAAAGCCATAATAAGTTCTACAAATGGTAATTGGTCAGGTATTTGGGAGATTTATCCGACCTTTGCCAGAATGACATTATCCAGCGTCGGACATTCTTATTGGTTTCTTTATGAAGGTACTCCGAATGGTGTTTTTAACGCAAGTACAAATTTTATGATTCTATCTAGCGGTGAAAGATATACGGCAAATCAGGAATGGACCCGTGATTTATCTTCTCCTGAGTGGATATATTTCAGCGATACATCAAAGAACCGATCTTTATTTTTATCTCACTTAGAGGATGATACGAAGATAGATTCATATAAGCAGATGCAAGATAATATGACCGTATTCGGTTTTGGGAGAGACGGAACATCGAAGCACCTGACTGCTACTCCCTCGAGGTTTCTAGTAGGTTTTATTGAATCTAATGTTTATGCAAATGCAGCCAAAATGATTAATTCATATTCACGTATTACAAATGCCGCGTTATCTTCTGTAGAGATTAGGAGTAATAATATCACGCCTAGTGTAACTCCGACCATAACTCCTACAGCTACAGCTTCGCCCACCCCGACTAATACTCCACCTCCACCTCCACCTACAGCTACTATTGCTCCCGGCGCAACGGTCCTGAATAGTACTGTTTTTTTACATGGAATTGGCCAGGGCGGGGATAACACTTCCGCAAGTAGTCTTGGCAACATGAATCCTTTACATACAACTAGAGCTGTAACAGTTGAAGCATATAACGCATCTAATCAACTTGTCGCAACTAAACAAGGAAATATTTTATTTAACTCAACTAATGGAGATTTTACGGGCAGTATCGATATGGGACAGCTTGTAACAGGGATCTACATAATTAAGATAAAAGTTCCTCAATATCTTAAGAAGCCTATACAAGGTATCGTCACGATCACCTCAGGACAGGTTAATACTTTATCTCCACTTGCTCTGACTACAGGAGATATAAATAATGATAACCAACTTTCAGCTTTAGATTACAATCTATTACTTGATTGTTTTTCTGATCTCGCACCTCCTAGAAACTGTAGTGACCAAAGTAAGAAAGATACGGCCGATATTACAGATGATGGTAGAGTAAGCCAGTTCGATTACAATTTGTTCCTTAGAGAGTTATCCACGCAACAAGGTCAATAACGCTTCGTTGCTATCATGTTTTTGTATAGTATAGTCGAGAAATTTTTTATATTTATCTTTAACAATATCTATAGCTATGTATAGCGCTTCCTTGGTAGCGTCTTTATCTATAGCATGTTTTACAAAATAATAATTTAACTCACCCCAATAACGTACGCATTCAGTTAAGTCTCTAATGTCATATTTTGTGAATAAAGTGAAAGATTCGTTTAAATTAATTAATGATTTTGATTTTTCTGTCTTGAAAAATGTACTCAGGTTATTACTTAAATTAACTGTATCTATTTTTTCTAAAGAGTTTTTAACCAATAATTGTATATGTGGATTATCGTTTATTAGCAAATGTTCGACGGCTGTTTCGATAAAATTATGTGATGTTTTTATTATCTTGGTATTGTCATCTATAATCAACGCTTTAGCTACGGTTTTTTGCAGTTTAGGGGTCTGGTATGCGAAAGCGAATCCGGTTTTATTTTTAAACGATACATGGGAGAAATAATCCAACTTAATGTGGTTTATTATTCCTTCATACAATTCTTTACTCGTATTAGTCTTTTTTCTGGATTGATCGAAGAAATTTTTAGCGATTTCTGGTTTATGTATATCTCCCCAATTTATGTTTCCGGTAAGTCCTGAATCAGGCAATAAGCTTCCAACTACGGTATATGGTGGGATTTCTTTAGTTGTTAACTTAGTTGAGAAATAAACGTGCGTATGTGAAAACATAACTTAATATATATCGAATTTAGCAAGTAATTTTTTATTTCCCTCGATTTGATAGTGGAGGAGCTCTGAATAAATGCCCTTTTTTTGCGATAGTTCTTTAGGTGTTCCGCTTTCTACCATATTTCCATTATCTATAACCAGAATTTTATCTACATTTTGTATCGTGCTGAATCTATGGGCTATTATTATAACTAATTTTTTCTTCATAAGGTTTTCTAACGCTTCTTGTACTTCTTTTTCAGATTTCGCATCCAGAGAGGATGTCGCTTCATCGAGAATCAGAATTTGAGCGTTTTTGAGTATAGCTCTTGCTATTTGTATTCTTTGTTTTTGTCCTCCCGATAATCTTACACCGCGTTCCCCGACAGTACTATAAATTCCTTTCTGCAATTTTGAAACAAAATCATATGCATTTGCTAATTTTAGAGCTTTTATTACTTCTTCATCGGTAGCGTCTTGTTTTCCGTATGCGACGTTTTCTTTAACAGAAGTTGAAAAAAGTTCATTCTCTTGAAATACAAGCGATATATTGTTTCTGACAAATGAGTGATCAAGTGTCTCATAATTTATATCTTTTAATAATATCTCGCCACTATTCGGACTATAAAATTTGAGAATTAAATTTATGATCGTTGTCTTTCCAGCGCCACTATGTCCGACCAGTGCTACAGTCTCATTCTCATTAACTGTAAATGAAATATTGCGTAAAACTTTATCTGATTTTTCATAACTGAAATTTACATTCGAAAACTTGATTGTCGCATTTAAGATTTTTTCCGTTCTTTGTTTTTTCGTGAAATCTTCGACAGATTCCAGATTTATTATTTCCAGGTATTCTCTAGACCCTGCTTCAGCTGTTTGGAGCTGGGTAAGTATAAAAGACATTGCGAAGAGTGGTGTTCGTGCTTGGTTCACGAGCTGAAGTATGAGCACCATTTCTCCTATGGTGAGTTCGCCGTGGAATGTGTTATAAAAAACCAGTATATTTATGGCAAAAAGAATCACATGAAGAGATAATCCGCGGAGAAAATCAAAGATATGATATGTGCGGCTTTGTCTGGCATATATTTTGTTACTTTCAGAAAGACTGTCTGACACGAAACTAAATTCATTTTTTTCATTCGTGAAACTCTTTACAAGTTTAATGTTGGATATTACTTCCTGTATTCTTCCGCGGGATATATCCTCAATAGTATTTTTTTTCATCTCTTCTTGTCCCCAGCGAACTGTAGATAGATGAGAAAGTGTAAGATAAACGGGAAAAAGGATAAAAGTAAAAAAGGCTATCGGTAGATTGAAATAGGCCAAGACTACAATTGTAAAGAAGCTTTGCAAGAAAGTGGGAAGTATGAAGTTAGTTGCCGTATTCATAAAGCCTTGGGTAGAAGAAATGCCTCGTGATAATTGGTTCACTATTTTTCCAGAAACTTCAGAATCGAAATATGATTGGGGAAGTGTAAGTACCTTGTGGTAAAATTTTTCAATTAGAAACTTTCTGAGACGCCCTGCGAAATGATCTCCGACGCGTTCAGATACCACCGTGGTTATTAAGCCCAATAAATTTACTACGAAAGCGGTGATGATAAGGAATATCAAGCGGTTTAGATTGCCATCATTTCCTGAAACTTCAGCAACGATGTCATCTACTATAAATTTCGATAATATCGGAGATACTAATTGCAAAGTCGCGGATATTAGGATTAATAAGGAAATAATAACTACCAGATGATGCAACGGTTTTGAGATTTTTATAATAGTCAGTAAGTTTTTCACATAAGCATTATATCACTGCAATTTCAAATAAGAAATTTATTAAATGTGTAGTATAATATTTATAATTGTATCTACCATATGAATACTAAGAAATATAAAGATTACCAGAGACAATCTAGAAAGACATGGAGCTATGTAAGCGTTGAAGGTCCGATAGCGTATCCGACGCTTGGACTCTTAAATGAAGCAGGAGAATTAGCCGGAAAAATTAAGAAAATTTATAGGGATAAAAAGGGAATAGTAAGTAAAGAAGATAAAGAAGCATTAAAGGGAGAGCTTGGAGATATACTATGGTATTTTACTCAAATTTGTACTGAGCTTGATCTGACTCTTGAGGAAGTAGCTGAAGGTAACCTGGACAAGCTATTATCCAGATTGAAAAGGAACAAAATTCAAGGCGAAGGCGATAATAGATAGCAGGACTGTAGTATAATTAAACAATGAGAGAAGTTTACCTCAGTGTAGTCATACCCTGTTACGACGAGATGGCGAATCTTCGAAAAGGTGTCCTCGATAAGGTAGAACATTATCTTAGAAAGCAGAAATATACTTATGAAGTAATAATAGTAGATGACGGTTCGAAAGATGGAAGCATAAATTTTATAAAAGAGTTTACAGAAGAGTATCCTGAATTTAATTTAATAAAAAGTGAACACATGGGAAAAGCAGGTGCCGTGACTAAGGGTGTTCTTTCTGCAAAGGGTAAAACTATACTCTTTACAGACATGGATCAAGCGACACCAATTGAAGAAGTTAGTAAGTTATTACCTTATTTAGATGAAAGTTACGAAGTCATAATTGGTTCAAGAAGTACGAGGCGGGAAGGTTCACCGTTTTCCAGATTGATTATTTCACGCGCTAATATATTGCTGAGAAAACTACTTGTAGGACTGCCTGATATTACCGATACGCAATGTGGATTTAAGCTCTTTTCAAGAGCCGCTGCTTACAGGGTATTTGGGAAATTAAACGAAGCGCATCATGGATTTAGAAAAATAACCGGTTCTGCTGTTAAAGCAGGCTTTGATGTTGAGATTCTGCTATATGCTACTAATATGGGTTTTGAAGTTAAGGAAGTTCCGGTCAGCTGGTTATATGTCGAGAGCAGAAGAGTAAGTCCTGTATGGGATTCTATAGAAGGATTTGTGGAGTTATTAAGTATTAGGGTAAATAAAATTAAAGGGAAATACAAATAAATTGGTAAATAGTTAATAGCTAATAGTAAATTGTAAAAATATATCAATATTTATGAAACGATTGTATTTTTTTTATGCATTTTCGCTTATTAGCCTTTTATTATATTCTTTTACCCAAGTTGATCTCGGTTTGGCTTTAACACGCTTTCCATTCCTGTTCTCCATACAGCGAGCGTTTCAGATGATTGGATACTTCAATAGACCATTATCGTCATTTTTATATTTAGTAATTTTAACTTCATTATTCACTTCTTATTTTTTGATCATGAATGCGGTAAAGAATAATAAAGTTAAAAATAAAGACTTATGGAGATTGATACTTATTACCGCCGGAATACTTTTATTTTCATATAACGCATTCTCTCATGATTTTTTTAACTATATTTTTGATGCGAAAATATTCACATTCTATGGAAAGAATCCCTATCTATTTAAAGCTCTGGATTTTACAGGTGATCCTATGCTTGCGTTTATGCATTGGACTCATAGAACCTATCCTTACGGGCCGGTATGGCTTATAGTCACAATTCCGTTGTCATATCTTGGGTTTAATATATTCGTTTTAAATTTTATTCTGTTCAAGTTACTTACTGTACTTAGCTATTTAGGTAGCATATATTTTATAAGAAAAATTGCAAATACAATTTATCCTAAACACGTTATTTTCATGTCTGCTTTTTTTGCATTTAGTCCTTTAGTGTTAATTGAAAGTTTGGTTTCTGGCCATATCGATATATTTATGATACTAGTGGCCTTAGTTAGTCTATATTTCTTAACTCAGAAACGATATATACTTATGTTTATTTTTTTACTTCTATCTATTGGTGTTAAGTTCGCGACTATTTTTATTCTACCGATTTTTTTTGTCGTCCTAGTTCTTCAAATTGTGAAAATGAAAATTCCTTGGAATATGGTTTTTATGGCTTGTATAGCTTGTCTTTCCTTGTCAGTTATTGCGGCCGCAAATCAATCAGGAAATTTTCAGCCATGGTATCTGTTGGTAGTTATGCCGTTTTTAGCATTGTTATCAACGAACAAGTATATTTCAATCGGAAGTTATATTATTAGTATTGGAGCGTTATTCACTTATTTGCCCTTTTTATATTTCGGGAATTGGAATAAACCGGTACCAGAATTATTAAACAATCTCTACATTGTGGTTATTACTTTTTTGGTAGTTATAGTTATTTTTTGGTTAATGAATAATTCAAAATTCAAAAATCAAATATCAAAA
>CAZNVI010000032.1:0-2546 GCA_964576705.1 uncultured Gammaproteobacteria bacterium | reverse complement strand
ACAAATAAAAAGTAAAAAATGAATAACATCGCATTTAAAAGACTATTATTCATTATTATTTTTATAGTATTCTTAGCTCATTTGTTGTTTCAAATATATAATTATAGAGATCGCTATTTATCTAAATTTGATTCTGAATATTGGAAAGAAAGGTATCAGCAGTCACAATGGGTAAAGCCTTTATCAAAAAACCCGGTAGGCGACGACGGTTTATATACACATGTCGCATGGGAATACATTCATGGTACGAACCCTGTTTTATTGAATCCTGAAATGCCGTTTCTTGGTAAATATCTGTTGGGAGGAAGTATTATTCTTTTCGGAAATCAGAATATCTTTGCATTACTGTCAGGTATTGCAGTATTGATAACGCTTTTTATTCTTAATAGAAAGATATTTGCTAATGATATTTATGCCTTCTTGCCGGTTTTATTGCTTTCATTTGAGCCTTTGTTTTATGAGCAACTTCGTGCCCCTTTTTTTGATTTATTACAGTTAGAATTTTTATTATTGAGTTTTTTGTTTTTTTTGAGAAGACAATACTGGCTTTTGTCTTTATTTTTGGGTTGTTTCGCAGCTACAAAATTTCCATTTATGTTAGTTTTACCTACTGTGGCGATAGTTATTACTTTGCTTATTAATGATAAACGCGAAATAAAGAAATTCGTTTTTACATTGCCAGTGTCATTCGTAGTTTATGTACTGACATATCTGCGATTTTTTATTTTAGGGAACTCATTTATTAATTTCCTAAAGGTACAGAAGTTTATATATACGTTTTACACTACAGGTGCGAAAGCACCATTTATAGGTACGGTTTTTCCGTTTTTGTTTTCCGGCACATGGTATACGCATTTCAGTACAGTCGAGCACATTGCAGAATGGAGCATTAAGTGGCCAATTATCAGCATTATTTCATTGATTAGTTTTATATATCGTCCGCTGAAACATAAAGCTATTTGCTTAATGGTAATATGGATTATATTATATTTAACCTTTTTAAGTCTGACTCCGCCGTTTCCAAGGTATTTGCTTCTCCTTTTACCCTTTCTGTATAATCTCTTTATATGGGTTATATCAAGAAGTATGCCCGCGAAATTTTTTCAGCGGTAGTCATTTTAGTAACTTATTTATTGCTTCGACTCCCCACAATTCTAGCGCTCCCTATTTTCACAGATGAAGCTATATATATACGCTGGGCGCAATTCCTAAAGACAGACCTAAAATTTTGGGATTATGCTTTAACCGACGGCAAACAGCCTATTTTTATTTGGTTTATTACTTTTTTTATGTATTTAACCTCAAATCCGCTTCTTGCAGGTAGGTTAGTGTCTATATTGGCTGGATTAGTAACTGTAATAGGCCTGTTTTTCCTCGGATACGAAGTATTCAAAAATAAATGGATTGGGTTTATTAGCGCTTTTATTTACGTTATTTACCCGTTTGCCCTTGTATATGACAGGATGGCTTTGTATGACAGCCTGGTGGGTACTTTTGCTGTTTGGGGTTTATATCTGGTAATTCGACTTGCTAGAAATTTAAAATGGGAGGTCTCATTTATGCTTGGAATCACAGCTGGGCTTGGTGCGTTAAATAAAAGTAATGGTCTTTTTACGCTAATTCTGCTCCCGTTTTCTGCGATATTGCTTGATTTCAGAAATAAAAAAAATATAAATAAGTTTATAGGATGGTCGTTTTATGCATTAATAGCCTCTATGATTGCTTATGGTATTTATTCTATTTTACGTATATCGCCATATTTTCATATTATTGAGCAAAAGAATAGTATATTTGTTTATCCTCTTAAAGAATGGATTACGCATCCTTTCACTTTCTTTTGGGGGAATTTATGGATAGGTCAGAGGGATTGGTTTGTGAGATATTTCACATACCCTTTTATAGCGTTGATTTCAGCATCCTTTTTAGTGAAGCAAGATTATAAGAAAGAGAAAATACTTCTTTTCCTATGGTTTATAGTCCCTTTCCTCGCTCTCGCGTTGTTTGGTAAGACATTATATCCCCGTTATATTTTATTTATGACTTTGTCGCTTATTCCACTTGTAGCATTTTCTTATTACCACATTTCTAAAAGATTAAAAAGCTATGCATATATTTTTATATTCTCTTTGTTAGTTTTAATCATTCCCCTTCAGAAAGACTATTTAATTCTTTATGATTTTGGAAATGCTACCATACCCGTATCTGATGTCAGCCAATACTATACAGATTGGCCTTCAGGATATGGGATACAGGAAGTTATTAAATATCTTAAAGAAAAAGAAGAAGATAAAGTGGTGCTATATACACAAGGTACGTTCGGATTATTACCAGACGCTTTTTTAGTATACCTACATGATGATCCTCAGTTCCAAATAGAAGGTATATGGCCGATTGATACTAGAATACCGGATAAATTGTTACAAACAGCAGAAAATTCGCCGACATATATAGTATTTTTTCAGCCATGTGCTAACTGCCCATTGAAGGGCAGAGCGCCAGTATCATGGGATTTAGAAAAATCACTCGAAATTAAAAAACCTGCAGAT
>CAZNVI010000031.1:10135-12438 GCA_964576705.1 uncultured Gammaproteobacteria bacterium | reverse complement strand
ACCTCAGTTTTTTTACCGAGTCCATTTTGCATGATTGTTAATAAATCCGGATTATCTCCCTTATTAATTACATCCATGCCTATC
The DNA here is from genome assembly GCA_964576705.1 of uncultured Gammaproteobacteria bacterium. Taxonomy (GTDB): domain Bacteria; phylum Patescibacteriota; class Microgenomatia; order Levybacterales; family UBA12049; genus CAYMDS01. Next base: position 12,354 of record CAZNVI010000031.1, on the reverse strand, counting down.
ACCTCATCGCCTTCGAGTTGTTTAATTCCTCGAACCCCCATAGTATCGCGACCAGTAGAGCGTACCTCTTCCTCCTTAAACTTTATGGCTTTTCCTTGCTTTGTAACTATAAGGATACTGTTAGTTCCTGTTGAAAAATTGCTCCAGACTAACTCATCTTGTTTTTCAAGCTTAATTGCAATCATGCCTGATCGTCTTATATTCGCAAATTCTTTCACAGCAGTTTTTTTAACAGTACCGTTTCTGGTGGTAAGAAACACAAAGCCTTCTTTAGTATCAACCTTATAAACTATGAATGATTCAATTTTTTCACCACTCTCGATATTTAAAAGATTGATTACAGCTGTGCCTTTAGATTGTCTTGAGCTTTCTGCTATTTCGTATGCTCTAAGTTGATATACTTTTCCTTTATTACTGAAGAAAAGAATATTATCATGAGTCATTCCTCCTCTTATGTGTTCTATGGTGTCTTCATCTTTTACTTTCATACCTGTAACTCCCTTCCCTCCTCTGTTTTGGGTGGTGAATGCATTCATACTCTGTCGTTTAATATAGCCTGTCTTCGTAAGTGTTATCACCGTCGGTTCATTTGGGATAAGGTCTTCTTCAGAGAATTCATCGACTTTTCCTTTAAATACCTTAGTGCGTCTGGGATCTGCATATTTTTCTTTAATTTTTAGGAGTTCAGTTTTAACTACGTCTAAGATTTTTTCACTGTGTGAAAGTAAGTCTTCAAGATAAGCTATAGTTTCTTTAACCATCGCCAATTCGTCTTCAATTTTTTGACGCTCTAGCGCTGCTAGGCGTCTTAGTTGTAGATCTAGTATCGCGACAGATTGAATTTCTGTAAGTTTGAATTTCTCCATCAGGTTATTTTTCGCATCTTCCTGGGTCTTTGATTCACGTATAGTTTTAATTACTGCATCGATATGATCTACAGCTATCTTTAACCCTTCTAATATATGTAATCTAGCTTTAGCTTGTTTTAGTTCAAATTCAGAGCGTCTCTTTATCACAAAATATCTGTGTTTCAGATATTCTTCAAGAATCAATTTAAGGTTTAAAGTTTGGGGTGTTCCATCAACTAACGCTACTACGTTGGCAGGGAAAGTGGTTTGTAAAGCTGTGTGTTTAAAAAGATTATTAAGAACTTTTTTCGGTATGGCGTCTCTTTTCAGTTCGATATAGATCCTAAGTCCTCGTCTATCAGATTCATCCCGGAGATCAGATATTCCTTCTATTTTTTTATCTTTCGCCAGGTCGGCAATCTTTGCGATTAATAATGCCTTATTAACCTGGTATGGTAGTTCAGTTACTATAATTGCTGACTTTCCTTGGCCTACATCTTCAATCTCTGTTTTTCCGCGCATTAAAACTTTACCCCGTCCTGAGAGATACACATTCTTTATTTCTGAAGCGTCATATATTATTCCACCTGTCGGGAAATCAGGACCCTTGATATGCTCCAGAAGATCCTCGATAGTAACGTCGCTCAATATAGATAAAGAGGTATCACGAGTATCACGTGTACCACTGGTATCACCTGCGGTTTCGCTATTAGTGAGTGGGCTTGTGGTACTTTTGCTACTTGTGGTACCCGTGGTACTCTTCCCCATTGTTACGGTTGTTTTCCCGATCATGTGAACTATCGCATCTATAACTTCACCTAAATTATGGGGAGGGATTTTAGTGGCCATACCGACAGCGATTCCTTCTGATCCCATCAGTAGAAGATTAGGTAGCTTAGCTGGTAAGAAATCTGGCTCCTGGAAGCTTCCATCATAGTTAGGACTAAAGTCCACAGTCTCTTTATCGATATCGAAAAGCATCTCAGCTGATATAGGTTGAAGCTTCGCTTCTGTGTAGCGGTCTGCTGCCGGAGGATCGCCGTCTATAGATCCGAAATTACCCTGTCCCCAAATCAGCGGATATCGCATAGCGAAATCTTGAGCTAAGCGAACTAGAGCATCATATATCGCCATATTTCCGTGAGGATGATACTTACCCATTACTTCTCCTACTATGCGGGCTGATTTCAAGAATTTCGCTGAAGAGTTAAGTCCCATCTCATTCATCGCATACAAGATGCGCCTGTGAACTGGTTTAAGTCCGTCTCTTACATCAGGAAGCGCACGAGCGACTATGACAGACATCGCATAATTAAGATACGATTTCTTCATCTCCTCTGTAATATTTGTTTGTTGTAATTTACCGATGTT
>CAZNVI010000031.1:4671-10035 GCA_964576705.1 uncultured Gammaproteobacteria bacterium | reverse complement strand
ATTTGGAGAAGCCTTCTTCTGTGAAGCGCGTAATGCATTCGCGGATGATTTTTTTCGCTTCTTCTACATCTCCCCAACCGAGTACTTTTGTAGTTCCAGGTTTCTTAAGATCTTTGTAGTGAGCGAAGTGAAATTCTATCTGTTGCTGCCAACGCTTGCCGAGATCGTCTAAGGTGTTAATAGCATCGCCGGTATTTCGATCATCTGCAGGTACGCAGACAATCTTATAATCCATTTCGGAATCGTCCTCAAAATTAAAAATACCAATAATTTTTGATTTGACTAAAACGCCAGTCGGGATTGGTTCATGACATACTAAAAGTACATCAAGCTCGTCCCCATCTGTATCTTTAGTAGCAGGGATAAAACCGTAATTAACAGGCTTTGCGAATATCGCTGGTTCCGCTCGGTCTAGCATAAAGATACCATGTTCTCGGTCATATTCTATTTTAAGTGAGGAACCTTGAGGAATATCAACAATTGCATTGACCCAATTTTCATCTATATTTCCTGGAGTAAGTAGTTTATTGAAATCTGGCATACTCGTTTACTGTTTTATTATAGCATAATCCGATCGATATTTTTATTTATTCGGATATATTTGGACTAATCAATTAGGATAAATTCGTATCTAAATATCCAACTCAGCATTTATGGCATTAGTTTGGATAAAATTTTTTCTCGGTGGAACCTCTGATCCCATAAGCATTGTGAATACCGCATCCGCTTCTTCGGCATCATCTATATTTACTTTTTTTAATACGCGGTTAGCAGGGTTCATGGTGGTATCCCACAATTGCTCAGCATTCATTTCCCCAAGGCCTTTATACCGCTGCGTTGAAATATTCATATTTCCGCTCTTTAATTCTTTCATCGCTGCTTCGCGCTCGCTCTCAGTGTATGCATATCGAATCTCTTTACCGCGTTGTAATTTAAAAAGCGGCGGCATCGCGACATACAGATAGCCTTGTTTAATAACCTCCGGCATATGTCTATAAAAAAAAGTCAAAATTAAGGTTTCTATATGTTCTCCGTCTACATCAGCATCAGTCATAATTATCACTCTGTGGTATCTGAGCTTTTCCATATTAATAGTGTCAGCGATTCCTGCACCGAGTGCGATGATGATATTTTTCACTTCTTCATGTTCAATCATTTTATCAAGTCTCGCTCTTTCAGTATTTAATATTTTTCCTTTTAGAGGTAGTATAGCTTGAAATTTTCTATCTCTTCCCTGTTTTGCAGATCCGCCGGCTGAATCTCCCTCGACAAGATATAGTTCTGAAATTGACGGATCCTTTTCTTGACAGTCTGCAAGTTTTCCAGGCAATGACGATCCCTCTAGAGCGCCTTTTCTGATAACTGCTTCTTTAGCTGCTTTTGCAGCCAGGCGTGCTTTCGCTGCCAAATAAACCTTCTCCAGAATTTTTCTTGCATCTGAAGGATTCTCTTCAAAGTAAACACTTAATCCTTCTTTAACTACTGAATTAACTAAAGGTTGTATTTCTGAATTACCGAGCTTTCCTTTAGTCTGTCCTTCGAATTGTATGTTATCCTGGGGCATCTTGATAAACACTACAGCAGTAAGTCCTTCTTTAGTGTCATCGCCGATTACTGAATCCTCTTCAGATTTAAATGCTCCGATTTTCTTACCGTAGTCATTAATAGCACGAGTTAATGCCATCCTAAATCCGGTTAAATGGGTTCCGCCATTTACTGTGTTTATGACATTTACGAAAGATTCGACTGTTTCTGTATATGTATCGTTGTACTGGAGTGCTACTTCGATTTGTACATCTCCATCCTGTTTATTTATATAAATGGGATCATGTTGAGGGACTTTATTTTCATTAATTTTGCTGACCAAGGATACAATTCCGCCTTCAAAATAGTAATTAACTTCTTTTATTTCCTCAGTTCTCCGATCTATAAAATGGAAATATAATTTAGGAACGAGATATGCTCTTTCGCGGATCTGTTTTTTGATTGTGTCGAATTCGAAATCAATAGTTTGAAAGATAGCTCTATCCGGCAAGAATGTAGTAGTTGTGCCGTTTTTGGTTTGGATTTTTGGATCTAAATTACCACCCTTTGTTTCTTTAATAGTTTGTAAATCCGATGTGGTAGTTCCTTGTTTGTATGATTGAGTGAAGATTTTTCTATCACGTCTTACCTCTACCCACATCCATTCTGAGAGTGCGTTTACGACTGAGGCGCCTACACCGTGAAGCCCACCGGAAATTTTATAAGCACTTCCGCCGAATTTTCCTCCGGCGTGAAGTTTCGTCATGACAAGCTCAAGTGCAGGCTTTTTATATACAGGATGCATGTCTATAGGTATTCCCCGTCCGTCGTCTGCGACAGTAGCTGAACCGTCAGGATTAAGATAAATCCAAACATTTTTCGCAAATCCCGCGAGCGCCTCATCTACTGAGTTATCGATGATTTCTCGAAGTGCCTCATGAAGTCCATAAACATCTGTAGATCCGATATACATTCCGGGTCTTTTTCTGACCGGTTCTAATCCTTCGAGAACTTGGATTTGTTGCGCGGAATAATCAATAGATGAGGATTTTTTAGGCATTACCGAACTATTATAGCCACCTTATTAAAAATTTGCAATGTTATAAGTGGAAAATTATTTTTTTTAAATTCAATTTAAAATATTATCCGCACTCCACCTAATTGATTGTAGTCATACGGATGTTCGTGCCGGACTGATCCTATAAGCATCCTGTTTTTTCTTACTTTAAATTCGCGAGCTACTTTATTAATCATTTCCGGTCCGAATGGTTCGTTTTTATACACGAGTGTGAGGTTTAAATGCGGATATACGCCGGCTTTCTGTAGGATAGGCAACGCGTTTTTGATTTCATCAAAATTTTTCTTATCAGAATCTTCCGGGTCAGAACAATGTACCAGGATAATATTCCACCCGGTTTCATTTTTATTAATATAACTCAAGCTTTCATGAATTCTCTTTAAGTGGTGTACAAAGACTATATATCTACCTGTAGTTAAATCTTCAAAGTGCGCCGATATATATTTATGGATTAAAGGAATTTTATTAGTTAGTCGAAGTAAAGTTCGGACTAAATTATCTTGATAAACCATTACATAAACTATGGTTAACGCAGGGATAAAATAATATAAGAAAAATTGGAGATTACGTATATCTATGATGATATTACCTATTATTCCTGATAATGTAGCAATGGCTGCTATAAATACGAAAATGACAGGAGCATAATAGGTCCGTTTTAATTCGGTTCTCGTTTCTTTCAGTATTAAATTTCCTACCGCGAATAAAAACATGACACCTAAAAAAGAAATGGTGTATACCCCGGCAAGTGATAACAGATCACCTTTAGTGACCAGAAGGATTGAGCTACAAAGGATAAAAAAAGTTACGACTATTCTGGGATATGAGCCTTTTTTATTCACTTTCGTAAGCAGATTCGGGAGACATCCGTCAGACGCCATACGGTATAGAAGCCCTCCTACTCCGACAAATGCTGTAAGGACAGCTCCTGAAAGCACTAAAAATGCATCTATAGCCACCAGGTATTGAAGCGGTGTGCCTCCTATAGAACGCGCAGCATCAGCTAAAAGAAAATCTTTAGCACCTGCTATGGCTTCAAAAGGCAAGCTATTTAAGACTACGAGAGCTATAAGCGGGTTGAAGAATGCGACACCTATAAGCATGTTCCTTAAAGTCTTTCTGAAAACACCCGGTGCTTGCTCTTCGACGAAATTCGCGGAGCTTTCAAATCCCGAAACACCCAGTAAAGATGCGGAAAATGCCAGGTAGATTGCCGGCAATAATCCGCCTTTTAGAGTAAGAAGTTCTTTGGTGTGTGCAAGATTTGTGAAGAAGAATCCTGAACCGTTATTTAAAAAGAACAATAATCCGAATATGAGAAATGAGAAAAGGGTAATAATATGAATTATGAAAATGATAAGCGCAACTTTCGCTGAATCTTTAAGACCGGATATAACAAGTAGTGCGAATGCGAGAAGCAAGACTACGGTTGCGGGAATTACAGGAATACTATGAAATATAGTATGTAGATACTCAATTCCTACTTTTCCTGAAATTACAGCGGTCGCGACATATGATAGAAACGTCATGATACCTGCAATAGCAGCAATGAATTTAGATGTGCTATTTAAAAGACAGTTATACGCTCCCCCGTTTACTGGTAAGGCCTCTACTACTTCTGTATATACCGACTTATATAGAAAAAGTACGAAGCCGATAAATAGAAGGACGAAGGGTGCATATACTCCTGCGAAGATAATTGCGATTCCGGACACATAAAGTGCGGAGCTTAAAATATCATTTCCGCATATAGCGGTGGCAGACCATTGGCCGAGTTTAGTATGTTTAGCCATAAAATAATTCTATTAATAAACGTTAAAAATATTATAAATTCTTTATGAATTTATTAAAATGTGTAATATTCTTCGGAGATTACAGAAGACAACTCGTCTATCTAAGAATGAATGACGTAATTACCTATCGGCAAAAAATATTACAATAAATTATAACACGCCCATTAATTTGCTGTAAATATTTTATTAGAATGATTGTTGGGATATAGTTTATGTGTTAGAGTTTAAGTATGACCCCTCAACAAGTTCAGGGTCATGATGAGTGTATTGAATCATGAAAGTAGAAAAAATACAGATTGAGGATGATGACAAAGAATCAATGAGTTTGATGATCAGACATCGGCTCCCTTGGCTTGTGGTCGGATTAATTGGGGGTATGCTTGCCACATTATTATCTTCCCGATTTGAAGAGACTCTAAAGAAAAATATCCATCTGGCTTTTTTTATTCCTGTAATAGTTTATCTTGCTGATGCTGTTGGTACACAGACAGAAAGTGTATATATAGAAAATTTAACTCGACGTAAAGTGCATTTTCGCGTTTATCTACTGAAAGAATTTATTTTAGGTAACACAATCGGTGCTTTTTTCGGACTACTAAGTGGATTATTCGCATTTCTATGGTTTGGTTCAGTTGAGACTGCATTTACGGTCGGTTATGCGATGTTTGTGACGATGGGAATTGCGCCCATTATCGCTTTAATAGTACCGACGATTATTTGGAGGGAACATAAAGATCCGACTGTAGGCACAGGTCCATTCGTTACTGTACTTCAAGATTTAATAAGCCTCTCGATGTATTTTTATATAGCTTCGATAATAATACTAAATTAGCTAGCAGAATTCGCAGGTTTTGGATTTACTCTTCGCAGACTTTTTAGCTTTTATTACTTTCGCAGATACGGACTTAGCAGTTTTTTTACTGTTTTTCTTTTTGCCGTTACCGGTGACTAATCCAAATATTCCCATAT
>CAZNVI010000031.1:2038-4571 GCA_964576705.1 uncultured Gammaproteobacteria bacterium | reverse complement strand
AACTCCAGACTTCAGAATCTGGCTTATCGTCTGCTGAAGTAAAGACTAGATTAGAAAAATACGGTAAGAATACGCTCACCCAAAAGAAAAAAACTTCAGCGCTTTCAATTTTTGTCTCACAATTTAAGAATGTACTTACATTGATTCTTCTTGGAGCTGTAGGACTCGTTTTATTTATTTATTATTTCGGTGAACGTGATACGTCGGACTTGATCGAAGCAGGTCTGATTTTGGCTATAGTACTTATGATTACATTTCTGGGATTTATCCAGGAGTATAAAGCTGAGAAAGCACTTGAGAGCTTGAAGAAACTTCTAGCATTTAAAGCGAAAGTAAGACGTGATAACACTGAGGAGGAAGTTGATGTTTCAGAATTGGTTCCGGGAGATTTAATCATTATCGAAGAAGGCTTAAAAGTGCCTGCAGACATAAGGCTTATCCAGGTTATAAATCTTTTTGCGAATGAAGCATCTCTTACTGGGGAGTCGACTACTGTTGAAAAAGAAGACAAAGTAGTATCTAAAGACATGCAAATAGCAGATCAAGTGAATATGCTTTTTGCGGGAACCGTTATTACGTCAGGGCGAGGTGTGGGGATAGTAGTACGGACCGGTGATCATACGGAGATTGGAAAAATCGCAGGTCTTGTGGCAGACACACAAGACGAAGCGACTCCCATTCAAAAACGACTTGATGCGATAGGAAAAATAATAGGTATAATTGTGCTTGGAATATCTGCTGTAGTGTTTTTATTTATTTTCTTTTTCGCAGATGACTTCTCTACTCTTCCGTTCGTTCAGAAACTTATCCATTCTTTTATAGCGTCAGTTGCGCTAGCTGTAGCTGCAATACCTGAGGGATTACCTGCTGTGGTTACTATTTCTTTAGCTATGGGAACGCAAAGGATGGCGAGAAAACAAGCTCTTATTAGAAAGCTTAACGCTGTTGAGACTTTAGGGTCAGTGGATGTTATTTGTTCGGATAAGACAGGTACTATGACTAAAAATGAGATGACTGTAAAAGAGATTTTTTTTGATGGATCTGAGTACAGCTTGACAGGTACCGGATATGAAGCTGTAGGAGATATATTAAAAAACGGTAAAAAAACTGATGTTAATAATTTAAAATTGATTCTTGATGCCGGACTTAATTGTAATAACGCGCACATAGATAATTCTCATGTACTTGGTGACCCGACTGAAGCAGCACTTCTTATAAGCGCTAGAAAAGCTGGCGTTAACACTGTGTCTGATCGTGTTTTAGAAATTCCTTTTACTTCAGAGAGAAAAATGATGACTGTAGTTATAAAGTCTGATGGTAAATATATCGTTTACACAAAAGGTGCTCCGGAAATATTAATTAATCATTGTAAAAAAGTATATAAAGCCGGAAAAGCTCAAGTTATGGATGATAAAGAAAAAGATATATTTAATAAACGCGCCGAAATGATGAATTCCCGTGCGTTAAGAAGTTTGGGTTTTGCGTATAAAGTTCTAACTTTATCTGAATATAAAGATTTGAAATCTGATGAGAAAAAACTTGAAGACAATCTGATATTTTTAGGCTTACAGGGCATGATTGATCCTCCCCGTGATGAAGTTAAGCCTTTAATTGAGAAATGTAAAGAATCCGGGATTAGAGTAATTATGATTACTGGAGACCATGAAGTTACAGCTGCTGCTGTAGCGAATGAAATCGGAATAACAGGTGAGTCTATGTTAGGTAGTGTTGTCGATTCTCAATCAGACGAAGAATTTATAAAGACTGTAGAGAAAATAAGCATCTATGCCAGAGTAAATCCCGGAACGAAAATGAAAATTGTAAATGCATTAAAGAAAAACGGTCATATAGTAGCTATGACCGGAGATGGTGTGAATGATGCTCCTGCTATGAAAAGAGCAGATATCGGTATCGCGATGGGAATAACTGGTACAGATGTCGCCAAAGAAGCGTCAGATATGGTACTTCTAGATGATAAATTTTCGACTATAGTCCATGCAATTGAAGAAGGGCGTGGTATTTTCCAGAATATCAGAAAGTTCGTTCAGTACCTATTGTCATGCAATATAGGTGAAGTCATGCTTATTTTTACAGGAGTATTATTATTTAAGGATTTGCCGCTTACTGCTACTATGCTTTTGTGGATAAATGTCGTAACAGACGGATTGCCTGCGATAGCGCTCGGAATGGATAAAGTAGATGATGCCATAATGAAGTTACCACCGAAAAAATTTCAGACAGATATCATCACCAAAAAATTATGGATCGAAATGTGTGTATTCGGGGCATTATTAACTGTCGCAATACTCGGTTTATATTATTATAATTTGGTAAATGAACATGTCATTGAGGCGAAAGGTGCTGCGTTTATAGCTATAGCTATATTTGAACTTATTTATTTGTTCATAATTAGAGCTAATTATGGAACTAAATTATTCTCAAATTTTTGGTTATGGTTGGCGATAATTTTTACTTTAATTATGCAGGTAATGATCGTTTATGTCCCTATTCTTGCTGATATTTTTGAAGTTAG
>CAZNVI010000031.1:0-1938 GCA_964576705.1 uncultured Gammaproteobacteria bacterium | reverse complement strand
AATACCTTATTCTAATAATATGCCTGGAATTGATGAATTAATCGCTTCATATTCTTTTATAGTCGTAGGTTACGCTATAGCATTATTAATCGGTCTCGCAATTTTATCCTTAAGAATTAAGCATCCATCGAAACTGATGAAGTATTTCCTTTTCGGATCAATCGTTTTAGTTACTGTTCTCCCCACGCTCTTTCTAGCAGGGTCGACAATTTATCTGAATATGATTTCATCTAGCGGCGGTCCTGTGCATTGGCATGCTGATTTTGAGATATGGGCATGCGGAAAAGAAGTCGAATTAATAGACCCGACTGGATTATCAAATAAAATAGGCACATCAGTGCTTCATGAGCATAATGATAAGAGAATACATTTAGAAGGTGTGGTCGTAGATGAGCATGATGCTTCTTTGGGAAAGTTTTTTCGCGTCGTAGGCGGTAAATTTGAAGTCGATAAATTAACTGTTCCGTCTACTGAAGGTATTATTACACTAGAGCCATCATTATGCGGAGACAGTATGAGTAGTCAGCTTCAGGTTTTCGTCTATAAAACTGATAGCGATGGATATTACACTCAAGAAAAACTGACCGATCCTGCAAATTATATAATCTCACCATATGGGGCTGTACCTTCTGGTGATTGTATTATAGTAGAGCTCGACGGATATAAAGAAGAAACAGACAAGTTATGCCAAAGTTACGAAGCTGCTATTTTAACGGGAAAGCTGAAAGGAGAAAGGCCCTGACGGGAATATCAAATGACAAATATCCAATATCAAATGTCCAATAGTTTGATATTTATTTGAAATTTGACATTGGTACTTATTTGATGTTTATTACTTATGGATTTACATTTACCTACATTATCAATCGTGGTCGGTTCGGCAGCTATAGATTCCATAAATCCTTGCGCGATTGGAGTTCTCATACTCATGATTTCAGTGGTGCTAAGCGGTAAAGGATCTGTACGAAGATTATTGTTTCTCGGAAGTTTATATATTTTAGCTATTTTCACTACATATTTACTTGCTGGTTTAGGTTTGATTTATTTTTTAGCAAGTGTTCCGTTATTCGTTGCTGAATATTTATCTCTGATCGTCGGAAGTTTTGTGATACTTGCAGGGCTTTTGGAAATTAAAGACTTTTTCTGGTACGGGAAAGGGTTTTCTTTGCAGATCCCGCCCTATTTTGCTGAAAAAATCCATGAATATTCTAAGAATGTAACAGTTCCTGGTGTTATTTTTCTAGGATGTTTTATCGCAGGTGTTGAACTTCCGTGTACAGGTGCACCATATCTGGCTATTATTACTATGCTCTCTTTAAATTTTAATCTGCAAGCTTTTTTAATGCTCGTTTTATATAACATCGTTTTTGTATTACCATTAGTCGTGATTTTACTATTGGTTGCAGCCGGCACAAAAGTCGATAAGATTAAGGATTGGAAGCAAGCAAATAAAGGATATATGAGATTTGCTATGGGAGGAATGCTTATACTTCTTGGGTGGTTGTTAATTCTGATTGCCAACGGAACTATAAACTTCGGTTAATAATAGGTCGAGAACTAAAAATTCAAAATGCAAAATTCAAAATTACAGTTAAAAAGTTAAAAGTATTTTTTAATTTTGATTTGTGTTTTTGATCTTTGGCTTTTGATTTCTGAATTTACCACAATGCTAAAAAAACGACATTACGATTATGATCTTATTGTTATCGGTTCAGGTTCCGGTGGAAGTGTCGGTGCGCATTATGCAGCGTCTCTTGGTAAGAAAGTAGCTATTTTCGAAGCTGGTGCGATAGGCGGTGAATGTCCTAATTTCGCATGCGTCCCCACGAAGGCACTTCTCCATGCAGCGAATCTATATCAACAAGCACGAGACAGTTCACTTTTCGGCTTAGATATTCAAAAGGTAAATATCGATTATTCTAAGATACATCAGTGGAA
>CAZNVI010000030.1:0-13151 GCA_964576705.1 uncultured Gammaproteobacteria bacterium | reverse complement strand
AGAAAGCAGCCGAGTGCTTAAGGGAAAAGTACCCGGGGTTGAATATAGTCTTTGCGGCTTCAGAGTGGCCAAGCGGCGAAAGCGATTTGGAAAGTAGAAGCAAGAAGCAAGAAGCAAGAAGCAAGAAGCAAGAAAATACATTCTTGAATCCTGATTCTTTATTCTCTATTCCACGAATAGATCTTCTATTCGTGGCCTTCGGTGCGCCGAAACAAGAAGAGTGGATAGCTGAGAATCTAGATAAATTGCCAGTACGAGTGATGATGGGAGTAGGCGGCGCTTTTGATTATATAAGCGGTGAAGTTCCCCGAGCGCCAAAAACGATTCGGGAATTGGGATTCGAATGGCTATACAGGCTGATCCGTCAGCCCTGGCGATGGAGAAGGCAAATAGCATTAATAAAGTTTATTTACCTCGTGTTTCGGGAAAAATTTATCTCACGTTAAACTTTCACAGATATCTCCAAATAGAGAATATTAGGTCTGTAATTAAATTGTACATTTTTATTCCTTTTGATATCTTACGAGATATAACGATACGGATCTTGAAATACCTCTAAAATATTCAAATAAATTAAATCATTGACTTATCTTGTCAACTTAATCTATTCTTATAATATCAACTCTACCATTGGTAGAGGTCTCTTAGTGGAATAAGTATTAGATTCAGGCAGGAATCTTTTTGGGGAGGCTCCTGCATATGAAGAAATATATAAATAAAATCCTAATCCTGTTTTTAATTAGTGTATTTTCTATTCCCATAAATCTTATTTTTATATTTAATTCCCCCTCAAGTGTTAAGGCTGCATCAGCAACATTAACCTCAAAAGTAGATTTTGATAATGGTGATTTCAGCAATACAGAATCTGTCAGTAAAGAAGGCGATCTGAAGCTGACTCCTGCAGGTAGCTGGGGTCCGCGCGTATTCCACACGCCTCATCTGTCCCAGACAGACCAGTCAGCGATAGCGAGCGATGGCAATTATATATATCTTCTGTCATCAAACGATAATCATTTCTCGCGCTTCGTTCCAAGTGAAAACAAATGGAAAACTCTCGCATCAGCCCCTCACTATGCGTATGTGGGAGCGGATTTAGTCGTACTCGGAAATTATATTTATGCTGAGTTCGGAGGTTATCAGAAAGAATTTGCACGATATTCTATAGCTGAAAATACCTGGACTAGGATGGCGAATATGCCGGAGCTCGTGGCAAACGGTGCATCTTTAGCAACGGATGGTACGAATATCTATGCAATCCGCTCAACTTCGACTGCAGATTTTTGGAAATACACAGTTTCTACAAATGCCTGGTCCACTATCACAAGCGCCCCTGCTGCCCTAGGTGGCGGCTCCAGTCTTTATTATAGTGGAGGGTATTTATATACTCCCCGCGGTGCCGGAACAGTGACGTTTTATAGATATGATATAACCGCTGGAACATGGACTACTCTTACGAATATTACTGCCACCATTAATGAAGACCATAATATAGATGGAAATGGCGATTATATTTATGTCACACGTGATCAGGGGACTCAGACTTTTTACCGCTACAGTATAAGTGGGAATACCTGGTCAACTCTTGAGAATACGCCTCAGGCCTCCCGTTATATAGGAGTCGTATACCATAGCGGAGATGGCTATCTATATGTTTTTCGTGGTAACGGTACTTATGATTTCTGGAAGTATAATATAGGGACAGGTTCATTCGTGGGACCTGCGGATCTTCCGGCAGCTCCCGGGACCGGATCTGATTTGCTTTACTACAATAGTTTACTCTATTATCCCCGGGGAGCAGGAACTGCCAACTTTTATTCATATAATCCATCGACTAATATATGGGCGACTCTGACCAGCGCCCCCAACACCTTAGGGGATGATACCAAAGGCGTCGTGGCAGGAAGTATACTTTATTTTCTCCGCGGGAGTAGTACTTTGACTTTTTATTCTTATAACACCACTACTTCCACATGGGCGACTCTGGCTGATGCGCCGGCGACAATCCAAAACGGTGGCACACTGGTTTATCCGGGATCAGGCGATTACATATACGGTACAAGAGGAGCAACGACAAGAAGTTTTTATCGCTACAGCATAAGCGGTAACAGCTGGTCTGATGTCGCAGTTTCGGATCTTCCCGATGATGCGGAAGCAGCGTATGGCGCAAGATTAATATCAGATGGTACTAATTTGTTTTATATCACAGGTACTGGAATGTCGCAGATGCTGAAATATACAATCGGTACGGATACATGGTCTGTTGTAACGAGCCTGCCATTCTCTCCATATTACGGCACGGATATTACTTATTACAGCGGGAAAATTTATGCGCTTGCAGGGTATTACAAAAAGGATTTTTGGGAATATTCCATAAGCGGGAACACATGGAGGAGATTACCTTATTTATATGGTAATTACGGGCAGGATATAGGCCCGTATAACGGAGCCTCCATTGAATCTAACGGATCAGGGACTATCTACTATACTCCGGGTGCGAATTTTACCCAGATGCATACATATACTGTGAGTGCTAATAATTATCCAGTGAGCGGCACATGGACTAGCGGAGTGCTGGACTATACTTATGTAAGTAGCTTTACAACTCTTAGCGCATCCACTACAACCCCAAGTGATTCATCTATAAGCTATGAAACAAGAACCAGTACTGATCGAACTACATGGTCATCATGGCAAGCAGTAAGTGGAGGGAATATAGCATCTCCTGCTCGCCGTTACATTCAAATTCGGGCTACTTTAACTTCATCGACAGGCCAGTCAGCCACACCTACTTTATCATCTATTACGCTAAATTACGAAGGAGACATTACTGCTCCTTCGAACCCCTCTTCATTTACCGGATCATCTCAGTCCGCCGGGGGAACTGCTCTTACTAGCGGTAGTACTTATAGCTACGCATCGCCTTATTTCTCATGGAGTGGTGCGGCAGATTCACATTCTAGCATTGCGGGATACTATGTTTATTTCGGCACAAACGCTTCTGCCGATCCTGAGACCGCCGGGAGTCTTCATACATCAGCTAACTATACAGTCACGACTCCGTTAACTAGTAACACTTATTATTTAAGAATTAAGACGAAAGATGCGGCGGGTAATATTTCCTCAGCAGTTACAGGATTTACGTATGTATATTCAGGAGTTACTCCGACTTCTCGTGTGGCATCAAGTTCTGCTGATTTTGCAAGCGGAAGTGTATCGAACGTATCAAGTGCTTCAGGGATGTTACAGCTTGCCGGAAAATCAGGTTTTTGGCAGCAGGAGCGTTTGAGTCTGGCTCCTGCCGGATTTAGTTACGGTGCCAGTTTCGCGTATATATCAACGAGTAATAAACTTTACACATTCAGAGGAGCAGGCACCACTACGTTTTATGAATATGCCATATCTACCGATACATGGACATCTTTAGCTGTTGCTCCTGCATCTGTGAATAACGGAGGAGTCTTGGTTGAAGGACCAAGCGGCTATTTGTACGCTATACGCGGACAAAATACCTCAACTTTCTGGAGATATGATATCGCAGCTAATTCCTGGTCGGATGCTGCAGCGGCTGATGCTCCGCAGCCTTTTGATTACGGAAGTGATTTAAAATATGATGGCGCGCGCTATATTTATGCTCTTAAAGGAAATAGTGATGATACCTTTATGCGTTATGACACGCAAGTTGATACTTGGGAAGTTTTAGCGAATGTGAATTTCGACGGCCCTGATGCGCAGATAAATAATCTGGTCTATATCGGCGGAGACTTAGCTTATGACGGAGGGGATAAAATTTACGCCATTCAGGGCAATACGCGCTCGGGATTCGCGCAGTATTCTATAAGTGGTAATTCATGGTCAGTGCTTACTAACGTGCCCTCCCTAGCATATACCGGAGCCCAAATAGAATACGATTCTACAACTAACTCTATATATTACGTTCCGGGATGGGACAGGCCTTTCTTATACAAATATTCGCTTGATACCCAGACTTGGAGTGAATTGACAGAAACTCCGATCGTAATTTCTGCAGGATCGGCTATGAGAATTGTAAATGGATATATCTATATAACCCGGGGCGCTAGTACAAATATCATGTACCGTTACAATATCGCGAAAAACTCCTGGCTTATTCCAAATCGTGGAATTCTGGCGCCAATTTTTAGAGGTACTGAGTATCTGTCGTTTGGTACGGGCGCTGATATAGTGAAAGGCGATGGTAATTATCTATATCTTACCCAGGGAAGTTTTAATAATGTATTTATCCGTTATAACAGTACGACAGGCGAGGCTGTACAAATGGCTGATGCGCCTTTCGGATTCTCTACGGGTGGGGATTTGGTATATGACTCTGTAAATAATAAAATCTATGCGCTTGCAAGTAATCTTTATAGAAAGCTTTTCGTTTATGATATAGCGACTGATTTATGGTCTGAGGTAACGACAGATTTACCTCCTGCGGATGTGGGAGCAGGTACATCGATGTCTTATGACGGATCGCGTTATATTTATGCTTTAAGAGGTGTAGGTGTTACTACATTTTATCGCTATGATACCCAAGGATCAGCGGGTAGCAGATGGACGACTTTAACTGCTGCACCGGGAGCAATGGGTGCTGGGGCAGATCTCGTAGTTCGGGGTAGTTATATTTATGTATTACGCGGAAATGCTACGGTATCTTTCTATCGTTATGACATTGGGGCCGGTACATGGAGCGATCCCGCAGTTTCGGATTTAGACGCGGGGTTAACTGTCGCTGCGGATGGGTTTTTAGTGGATCCAGGCTCAGGTGACTATCTCTACGCTTGCCGGGGTAATAACACAGCTTTGTGTTATAGATATTCAATTTCCGGCAACAGCTGGACAGTATTATCAACAGCTCCGGCAAATATTACAACTGGAGGCGCTGCTGCGACAAACGGTAGCAATAAAATATTCGTGATTGCGGGAGCCGGCACGAATACATATTCAAACGGGTTGTATACCTATGTGATGCAGACATCCACGTCTTCTTTTTATGAATCAGGCTCTTTCACTTCAGCATCAATTGATTTAGGTACTTTATACCGCTTCGCGAATGTAAACATCACTTATAATCCAGCCTCAAATAGTACTGTAACGGTTGCAACAAGAACGTCCGCTGATAATAGTGTTTGGGCAGATTGGGCTGACTCATCTGAGATTAAAAGCATCGGTACGTCAAATACATATAAAATAAACTCCGCGGTTAACAGATATATTCAAGTGAAAATTACACTGACTTCATCAGACGGAGTAAGTTCAGCGTCTGTTGATGATTTCACGATTAATTACTATACCGATTCTACATCTCCTGTTAATCCGACCAGTCTTTCTTCATATACTACAGCTACTCAGTCAGCAATTATCACAACTAATGCATGGTATAACCATGCAGCTCCGAATTTTGATTGGCCTGATGCGGAAGCAGTAGGGGGCGCAACTGATACCTCTACCGGCTCAGGTATTACCGGTTATTATGTTTATTTCGGTACCAATAGCTCAGCGGATCCTATGACGGATGGGACGCTGCAATCAGCATCCGCCTACACTGCATCAAGCCTTACTTCTGGCAATACATATTATCTTCGAATTAAAGCTAAAGATGATGCTGGGAATATCGCATCCTCCATCTGGCAGCCTTTTATATATAAATTTGATAATACAGCTCCAGTTAATCCGACGACTGTCGTCGCCGATCCGCCGGGCTATACGAATGTTAATAATTTTAACTTTATTTGGAGTGGCGCCACCGACAGCGCATCTACAATATCTGAATATTGTTATAAAACAGGAGACGTTGGAGCAGTGGACACATGTATAAATACGGCGTCAGTCAGCGCTATAACTTCTTATCAATCAGGCGCTAATACATTCTATGTTCGTGCGAAAGATTTGGCCGGGAATTTAGCAAGCACTTATGTAAATGCTTCATATTATTACAGTTCTACGGCACCGGGAGCAGTACAAAACCTTGAAGCGAATCCTGAGAGTAATGATATAAATGAATTTGCTTTCTCATGGAGTCCGCCTGAAATTTATTCCGGTGCACAAGCAGGCTTGCGTTATTATTACTCGGTAAATGTCCACCCGACAGCATTAAATGTAAACGCTGTAGGATTATCGACTACGTATGTTACGGCAGATGCGTATGCCACAGTTCCGGGTGAAAATCATTTTTATGTGGTTGCGAAAGATGAAGCGGGGAACATTGACTATGGCAACTATGCATCGGTCACCTTTACTGCCAATACTTCAGCACCAGGTGTAATACGGAATGTAGATATAGCTGATGTTTCTGTGAAATCGACAAGTAACTGGCGTCTGGCCGTATCCTGGGATGAACCGCTTGCATCAGGATCAGGTGTGGCAAATTATAAAGTTTACAGGTCTACTGTCGAGGGCGCCTCGTGTTCTGTTGATTTTAGCAATTTCAATTATGTAGCATCTACCATCCAAGAATCTTATGTTGATACGGGGTTAGATCAAAAAGATTATTATTACTGTGCTAAGGCCTGTGATTCTACTAACAATTGCTCAGCAGTATCTGATACCGTAAATTTTTATCCGGACGGTAAATGGACTCAGGCCCCAGTTATGTCTGCCAGTCCTTCGGCTACTTTTAAGACCAAGTCCTCCGTAATCTCATGGTCTACAGACAGAACTGCCAATTCATTTGTGAAATACGGAACGAAGTCTGGAGATTACGGGGATGAGGTAGGAAGTTCAGAGCAGGTAGCGTATCATGAGATCACATTAAACAATCTTACGCCCGGTACGAAATATTATTATAAAGTTTTATGGACCGATGAAGATGGTAATACGGGTTCATCAAGCGAGCTTTCATTTGAAACTGACCCGGCACCTTTCATATCGGCAGTAAAAGTTAAAAATACAAGCATCACTTCAACTTATCTTTCTTTTGTCGTGAAGAATGCCTCGAAAGTTACTATACAATACGGGAAGACTTCAAACTACGGAGGGCTGAAAACTATTTCGACTGCCAAATCGGAAACTGAGCACACAATTCTACTTGATGATTTACTTGAAGGAACGCTATATCATTATAGAATTGTAGCTGAAGACGAGGAAGGGAATTCATTTGCCGGTGATGATTATACTTTCGAAACATTGCCTGTTCCGAAAATTACTACTCTTAAAGTACAGCAGGTCGCCGGTCTTCCTACGGCTACTTTGAGACTTGTCTGGACTACAAATACCGAGGTCTCAACAATTATTACTTACTATCCGGAGAATAATTCCGGGGCAGTAAAAGACTTTATAGCTTTAAAGCTCACGAAGTCGCATGATGTACTGCTTAAAGATTTAATGGATAACACTAATTACGTATTGACGGTAAGAGGTAAAGATGCTGCAGGTAATGAGGCTACCTATCCTATACAAAAAGTAAAAACAGCAGTGGATTTTCGTCCCCCTGAGATACTTAATATGGAAGTTGAAGCGACAATTATCGGAGTAGGCGATGAGGCGAAAGCGCAAGTTATCATAAGTTGGGATACTGATGAGCCGGCTACTACCCAAGTTGAATAT
Organism: uncultured Gammaproteobacteria bacterium; assembly: GCA_964576705.1. Taxonomy (GTDB): domain Bacteria; phylum Patescibacteriota; class Microgenomatia; order Levybacterales; family UBA12049; genus CAYMDS01. The sequence goes on along the minus strand of CAZNVI010000030.1, from coordinate 5,588 downwards.
GCGGAGGGAACCGGAGTTAATTATGGACAATCGACCCAAGAGGATCCTGCATTGACCACCAACCATACTGTTACTATAACCGGCTTGTTACCTGCAAAAATTTATCATCTCAGAGCGCTTTCTAAAGATAAAACCAATAATAATGGTAAATCAGGAGACTATGTGGTAGTTACGCCTAAATCGACTAAGGATGCGTTAAATCTGGTCATAGAAAGTCTCTCAAAAACTTTTAAATTTCTAAAGAAAAATTAATATGGATCCAAATGTATTTATACAAGCAGTTGATATTAAAAAAGTCTTTCCGGTTGAGGATATGGAGGTTGAAGCCTTAAAAGGAATATCTGTAAAAGTAGGTAAAGGAGACTTTGCCATAATTTTCGGACCTTCAGGGTGCGGAAAGTCCACTCTATTGCACACATTACTTGGACTTGAAACGCCTACAAGCGGGAATGTCTATATTGACGGAAAAGATATTTACTCAATGAATGAAGACGAAAGAGCGCTTCACAGGAGGCGAACCATCGGCATGATTTATCAGCAACCTTTATGGGTGGGATCACTTAATGTAATTGAGAATATTAAATTTCCGCTTCATCTCTTAAATCTGCCTGATTTGGAAATTGAGAAGAAGGCTAACGAGACGCTTTCACTCGTAGGGCTTAGTAACTGGGCATTGCACGCGCCTTCCCAATTATCTTCCGGCCAGCAGCAGAAAATCAGTCTAGCGCGCTCGCTTATGACTGATCCTCAGCTAATCGTCGCAGATGAGCCTACAGGAAATCTTGATACAGTTTCAGGCCAGGATCTAATGAATACGTTTATCTCATTAATTGAAAAAGGTAAAAGCATTATTATGGTTACCCATGATCTTGAATATTTGAGATACGGTACGAAAATTATCCACATGATAGACGGGTTAGTAGTTGAGGAGTTCAAGCCCCAAAAAAATAATAAGCTGAATAAGTTTCAAGGCAAGAAGCAGATAGGGGATAGTAATAATATCGCGAATGTTCATGACCCTAAGTTACTTGAAAAGTTGAGTCTATAGATATGAAAAAGATCCTGCCTATTATAAAAAATGTCTTTCATAAATTAACAGATGTATCGATGTGGAGAAACTTACCTTCCAACTCCATCAAGCTGAGTAGAGAATCAGTCCATGCATCTATAGAGTTCAGTTCGTTCTTTATATTACTTATCGTATTTGTGTGTACGAAGCTGATAGCGGTTCTAAATTTATTGCCTCTAGGTAACAGGATTTACTCAGTGATTAATAAAATCTGGTCTATTAAAGCGAAGAAAATTGTAGATGGCATAATCCGAAGGCTTGACACCTCGTCTGAATCAAGCGTAAAGCGTTCATATCTTATCGGACTAAGCTATAAAAACCTTATGTCTAAAAAGACAAGAACCTTTGTGACTATACTTGGTATGTCTATAGGCGTTGGGGTTATAGTGTTACTGTTGTCGCTGGGCTACGGAGTTGAGAGGTTAATTATAGGGAGGATTGCACGGTTAGATGAGTTGAAAATGGTAGATATAGCTACGGGTTCTAATACAGCACTCAGACTTGATAAGGACTTGGTAGATAAGATACGCTCGATTAAAGAAATTGACTCAATTATGCCGCTTGTTTCTTTCATAGGCAAAATTGACTTTCATGATGCGAAAACAGATGTATTGGTATACTCAATCCCTGAAAGTTATCTGAAGAGTACTAAAGTAAGACTATTACGCGGGAAATATTTTAGCAGTAAAGTATCTGAGCTGCCGAGAGATGCAGACGTCGCAGGGCTAAGCACTGAAGTAAAAAGCGCTAAGTTCGGGGAGCCTGTTAATAGAAATATTATTCAATTTACCATTAACCCCGATGAGAAAACTTATGCAAGGGAAAGCTGTAGTCCCAAAAGTAAGATAACCGGTATTATACGCGGAATAGAGGGAGGACTGACCGGTAGAGAATATTGGGGGGATATATATGTAACGGAAGGTAGGCAGGAAGGTTATGATAATAGCCTTAAAAGAGAACTGCAAAGCTGGGTGAAAGCCGAGGTGCCGATTTTTTATGAAAGATATGACGGTAGTTTTTTGCCGAAACTGGGGGATAATGGACGGCAGGTTTGGAGCAGTGTATGTATTCAGAAAAATGAGATAGTCATTCAGTCAAGTAATGTGCTTGGAGACTCCACGTCTGCAGTTTTAGCTGATGAATCAAATGCCAGTGAGTCTGCTTCTTTAGATGATGCTACAGAAGACCTAGCATCTGAAAGCGCATCTATAACAGGTGATATCGTAATCGCCACTGATGAGGCCGGAATGGAAGTAGTCAGTTTCGCCACTCAATCCACTAATAAGAAACAGGAAGTAATCCGTTTCCAGAAAGGGTCTACTTACGAAGCTGTAGTATCAAACGGACTTCTTACGCTTTTAAATATACCTTTGGATAAGGCCTTAAATACTGAGTTTAAGACGTCATTTGTTCTTACTAAGTCCATAGTTCCTGCGATTGATGGTAAGGCGACGACTGAGGAGAAACAGTTTAAAATAGTGGGCGTAATCGACGATGATGAATCTGCATATTTTTATATTCCCCTAGATAACGCAGCGTCTTTAAGTATAAAGAATTATTCTCAGTTGAAAATTATTTTAGCTTCACAACAGTCTATGAATGACGTAAGGAAGCAAGTAGAAGTACTTGGTTTTCGTACAAGCAGTGCCGCGGATACTGTCTCACAGATTGAATCCCTCTTCTCAAATTTACGAATCCTGCTTGTGTTAATAGGGCTTGTGGCACTCGGTGTAGCATCTTTAGGGATGTTTAACACCCTTACTGTTTCGCTTTTAGAGCGGACGCGTGAAATAGGCGGTATGAAAACTATCGGTATGGTGTCAAAAGAAGTCAGAGATCTTTTTCTGGCTGAGGCTATGATACTCGGTATGGCCGGCGGGTTCGGTGGATTATTTTTAGGATTTATAGCCGGAAAAACACTGTCACTTATCATATCTATGGTTGCTTTAGCAAACGGAGAGGGAATTTTAGATCTTACTTACATTCCCTGGTTTTTGATAGTTATAATAGTTATATCTTCTTTTTTAGTTGGGATTGTGACTGGATATTATCCAGCCAGAAGAGCTAAAAAGATTTCTGCCTTAAATGCTTTAAGATATGAATAAATAGAAATATGAAAGGAATATCAAAAAAATCAGTTGAAGGAATTTATGCAAGAAACAGAAAGATAATGCTTGGTATGTTCATCGTCGGCTTCATCTTCGGTATGGGTTTTCTGACTTTGGATCTACCGAAAGCACCAAATTTTTTTGGGCCGAAAATCGAATCTGTAGTAGATCCTTACGATCTATTACTAAAGATGCAAAAAGGGAAGTATGACGCTTTTTTATTAATAGATCTCAGGTCTGAAAAAGACTTTCTTAAAGCGCATATTAAGTCAGCTGTTTCATTTCCTCTCTATGATGAAAAGGGGGAGGCGAAAGTGCTTGATAATTCACTAATCTCGAACTTTCGGAAGAAATATAAAGACGATAAAAGACAAATCATTCTATACGGAACTTTTGGCGAATCTGTGCAGATTGAAGAATTAAGTAACCGTCTTACATCAAAGGGAGTGAAGAATGCCAGGCTTTCAGTGGGATGGAATGAGTGGCGGCATTTTAGAAATCTTTGGCTTCCCGAATCCATGTGGGATACTGTCCATATGGATGAATTTGTTAGTGAATAAGGTTTTTTCTGTAGCTAATCATCAATTATTCTTGAATTCAATCTTATAGTATGGTATAGTCCGGCTTAAATATGCCGATTGAACAACGATATAAGGCTCCCGCAAGTGCAGATGTAATCCGAAGGGTTCAGGCTCCAGATGGTTTCATACATGCCAGTATTGATCCCAGATTCGGGCATCCTTTCGGTAGAGATGCTATGGAGATGATTGAAGATCTAATAGAGTTTAGGCCTGAAATGGCTGATAGAGCTCTTCTTGCTTTAGCCACTTTACAGGGCACGAATGATGTATCAGCTACTCAGGAAAGACGCGGTAAGATGCCTCATGAGCATTTACAAAGATACACCCACGAAAGGAACCCGGATGGTACTTTTAAGAAATTAGAAGACGGGCAATACAGTAGAGTATATAATCCTGAACAAACAAAAAATCTAGATAACTTATCAGTGCAGTGGGGCGTAGTGGGATCAACAGAAGAAGCATCCAAACTGGATTCACTTACAGTTTATTTTAATAGCGACACCACGCAAATGTTTGTAAATATGGTAGCAAGACTCTGCCAGGCAAGAGGGAATAAAGATTTCCTAGATCAGGAAATAAACGGTAAAGATGGTAAAAGGCGAACGATTAGAGATAGTGTCGAGCTCGCCATGGAGTTTCTTGATAGCGAGAGAGAGAAATCGGAAAGAGGCTATATAGAATTCTATGAGCCAAGTCCTAAAAGCCACAGGAATAATTATTGGAAGGACGGGTATGACTCGCTTCTCCATTCGGATGGTACTCTGCCGAATTATGATGCGCCTATCGCGTCTCTGGTAGTACAGGGTTTAACCGTACAAGCTTATGAAGCAGCCTCATATTTATTTGAAGAAGATGAAGACAGAGTCGTTAGCTATAAACAGGTTGCGCGTGATATCAGAGAAAATGTGCTTGCGGATTTTTGGGTTGAAGAGCAAGAAGGAGGAGGATTTTTCGCGATGAGCTTAGATCATGCAGAAAATGGTGAGTACAGACAAATGGCATTTGCATCTGATGCTGGAGCGGTACTGCGAACAGGATTACTTGATGGTTTATCAGAAGAAGTTCAGAGAAAATACTTGGAACCTATTGCCAAAAGACTTTTTTCAGACGAATTTTGGGCGAAGGGTGCAGGAATAAGGAGTATGTCGCGTGATGTACCGCAGTGTGAAGACTATATCGCATATCAGAGAAGGAATACTGTCTGGATAAAAGAGCAGGAGGATATAGCTGAGGGATTGGAGAGATACGGACTTACGGAATTAGCAGAAATAATTCGTACTCAGATGATAAACACAATGAATATGACACAAAAACCTGTAGAATTTGCTGTAGTTATAGATGATGGAAGGGTAGTCTATGATTATGACAATACGGGTAAAAATTTAGACATTACTAATCTTGAAGTTATTCCGTCTGCCAGTATTCCTCAAGGTTTGCAGGGATGGTCTGCATCAGCAATGCTTCGGGAGAAATATAGACGTACACGAAGATGGAGAGGGGAGGAAGAAATACCCGATGTTTCAGGCTGGAGGAAAAAATTAGTTATGGAGGTTAAGTCGCAAATGGGCGATATTCCTGCCCCTTTGATTGCTAAAGCAGATATTGTTAAAAGAACTCCGGAAAGTAGAATTCTTCTTGATAAAACCAAGGGAAGAGAACGGCGGAAATTAGTTCAAGATGCGATGCTTTATAAGCTTTAAATTTATATTCACTTAAAGCAATTAAATCCTGAATAACTGTTTGAATTGGATTGGGAAGTGGGGGTGGGTATGGACAGCAGCGGTTTTTGCCAGTTTTGTCAAGATTTCAGCATAACCTTTTACTCCATCA
>CAZNVI010000029.1:0-13237 GCA_964576705.1 uncultured Gammaproteobacteria bacterium | reverse complement strand
TAAAGAGCTTTTTTAATATATGTTTATTACCTTCTTTTTTGTATCCTTTTTGAGGAATACCACTTACGTAAATCATCCAAAAAAACTGCTACTAACCTGGCTTCATAACACTTGATTGTATTGACAAGATAATATTCTGCATATTACCCTATATTATTATCTCATAAACATTCGGTACCATAAATTATAATTTTTTATAATTAATTTACTCGTGATACCAAATATATAATATAGTATGGCAGAAGGTGGTGTACAGACAGAAACAGCAATGGATACAAAAGCTATAATTAAAGCTCCTATTGAGGCTTCAAAATTTATTCCTCAAGCTGAAGCAAGTGCCGAACAACAGCGATTCACTATTCCCATTGTTGATACTCGCGAGCAACTATTCCCCGAACAAACAGAAGCGCTGCACAAACGACTAACAGAGGATAACGTTGATGTTGCGTTATTGCAGACCCGGAGATTCTTGGGTGGGTATGCGAGACAGGAAGCGCGAGATTTAGCAATAAAGATTATTCCAGGAGAAAAAATCGGAACAGGACAAGTAACTGATAGATTAATAGATATGGAAATGCCTACGCCTACGCAAATTGAAGAAATGAGACAACAACCACATCCAGCATTTGGTGTTCTCGCTTCAAAAGAATACAATACAATCGTTATGGCAAGCGTCGCCAGTACAGTACTACATGAAGGGGTACATGGATTACTTGATAGCAGACCTGACTCTCAGTTCGCCACAGATTTGGAGAGAATTAGCAGTATTACTAATCAATACGGACAAGTCGCAACACTCTTAGATGAAGGCCTGGCTTATGCTATCCAGGGCATGCATGCTCCAAGCGTCGAGCCGATAGGCAGACTCATGCCTGATACAAATCCTACAGATTCATTTATCATACAATCACGGAAAGTATTAGGAGAAAGATTACGACCTATAATCGTTGAATATATGGCTCAAAGTAAACCTCTTGATTCAGAATTTCTTGCTCAAGCGGGTGAAATGTTAAAGCAGATAGACATTGACAGATATATTGCTGAGTATCAACAAAGAGAAGACGCTCGGTAATTTACAAAAAACGGAAAAGAAACTATTTAGATTTACTGCCTATAAATAAAGTCTGCTCGACTAATCGATTTGCATAACCGAATTCATTATCATACCAGGCAATTACCTTCGCCATATTCCCGCCTACTACCTGCGTTAACGATAGATCGACTATTGATGAATGCGGATTACCTACTATGTCGGAGGATACTAAAGGATCTTCTGATACAGCTAAAATTCCTTTATAACCTTCAGCTTCAGATGCTTTTTTCAATGCATCATTGATTTCATCTTTAGTCGTATTCCTTTTTAATAAAAAGGTGAAGTCTGATAGCGACCCGACTGGAACAGGAACTCTGATCGCAAGGCCGTCAAAAATTCCTGCTAAGGGTGAGTATGCCTTTGCTGCAGCTTTAGTAGCTCCTGTAGTCGTAGGTATGATATTAGTCGCTGCAGAACGTGCCCTTCGATAATCACTGTGTCCGCCATCCAATAACTTCTGATCTGATGTATATCCATGAACTGTCGTCATCATGGCTTTATCTATCCCGAAAGTTTGATCAATCACTTTCGCAACAGGTGTTATACAATTTGTGGTACAAGATGCATTACTGATCATTTTCTCGTCTTTATAAATATCATCATTTATCGAAACTACATAAGTAGGAACGGTTCCGGCTTCTGACGATTTAGCCGGAGCTGACAAGACGACTGATTTCGCACCAGCCTTCATGTGCAGCTCCAACTTTTCGTATCTCGTGAAGACGCCGGTGGACTCGATAACTGTATCGACTCCGAGAGCGCCCCACGGAAGAAGTGTAGGGTCTTTCTGCGAATAAACCGGGATTTCTTTACCATTAACTATTAAGCTGCCGAGAAGATCTTTCTTCGTAGAGTCTGTATTTTCTTTAACACTCAACTCTGCGGGTAAAACACCATAATTAGAATCATATTTTAAAAGATACATCCATCCTTTAAGGTCTGTAGATGACCCGGCATTTAAGGCAACTACCTCAATTTCTGAAGAATATTTTTGGATAATTATTCTATGTGCTACGCGGCCAATTCGCCCGTAACCATTTATCGCAACTCTTATCATAATTCAAGAATTAGTATATCTAAATTTAAAATTTAAACAAGGGGTATTTTAGAAAAGTACCACGGGCATCACGAGTACCACAGGTACCAAAAGCTTCTGAAAATTAACGATAAAGTACTACTATGTAGTATAATTTCAGACAGATGAGTATATTTAGCACTTGGCAGTTCAATTTAATTGCTTACCTTTTCTCAATTGTCGCATTTTTCCAATTCTATAAACTGGCGGCGCGGAACTCCGAAAACGATACTATCACGACCATAGTTTTACAATTTACAGCCGGAAGCACTGCATTATTATTTTCTCTCTTTGCTGCTTTCAGATTACCTACGCAAATAACCTTCTATGTGCTATTGCTCTGCGGTTGTATTTTATATGCAGTTAACAATATCCTACAAACAAAAGCAATTAAAAATCTCCCGATATCGCTCTATACGATACTTAACCAGCTAACCACAGTTTTCCTTATTATTTACGGTATAACCATTTTTAAAGAACCTGTAATTTATACAAAGATACTTGGAGCGCTTTTTATACTCGCCGGTAATGTGCTTATTCTTTATAAAAAAGGTATGCCAATTCGTAACAAATTTATAACTTATGCAGTAACGGCTACTTTCATATTCTCGATCGCACTTTCTATAGATATCAGTATTTCAAGTCAATTTAACCTGGCAGGTTACATATTTTTAACATTTGCCTTCCCTGCCATAATGTTATTCACAATTAATAAGTTTCCTATATCTAAGATAAAACACTCCATATCAAACGAGAATAAATATAGAAAATATTTATTACTTACAGGGATTTTTTGGTTTCTGACACCATTTTTCGGAATCAGGGCAATCCAACTAGGTACTGTAACTACAGTAGTACCACTACAAGCCATATCCGTACTGCTGAACGTGCTTGCAGCTTTCGTCTTTCAGGGAGAACGAGGAAATAAATATCAGACAGTTTTCGCAGCGTTATTAGTAATAGCAGGGATTTATTTTACCGTCCTAACCTAAGCGTAATCGATAATTTTATTAGTCGGTGAACCGCATAGAGCTCTTACCTTCTCCCGAAGTTTCCATCTTCGCGTCAGAGGAGCGAGTCTACGAGGCAAGCATCTTTCTATCATGGTGACTTATAAATCTGTAAACTCTTGGGTAAACATCTTTCCGTAGACGCCGCCGTCCATGACGCCTATACCGATTTTTCCGAAATTAGCATTCAGGATATTTGCCCTGTGTCCTGGGCTATTCATCAATCCTTGCATAGCAAGGGCAGTACTTGGAGCAAGAGCTAAATTTTCGCCTGCATAACCGTAAGTTATGCCATATGCATCCATACGATCAAAAGGCGACTGTCCTTCAAGATTATAATGAGAGAAATATCCCCTCTTTAACATATCCTTTGAATAATCTCGAGCTAAATCACGCAGTTTGGTATCCATAACTAATGGATCAACGCCGTTTTTCTCACGCTCCTTATTTAACAAAAGCAACATCTCAGATTCAGCTTCCGCATCAAATGTAGGACTTGATATGGTAAAACGAAGATTTACTGTCTCATTGCTCTGAGGTTTAACCGTAATGAAATTCATGGTCTCAGAAAGTGCTCCGCCGAAAATGTCATTCAAGCCTTTCTCAAATAAGCTTGTATTAGCAACCAAAACTTTACCGATTCTCGATTGTGTAACTGCATTTTTTAACAAAGGCGAGGACGGGAGTGAAATGATCACACTTAATAAGAAAGAAAGGATAATAAAAGCTGACATTATTCCGGGTATAACTCCTAAAAAACTATTCAATTTATTTCCTATACTCTGGGGATTATTGTAATAAATATCAGGCATTTTTTTTGTTAATTTCCTGAAAATCAGGCCTATGATTATTTCGCTAAATAGTGCCAGTATGAAGAATGATCCAGCTCTAGCAAATCCCGGCGGTATACCAAAAGTATCTCCTAAGAAAAGGCCAAGAAGGTTGTAGAACTTTAAGGCAATGATAAAAGAGAGTATGAAACTGATTAGATCCAGGCTGGCACCCAAAAACCCTAAGATATACCCTTCATATGCATAGAAGAAAAGTATAAGCACTATAACTACATCGAGTACATTAATTCCTATTGAATGAATGAAATCTGTTATATGCCTGATTAGTAGTATTATGAAGTCCTGAATAAAATATAATATACTTTCCATACTTAAGTTTATGTCCAATTGTTTTTGAACTTATAGTTCCATTTAGCTCACAGGTAAGAGGTTCATAAAACAACGGAGCATGCCGGATGTTAAGTATTTAAATAATAGTATAATTAGTATAAAATGACAAAGGTAAAAAAATTTGTTACCATACATTCTGTGAAAAGCAAACTTTTTCCAAAGCTAAAACTCTTTGGAAAATCTTCAAAACACGAAATCAAGCAGGATAAACGAAAAAGGAAATTTTTTAAGAAGAGACTAACGATTTCAATACTGCTTTTGGTAATCCTAGCAACCGTTTCGATTTTCTACATTTTTATCTTAAAAGACCTCCCGTCCCCTGCCGGATTACAGCATGATGTCCAACCTCAATCAACAAGAATATATGACAGAAACGGCATTCTGCTATATACAATATACGCTGATAAAAACCAAACCTTCGTGCCGCTTGCAAATATTCCAAAGCACGTACAGCATGCGACTATAGCTATAGAGGATAAAGACTTTTATAACCATGGCGCTTTAGATTTTCGAGGAATTTTAAGAGCTACTTACTCGACATTATTTAAAAAACAGGTTCAGGGAGGATCTACTCTTACACAACAACTCGTAAAAACTACGCTTCTTACACCGGAACGGACAATCCAACGGAAAGCTAAAGAAATAATACTCTCAATTGTAACTGAAGTTATATATCCAAAAAATAAGATACTTGAAATGTATCTAAATCAAGTTCCGTATGGTGGGACTTCTTATGGAATTGAAACTGCATCTATAACGTATTTCGGCAAGAGAGCCAAGAATTTGAGTCTGGCAGAGAGCGCATATCTTGCGGGTTTACCGGAATCTCCTTCAAGGTTCTCCCCGTTCGGCACGCATCCAGAACTTGCGATAGACCGACAACAAATAATCCTTGCGAAAATGTATGAACAAAAATATATCTCAAAATCCGAACTTGAGAAAGCGAAAAAAGAAAAACTGCAATTCCAAAAACTAACAAATAAAATACTGGCTCCTCACTTCGTGCTTTATATAAAAGACTTATTAATAGACAAATACGGAGTCAATAAAGTCGAACAAGGAGGTTTAAGCGTAAAAACATCTCTTGATTTATCGATACAAAACTACGTTCAGGAAACAGTAGCTTCCGAAGTAGCATCTCTTAAAAACTATAAAGTATCAAATGGCGCTGCATTGGTAACCAACCCTGCTACAGGTGAGATTTTAGCAATGGTAGGCAGTCGCGATTATTTCGAGATAGAAGAAACCGACGGCAACGTCAACGTGGTATTAAGACCTTTACAACCCGGGTCATCAATAAAACCTATCAATTATGCAGTAGGTCTAATAAAAGGCTATACGGCAGCGACTCCATTTGTGGATCAGCCTATTTGTTTCTCAAATCCCGGGTCCCCCTCTTATTGTCCGCGGAACTATGACGGAACCTTCTCGGGCATAATCCAGATGAGAGAGGCTTTAGGTAATTCAAAAAATATTCCGGCTGTAGAGATGCTGAAATTAAACGGGCTTGATGCCATGATCGCAACAGCATCAGCCATGGGAATCTCAACATTTACAAACCCTGATAATTATGGTCTCTCTTTAACACTTGGCGGCGGTGAAGTATTTATGATCGATATGGCAAAGGCCTTTGGTGTTTTCGCAAACCAAGGATATAGAGTAGACTTACAGCCTATTTTACAAATCACGGACAGCAAAAACCGCGTACTTGAAAAGTATTCACCTCCTGACAGTCCGATATTCGGAAAACGCGTTTTACCTTCGGGTGTCGCATATATAATATCTCACATACTTCTCGATAACGCAGCCAGGTCAAATGCATTCGGTACAAATTCTCTACTGAGAATCGGTAATCAACCGATTTCAGTAAAAACCGGCACCACTAACGATTATAGAGATAACTGGACTATCGGATATACTTCCGATTTTGTCGTCGTAACATGGGTAGGAAACAATGATCACACTCCGATGGGAAATATCGTATCGGGCGTAACCGGAGCTGCGCCTATTTGGAATAAAATCATGAAGAACCTTGTCGAAAAAAATCCTGCATCCTGGCCGAAGATTCCAAATGATGTCCGGGGTCTTACTGTATGCGCTACATCCGGGCTGCTTGCTCCACCAGACGGAACACCCGACAGATGTCCTACCAGATTTGAATATTTTATAAAGGGAACCGAGCCTAAAGACACTGATCCCGGACGACAAAAAGTTTTTATAGACAAAGGAACCAACGATTTAGCGAAAGAAGGACAAACGGAAAACGTAGAAGAAAGAACAGAGTTAATAGTTACTGATCCTTTAAAAAATAGGTACTGCCTTTCCTGTCCACACCCCACGACCGAACCGAAACCATAAACTTTTTCGCTTAACTTGACAGTGCTTAACCGGATCGTTTATTATCTTTAACATGCCACAAAGATATTTCCCCGTGATAATTTCGTCATTAGTTTTAGCATTAACGCATGTATCATATGCACAAGCTTTAACACCAACCGGAGTAACTACAGCACCTACGGTTTCTAAAGATTTCCGGATCGGTCCAACTCTCAAGCAAGCTTCTGAAAATAGACCAAAAACGGATAAATCCAGGCAGGAAAATGTGAAAGATTATTTAGAACAAAAAAAACAACTGCATGAACAAAAAAGAGAATCTCTTGAGACTAAGTTAAAAACTTTTAAAGACCTGAGAAGAAAAGAAGTAGTCTTAAAGCTTGATGAAAAAATTGCCAGCATCAGCTCGAAAAGAGCCGAACGGATGAGCGAAGCATTAGACAAACTCGAAGATATTCTTACTCGGATACAAACTAATTCAGATGGAATAACAGGATGCGACAAAACTGATCTCAATTCAGCTATCGCTTTTGCTGAAAATTCTTTAGCTCTAGCATCAGTAGTTGTCGATTCACAAGCAGTAAAATCATATGAATTTAATATCAGCGCTGAGGATTCAGCAAAGACAAACGTAGGTACGACTATAAAATTAGTAACACAAGATCTAAGAAATACCCATCAGGAAGTGATAAAAGCAAAACAAGCAGTCCTAAAAGCAGCAACTGAACTTAGGAGGTTGAAATCTTGCGTTAAAAAAACAGGTACTCCTATAAGCTCACCATCTGCTCAACCTACAGCGTTTGTTGCGACTCCTAGCGTTACATTATCACCTACTTCAACAGTAGAACAATAAATTTATGGATCAACAAACTACCCAACCAAATGGCCAAAATTCTACACCGCCTACTGCTATGCCAATTGTTGATACGAAACTTGCAGAACAACCATCTGCGCCAATCACGCAAACACCCCTAAATCCAACACCACCTCCACAAGTATCAAATACCGCAGGAAAAAATAAAAGAGCACTAATGGTAGCTATCGGAATTGTATTTCTAATAATTATTTTGGCCGCCAGTGCTGTCTATGTTACCGGTGTTTTGAATAGAGCCAAAAAAATAACCACTACGCCACCAAATCAAGAAACTGTTCAAACACCAACAACATCAGTAATTCCGCAAGAGCCTGCAGAAGAAACAGAAACAGAGGCAGAATTAGTAGATACCGGTGATCCAGCTTCTGATATTACAGAACTTGAACAAGACTCTTCTTCGCTCTAACCGAAAAATTGCTCAAGAGAATCTAATATATTATATTCCCGTTGTCATTTCCTACTTTTAATTCCCATTTTCCTTTAGTATAATCAGGTAGATTTATAAGAGTTTGAGGCTGAAAATCTCGCTTAAAATCTATTGACAATATGGCAGGAATCTTTGAAACAATAGCAAAGAAATATAAAACACTTTCTCCTGAACTGAAAATTCCAGCCATTCTTCTACTTTACTGCTTATTAATAGTTAACCGATTTATAGAAACAGTTGTAATCGTATTTAAACGCTTAGGTTTTTTTATTAAAAATGGACTTTCTATTGTAAAGAGTAAAAAAAGGAAAATTAAACGCATATATCTTACACGCTTCCCAAAAAAAAGAGGAGCTAAAAAAAGTATCCAATTTTTATCTCCCCTGGTGAAATTTAAATATTTTTTTTTAGGTATCTTTTTCTCGACTTTCTTTATTTTCTTACCTAGCTTGACTGTTATTTTTCTTCAGGATCTTCCAAATCCACAAGAGCTATCCTTACAACAGATACCCCAAACAACGAAAATCTATGACAGAAACAAAGTATTACTTTATGAAATTTATACAGACCAAAACCGTACCTTAGTTTCGCTTGCCGATATTCCCAAACACCTACAAAACGCAACCTTAGCAATAGAAGATAAAAACTTTTATAACCACCCGGGATTTGATATAGCATCAATAATTCGAGCATTGAAGGAAAATGCTATTAACGGCAAACCTATACAAGGCGGGTCCACCATAACTCAACAGCTTATAAAATCATCTTTTTTCACCAGCGAAAAAAAATTATCCCGAAAGATTAAAGAAATTGTACTTGCTTACTGGACAGAACACATATATGACAAAGAGCAGATCTTAGAAATGTACTTCAATCAAGTACCTTACGGAGGCACTGCTTGGGGTATCGAAGCGGCATCAGAAGTATATTTCGGAAAGCATGTAGGAAAACTTTCACTTGCAGAAAGCGCTTTTTTGGCAGGAATTACACAAGCACCGACTACATATTCTCCATATGCTACAAACTCCCGATGGAAAAACCGTCAGAAAGAAGTACTTTCACGAATGCTTTCTTTAGGATATATAACGTCTGGTCAAAAAAATAAAGCTGAAACGGAAATACTTCGTTTCCGAAAACCAGCGGCTCCACTTTTAGCGCCTCATTTCGTTATGTATGTGAAAGATCTTCTAATACAAAAACATGGCCTAGCAGCTGTTGAAAGAGGAGGGTTAAATGTCATAACAAGTCTGGATATAAAAAAACAAGACATGGCTCAAAAGATAGTCAAGTCCGAGGTGGAAAGAAATACCTATCTTAATTTAAACAATGGAGCAGCGTTAATTACTGACCCCAAAAATGGAGATATCTTAGCTATGGTCGGAAGTAAGGACTATTACGATGAAAACGGAGGAAATGTTAACATCACGACATCCCTCCAGCAACCCGGATCAACAGTAAAGGTCATTACCTATAGCGCTGCCATTCTAAAAGGCTTAACGCCTTTAAGTATGATCAATGACTCACCAACTGTTTTTCCCGGAGGCACAGGCTCTCCTCCATATTCTCCAGTGAATTATGACGGCAAATATTTCGGACGTGTTACTATGCGCTTTGCATTAGCGAACTCTCTGAACTTACCGGCTGTTAAGACTTTACAGCGTACCGGTATTTCAAATATGGTAGAACTGGGTAAAAAAATGGGGATATCCACCTGGAATGATCCATCTGATTACGGACTTTCTGTAACTTTAGGCGGATTTGATACCACAATGCTTGATATGGCAACTGTGTTCGGAACACTAAGTAATAAAGGAATAAAATCAGACCTTGAACCGATTCTATTAATAACTGACTCCAAAGGTAAAATTATCGAAAAGAAAGAAAACAATCTGCAAGAAAACGTTTTACCCTCAGGCGTTGCATATATTATTTCTGATATCTTAAGTGATAACCAAACAAGAAGTGCGGTTTTCGGTCCGGAATCTAAACTTTTGATACCCGGTCGTAAAATAAGTGTTAAAACAGGTACTACAGATAATAAAAGAGATAACTGGACTATCGGGTACTCAAAAGACTATGTAGTAACTGTTTGGGTGGGCAATAATGATAATAGTCCTATGAATCAAGCCTTAGCATCAGGCATAACCGGCGCTGCCCCTATATGGCATGATGTCATGGTAAATCTTTTAGGCAAAACAGCTGATCCCATAGAACAAGTTCCATCTGATGTAATTGCCAGGTCATGTTTTGGGAAAATAGAGTATTTCTTTAAAGGTACTGAGAACTCTGTTGCATGCGGATTTAATCCTAGAGCTAAGTTCTACTCATCACAGCAGTGAGTTACAAATATCGTGGAGCTTTTGGTATGAATCACGCGGGTCGACAGTTTTAAAAATCCCGTTAGTGACTCCGAATCTTCTGGCCCCTGCCTGAAAAGCATCTGTAATTGTTTGCTCATTTATTCCCCCATCGACTCCAATTGGTATTAAATTTTCATCTGCGAACTTTCGAAGCTTTTCAAGTCTATCCGGCATTAAAACGGCTCCTGAATGGCCTACCCTTTCCGCTGTGTAGAAAAATACCGTATCTAAATCTATAATAGGCACTTTAATTTCAAAAGTCGGCGTGGGACCGTCAATAGCTAATCCTACCTCCCCATACATCTGCGCCTTTGCGACAAACC
The DNA here is from genome assembly GCA_964576705.1 of uncultured Gammaproteobacteria bacterium. Classification (GTDB taxonomy): domain Bacteria; phylum Patescibacteriota; class Microgenomatia; order Levybacterales; family UBA12049; genus CAYMDS01. Next base: position 2,560 of record CAZNVI010000029.1, on the reverse strand, counting down.
CTTCTTGGTCTGGCATTTTCTCGATATGACCTAAAAACCGTTTGAATCCGACATTTGCCCAAGGCTCGATGTATTCGATAGGGTTTTCTACCATCATATGAAGCTCAAAAAATAAATCATTGGTGTATTTTTTAAAAGGAGCTGGATCCAGAAATGTAGTGTTATCAGTAAATTTACCATCTATGATATCTATGTGAATTGATCTCGTGAAAGGTTTTACTAGTTCAATTTTTTTTTCAATTTCACTCCACTCTTTTTCCAAAATCGCAGGGATAATTTCAAAAGTTTTTGAATCCATATCTTAATTCATGTTTTCAATTTTTTCGATTTTATTAAGCCTTCTGTCAAATCTTTCTTCTTTGGCATATTTTGTATCTAAAAAAGCTCGTATTAATTCTTTGGCCTTATCTGTATCTGTAAACTCTGCTCCAACTGCCAGCACATTTATATTATCATCCCGCCTGGCACTTGTTATCTCCTCAACCGACGCGCCATATCCTGAACGTATTCCGTCCACTTTATTTGCTACTATATCCACTCCCACTCCGCTGCCACAAAATACAAGCCCTCTAGCATCTGGAGTTTTGGAGACATTAAAAGCTACGGCTGACGCATAATCAGTATAGTCATCATCCGGTGCTAATACATGCGCACCCACGTCATGTAACTCATGGCCGAGTTGTGTCAGCCACTCCTTAAGGTCTTCTTTTAATTTAAATCCTCTATGATCTGTTCCGATAAATATTTTCATACTCTTTCCCCTTTACGCTTCACCCTTTATCTTACTATCCATCTGTTCTTTTGTTAAAAGTCCTCTCTGTGCACCGACACTTCCGACTACTGATGCAGAATTCATAGCGCCCCATTTTAAGGCGTATTGAATATCGTATCCATACATAATAGCCGATAGGAATCCGCTTGCAAAGCTATCTCCGGCTCCGGTTTTATCTATAACAGTAGCATCTGTAATTCCTTGGTTATAAAAATTTCCCTCATTATCAAGCGCGAATGAACCATTGCTGCTGTCAGTTATCACAATAATCTTAGGCCCCGTTAGCTGTAATTTATTTGCCAGTTCTTGACTCTGCTCTCTGCTGCTACCATTTACCATAAGCTCTTTGCTTGCCCCTCGTAGCTTTAGCGAAGTGGGGCCTTCTACCAATCTTGCTGCTTCCTCCTTATTTAAGAACAGAATATCAGAAGCAGCCAATACTGGTTTTAATGCATCTAATCCTTCTGCAATTTGTCTAGTGCCTGGGTTAAATGCGAGCATTGCATTATTTTGCTTAACAAAAACAGGAACCTCATTATAAACATGCTGCCATTTATTACCCATGGAGCTTAAATACACCCACTTCGGACGCAAACCGTCGTAGTTAAAATTGTGATCTCTTTCTACATGATGGACGAATAATACTCTGTCGGACTTGAAACTTAATCCCATAGCAAAAGATGCGGGTGCATGACTAGTTACGAAACGCGAAAGATCGACTTTTTCATCAGTCAAACTATTTTTAATTCTATTTGAAAACGCATCATCACCAATTTCAGCTATCAAAGTAGCTCTATGTCCTAATCTTGATAATCCCACTGAAACATTACATGCATTCCCACCTAATTCAAATTGAGCTTTATCTAACGGGATTTTTTCACCAAGTCTTATATGTAATTCTTTTGATCCTTCATCAATGCGGAGAAGTTCATTTGCCTCATGTATTGTGAGAAATGAGTCAATGAGGGCGTTACCTATACAAGCGACGTCAAACATACTTAAAGTTTCAAAGATGCAAAGATGCAAAGTTTCAAAGGTAAACTACCCTGAAACTATGAAGCTTTGACGCTTTTATATTATTCTTCGCTTCCTAATATAATGACAGCATCAGCTGTAGATGATTCGGGATAGGTGGTAGTACTTGTAGTCACCAGATAGTCATTTGCAGAAAGGTCCTTCTTTAATTGATTTAAGGATGAAGCCTTACTTTTCTTAATATTTATAGTAACTCCGGTATAAGTAAATGTGTCAGCATTGCCTGTGCGAACTATAGTATACCCGGCATTTTTTAAGACGCTGGTCATTGACGAAGCAGCCCCTTTAACACCACTTCCGTTTAGAACTTCAACCGTCAGTGTTTGTTTCACAACGCTTGATGTAACAGATGGAGCAGGCGTGGTTTTTCCTGTTACGGTTGGAGTTACCTCATCGCTCTCAGTGGGCTCAGGAATACTCGTGGGATCAGACTCCGAAGATGTCGGGAGTATAGTTATTTGAGGTGTATCAGGATTTTCACTATTACCCGCAAAAAAACTGCCAGCTGTAAATATTAATAGTCCTAAGACTACAGCTGTTATAATCATAAACACTAACAACTTAAGAGTGGATGATTTATTACCTTCCTGCATAGAAATTCCTTCAAAATTTATGTCATCTTTCTTATACATTTTATTAACCATAAATATGATTTCGTGTATAGTGTAACACATTTTTATACAGATATAAACTCATGAGTAATCAGTTATAAAAAGCAACCCGATATAACTTAATTTATTTAATAAACTTAAG
>CAZNVI010000028.1:0-13434 GCA_964576705.1 uncultured Gammaproteobacteria bacterium | reverse complement strand
GCCAGTAGCAAAACGAAAGAGGTACTAATAATTATAGCACATAAGTGCAAATTTGAGTTTCAAAACTTATTATTCTACTGAGATTGAAATACGTTTGCACTATTCTTTGACAATTTTTACTAAGCCTCCCACTTCTGCAAAGCCTGGTTTTGAAGGTCTTGCATGAATTACAGAACCTTTTCCATGATATACGGTGAGGCTTCTATCAAGCTTCGCTGCTAACATCATGCTGCCTGAACCATTAGCTTCATCTTCTGGAATTCCCCAATCATTCGCAAAAGTACGAGCTCGAATAATACCCTTGTCTTTATCTATCCAAGTCCAGACTAATGTGTGAGCTAAATTTAACATTTGGGCTGCATTAAGCTTTTCTAGTTCCCCAACTGACTCGAGCAATTCCAATTTCCAAGGAGGAGCATTCTCCAACTTCCCACGAATCCAGATCTGTTCTCTCTCCTTCCAAACACCAACTCTTCCCTCTATAGTCACAATTTCTGCAATAGAGGTATTGAATTCCTCATTCAAGAAATAAACAGCTCCGATTATGGCATGTCCAGCAAATGGAATCTCTCTAAGCGGTGAATAAATACTGATGTTTTTCTCTTTAAAACTATTTATGAAGATTACTTCACTTAACCCGCTTTTATAAGTGATTTTTTGACGCTCATCTTTATCAATCTTACAATCGACATCAACGACTATACCTACCGGATTTCCATAATTACCATCTTCATCGGTAAATACATTTAAATCTATCATCTATGTTTTTAGTTTAAATAATTTAAAAAGGGATATATAAAACTATCACTGTATAATAATTTAATATATTATACATTCGAAAAATATTAGTTATAAATTTATTAGCAGATTAAACCATTTCTTTTATCTTTTTTAATAAATACTCTTTGGTATTTTTTGATAGATCTTCATCAACTTCTTCAAATAATTTTTGCAATATTTCACCAACCCTACGCGATGGGGTGATATTTAATTCTTTCATCACGTCATTACCATCTATCACTAAATCATTTACAGAAAACGGAGCAGGCGCGAGTTGTTCTTCAAGTCTTTTTTTAAATAATTTAAGTCTCCAACTTTCGGCAGTCTGTGTTCCCCCACCTAGTCTATCTCCTATCCGAAGATCTATCATATCTTTTACATTTTCTACTCCAATTCTTCTGATAAACCTTCTGACAGCTGCATCGGTGATATGTTCATCCACTGTGAACATATGCCAACGGATGAGAGTTACCACCTTCTGTCTGTCTTTTTTCGAAAACCGCAATCTTTCACAGATCTCATAACTCATTCTGGATCCTGAAACTTCGTGGTTATAAAAAATCACAAGTCCGTTTTCATCTTTAGATTCTACACGGGGCTTACCGATATCATGAATAAGCGCTGCGAAGCGGACGATGGGATCTATGGATGGACAAAACTTAAGAGATAATACGTTATGCGTAAATACATCTTCCGTGTGATGCCTGCCCGGACGTGCTTGTGAGATACCTATGCCTTCTAAAAGTTCAGGAAGTATATATTCTAATAATCCTGTATTTCGAAAAAGCATAACACCTTCATATGGAAAATCCGATGCCAAAGTTTTTATAAATTCATCTCTTACCCGCTCTTTAGCAATATGTGTTAATAGAATTGCGTTTTTGGAAATAGCATTTAAAGTATTTTCTTCTATACTGAACCCTAATTGTGACGCGAAACGGATCGCGCGCATTAAGCGCAGAGCATCTTCTGAAAATCGTTCATGCGGCTCCCCTACCGCACGAATCAGTTTGTTCTTCAAATCCTCCTGACCATTGTAGGGATCAATGATTTCAAAATCAGATTGCTTACCCTGACCGAGCATTGCTGGCCGAAGGGCCATTGCGTTTATAGTAAAATCCCGTCTTTGTAAATCCTCTTCTATAGTTTTTCCCCAAACGACTTTATCCGGCCTTCTTTTATCAGTATAGTTAGCTTCGGTGCGAAAAGTAGTTACCTCAACTACGCCCGGATGTTCTGAGTCTGACAAACTCACAGGTATTCCGACAGTTCCAAATTCGTTATTATAAAAAGCATCAGGATATAAAGTAAGCATTTCAGATGGAGTAGCATTCGTAGTTAAATCCCAATCTGTAATATTTTTACCAACCAATAAATCCCTTACACATCCTCCTACCAGATAAATCTCAAAACTATTTTTTTCAAATTTATCAACTATTTCTAAAATTTGCGAAGGTATTTTTTGAAGCATATATTTGATATAGTATAACAGAATAAAATCTTAAAAATAAAAATGCAAAAGTCAAAAGTACAAATTAAAAGTTAAAAATATATCAACTTTTTGATTTTTTACCTGTGATTTTGACCTTTAACTTTTGAACTTTGAATTCCTATATGAAACGGTGGCAAATACTCAGTGATATAAAAAACAAAAAATCGAACTTATCTACTGAAAAGATTATCGACATTCTTCTTAAGAATAGAGGTCTAAAGACAAAAAAAGAGATTGAATATTTTTTACACCCACAAATCGAAAATATAACATTAAAATCTGTGGGGATTGATACTACAGAAGTTGAAAAAACAATAAACAAAATACAAAAGGCAATTATTAATCAAGAGCAAATAATAATTTATGGCGATTATGATGTAGATGGACTTACCGCTACAGCGATACTTTGGGAAACTCTTTTTTTCGGACTTAAAGCAAAAGTCACTCCGTACATACCACACAGAATTGATGAGGGATATGGATTGTCCGTTAAAGGGATAGATAATTTAATTGAAAAATATCCTGATCTAAAACTTATCATCACAGTGGATAATGGAATTGTGGCAAATGCTGCGGTTGATTATGCTAACACAAAAAAAATAGATTGTATTATTACAGATCATCATATTAAAGGTGATCGATTACCAGATGCGTTCAGTATCGTACATACGACGAAACTCTGTGGAGCAGGAATAGCATGGGTATTAGCAAGGGAAATAGTCTTGCAAATGGCAAATGAAGCGGACGAGCGAAGCGAAGAAGCTCGCTTGTATGTCTTGGGTGGGCAATGGCAAATGGAAAATGACCCCCTTCTAGAGCTAGCTACGCTGGGGACTATCGCTGATCTTGTGCCTCTTAAGGAGGCTAACAGAACTATAGTGAAATACGGACTTGAAAAACTAAGCCATACAAAAAGACCGGGACTTAATGCGCTATATGAAGAAGCCGGAATTGATAATTCTAGTATAGGCGCTTATGAAGTAGGCCATGTTATAGCGCCACGACTTAATGCTACAGGCAGGATGGAATCTGCAATGGATAGCTTAAGACTTTTATGTACAAAAAACTTAACACGAGCGCATGAATTGGCATCGCTGCTGGGTGTTACGAATAAAGAAAGACAAAACGTGATGATTGATGCTGTTAAACACGCTAGTCTCTCGGTTCATGACAGAGCTGAATTAAAAAAACTTTTAATAGTCACCCATGACTCATATCCTGAAGGGGTAATCGGGCTGGTAGCCGGACGTTTGGTCGAAGAATTTTATAGACCGTCTGTCGTAATTGCTAAGGGTGAAAAATTGAGCAAGGGATCGGTAAGGTCTATTAGTGGATTCAATATAATAGAATTCCTACGACAATCTTCTGAATATTTCGTAAATATCGGCGGTCATCCGATGGCTGCAGGGTTTACTGTCGAAACTGAGAAAATCGATAAAATGACTGAGGCCTTAGAACACTTAGCATTTGAAATGCTTAATGATGATCTATTTATAAGATCGATAAGGATTGACTGCGAAATACCTCTCGAATTTATTACAGATAAATTTTATGAGGCTCTTCAACTTCTTTCACCGTTTGGCATGGGAAATCCCGAGCCTGTATTCATGTCTAGAAATCTCACCTTAAAGGATTTGCGCGTCTTGGGAAGAGAAGGTAAACACCTTCGCTTACATGTAAATCAGGATGATACAGAAATAGAAGCAATTGCATTCGGCTTCGGAGAACAAGTAAATAACTTCCATATTGGGGGCGTCATAGATCTTGCATATATTATCGACGAGAATAAATGGAACGGTAGACGAAAACTTCAATTAAAGGTTAAGGATATAAAAGTCCATAATTGAGGCTATTGCGAAGAAAGCTGAAGTGGAGTAGAATACGGTGATAAATAAAAAATCAAACATAAAAAATAAAAAATACAAATTTTAGATAAAATATTTGATTTTTAATATATATTTTTGAGATTTTATTTTTAATTTCTGATTTAACTGTATGAGTAATAATAAAACAAGAACACTTATATATGAATGCTTACAAAATGTCGGGAAGGTAGTTTCAGTCTCCGGTTGGGTTCATACTGTAAGAGCGCATGGTAAGATAGCATTTTTCGACCTACGGGATCGATCTGGAATCTTGCAAATAGGCGCATTTACTCCTGAATTGGCCAAACTAGCCGCAACATTAGGCTCTCAAGATGTGATATCAGTAACTGGTTTGGTGAAAAAAAGAGATGAGCGTTACATAAATAAAGAGTCAGCTACAGGAACCATAGAACTCGAATCTGAAAACATAACTGTAATTGAAAAATCAGCCGAGATGCCTTTCGATATGGGAGGTAAAGACCTAAATTTGGATTTACCTACTCTACTGGATCACCGTGCATTAACCTTAAGACATCCAAAAGTTCAGGCAATTTTTAAGATTCAAGAAGTAATCATCGATTCGTTTCGGGAATATATGAAATCGCAAGGGTTTTTTGAATTTCAGGCACCGAGCATAGCACCGGCAGTGGCCGAGGGTGGATCTGAAGTATTTGAAATAGCCTACTTTGATAAAATAGCCTATCTCACACAAAGCCCTCAATTATATAAACAGATTGTAATGACTGCATTTGAACGAGTTTTTTCTGTGAATAAAGTTTTCCGCGCTGAACCTTCGGTAACCACGAGACATCTTACGGAAGTTGTATCGCTCGATGCAGAAATGGCGTTTATAGAATCATGGGAGGATGTGCGGGATATGGCTGATGCGACCATAAAGTTTATTTTTTCTACTCTTGAAAAGAAATGTAAGAATGAACTAGCTCTTTTTAACGCCACACTACCAAGTATCATTGAAAAAACTCCAAGCATCAGTTTGCGCGAAGCACAAAAAAAGATTTTTGAAAAATCCGGAAGAGACGTTCGATCCGAAAAAGACCTAAACCCTGAAGACGAAAGAGAAATTTGCGCCATTATTAAAGAGGAAACCGGTTCAGATTTGGTTTTTATATACGGTTATCCGACGAAGAAAAAACCATTTTATGTTTACCCTGATCCCGCTAATCCAGAATATAATCATGGTATGGATTTATTATGTCGGGGCGTCGAATGGCTTTCAGGCGGAAGAAGAGTTAATAACTACGGGCAATTGCTAAAACATGCCGAAGAGTGGAAAATGGATAAAAATAAGATTAAAATGTTTTTGGATGCTTTTAAATATGGATCACCTCCGGAGGGCGGATTCGCATTTGGGGCAGAGCGGATTACTATGCAAATTCTAGGACTGTCAAATGTCCGTGAAGCATCAATGTTCCCGCGGGATATGGAGAGAATAGATGAAAGATTCAGCACTACTGAAGAAAAAAACAGTCGAGAAAAAAACAAAAGTAAGTAAACCCGAAGAGATTAACTTAACTACACAATCTGTATATCTCATCCCGATATTATTCCTTTTTATTATACTGTTAGTACTTTCTGTTATAAATATTCTGGTCAAGCAAAACATTGCTGATTATACTGTCGATATCTCAGAACCTGTTAATTTGTCGGACTATCCAATTCTTGACGATTCGTTAGCTCCCGTAATAACCGCCGAGTCTGCGATCATTCTTGACGATACATCAAAAGTCATTCTATATGAAAAAAAACCACAGCTCCGCTTTTCTATGGCATCCACTACAAAAATTATGACAGCAATCGTAGCACTTGAGCACTTTAAACCGAATGACATTATTACCATACAAAGTCTTCAAACAGAGGGTGCAATAGCAGGGTTTGAAGTGGGTGAAAAGATTAGATTTGAAGATATACTTTATGCCTTACTACTCCCTTCGGCAAATGACGCAGCCTTGGCAATTGCCGAAAATTATCCAGGGGGCGTCAAAAGCTTTGTAGACCATATGAATAATAAGGCAGCGGATCTGAGCTTAAAATACACACACTATGCAGACCCTGCAGGACTTGATGATGACGGTAATTACACTACTGTAAATGATTTATCTCAACTCTCATCGTACGCTATAAATAACCCTGGTCTCGCAAAGATAATAGCAACGAAAAGAAAGGTGATATCGACAGTTGACGGATCAAAATCGTACACATTAATTAACCTTAACAAGCTATTAGGAATCGATGGAATCGTGGGTATTAAGACAGGGTTTACACAGGGAGCCGGAGAAGTTTTGGTCACTGCAAAGGCCGCAAAAGGGCACCGCTTTATTATAATAGTCATGAAAAGCGAAGATAGATTCGCTGATACTGAAATTCTATCAAAAATTGTTAACGATAATGTGAAGTTTATAAAACCCGCAGATTTTTTCTTTAATAACCAATAACTTCTAATTAAAGCTCAGCTTTCAGAGAAAAGCTGAGCTTTTTTAACTTACTACTTACTACTTCCCGCCTTCCCCTGACACTCCTCTATTGAAGCATTATTCGATGTAAGACAGGTCTCTTTAATAGCAGGTACGAATGCGAAAAACTCTTCTTTACTTTGAAAAAGTATTACAGGGAATATATAGCCCGTCCTCTCTTCTCCCAAATAATATCCTAAAGTAACATCAGTGATCGGGATCGAGCTTGAAGTACCGAAATAGTTGGCTATGTATCCTTTACCCTCTTTTAACTCAGAATATGCTTCTTCGGCTGTTTTAATCGGATAACTGGCTGATTCTGAAGCTATTATCTGATGATTAAAATTCGCTTCTAATATATCTTCAGTATCATGAGATCTTGCCATCATTAAAAAATACATCGAAGAAAACGGATGAGTCGGATAATATATAGGTTTTTCGTCAAGCTTTTTCTGAAACAGATCGACGCGATATATATGTGTACTAGAAACACTATCTGCAGGTATAAGGACCCCTGTCTCCAACATAAGCGATCGAATCTTGGCGTCTTCCATATCGATATCTTCACGTGATAGATTCATCGAGGTAAAAAATTTATCTATAACTTCTTTCGCACTTATTTCATCGCCTATCCTAGATTGATTTAGAATCGGAGGATAGGTCCTGTAAGTACTTGTAAGCTTGAAATCATATGTGTCTGTATTCATAACTATGGTGCGCAAAAGTCCATTAGTGACTACTTGCCATTGATAACGGGTATCAGTAAGGACAAATTCACGAAATTGTTTATCTTTTTCGTCTATAAAGCCTATTTTTGATACTTTTTCACGCGCATTCTGAACATTTAATAATGTGACAGGAGAAATTTCCGTCTTATACACCTTCGCTCTGTCAGAAAGCACGGGTAGGGTACCAGATAATGTATTTAGAGAATATGTAAAGTTCTCATTTACTGTAGACTTAGGAAATACAACAGACGGCAACTTTCCGAATAGTACATCTGGATAATCGGGAGGAGGCGGATTCAAAATCTTAAACATTATACGGAATATATTGAAGAGTAAAACTAATACAATTATCGTACCAGCTAAGATGATGAAACTTTTAAGAAACTTATGAAAAAACTCAGTAGTTTGATGAAGGGTCATACTCTATTGAGTATAAAGAATGGCTAATATATAATGCAAGGACGCACCAGTTGATGCATCCTGAAATAAATGGCGCATCCGAAGAGATGTACTCAAATGATTCATTATGATTTGTACGTCTTGATAATCTAAAATATGAACCCAGTTAGAACACGCATAGCCCCAAGTCCGACAGGCTTCCCGCACATAGGGACAATCTACCAAGTTTTATTTGATTTTGCTTTTGCTAAAAAAAATAATGGTAAATTTATTCTTCGGATTGAGGACACTGATAGAAATCGATTCGTAACCGGCGCAGAAGAGGTAATTTATGAAGCATTGGCCTGGTTCGGATTAAATCCTGACGAAAGCCCGCAATCGCAGGGTCCATTTGGTCCATATAAACAATCAGAAAGATTAGAGATATATAAAAAATATACAGAGGAATTAATAAATAAAAAGAATGCTTATTACTGTTTTTGCACAAAAGAGAGACTTGAGGAAATGCGCAATGAGCAAATCAATAAGAAATTACCGCCCATGTATGATAAATTATGCCGTAAATTGACAGAAGAAGAAATCCAGCAAAAACTGGCTAGTAAAATTCCATTCGTAGTGAGAATGAAAATTCCGGAAAATAGAAAGATATCATTTATAGATATAATTTCAGGAAAAATAGAATTCGATAGTGCATCCATCGATGATCAGGTTATTACCAAATCCGATGGTTACCCCACGTACCATTTAGGTGTTGTAGTAGACGACCATCTCATGCAAATCACTCATGTATTCAGAGGAAAAGAGTGGATTTCTTCTACACCGAAACATGTCTTATTATATGAATATTTTAATTGGGAGATGCCCAAACATGCACATTTACCTTTAATATTAAATAGTGACGGTAAAGGTAAATTATCTAAAAGGAATAACCATGCGTCTGTAGACTATTATCGTGAAGAAGGTTTTCTACCGGAAGCTGTATTGAATTATTTATCGAACATAGTTTGGAACCACCCTGAAGGTAAAGAAATTTATAGCCTAGATGAATTTATACAACTTTTTGAAATAAGCGAGTTGACATCTCAAGGAGCTAGATTTGATTTACAAAAGTTGCTATGGATTAACCAGCATTATATCCAAAACCTGAAAGCTGATGAATTAACAAAAAGACTAAAGGAATTCTATCCACCCACCCCTGTCATCCTGATCCGCCAGCCGGCGGAGAAGGATCCCAAGATTATTCGGCTAACGCCTCAGAATGAGGAATTACTATTACAACTCTTACCTTTGATCAAGGACCGTATGCAGACTTTGAAAGATTTCGAGAGCCTTGCCGGACATTTCTTTAACGAACAGGTTATAAACCCAAGAAATGATAATGAAAAAGAAATAGTAAAAGATTTAAAACACTCCCTGAATGAAACAATTGAGTGGCAAAAGGATGAAGTATTAGTTAAATTGAAAAATATACTACAGAAACACTCAATCCGCATGCCGGTTTTATATTATCTACTCACAGGAAAAGAGAAAGGTTTACCTCTGCCTGAGTCGCTTGAGATATTAGGAAAAGAAAAAACCATTAAAAGACTAGCAGACATAGAGTCAAAGAGTCATAGCGACATAGCAGCGTGACATCGCTACCTATGAATCTCTGAATCTTTGCAGCTTTGACTCCATTATGAAAAATCTTGCTCGTGCTATCTCGTTTATCACGAATCCTATTTTTATACTGTTTCCCATCCCCTATCTTTTGATATTCAGGTTTGGTTATGGACATATTTTGGCGATTAAATGGACATTATTTTCTTTAATATTCTTATTTTTAGCAGGGATCTTTGTAATTTATGAGGTGAAGAATAAAGTCTTTTCCGATATGGACGTCTCAAAACGCGAACAGCGTCCATTACTTTTCGCAGTCATTGCAGGAATTACAGTAATTTATATGCTCAGTCTTTCTTATTTTAAAGCGCCTTTTATACTTTTTATTACCGTATGGGGTATTATGCTTGGAATAGTTCTTGCGACGCTAATTAATACCCGCATAAAAGCATCCCTCCACGTATGTTCAATAACCGCCGTATGCCTGACAATAGTAAGGCTATACTATCTTTCGCCTCTTCTATTATTAATAATCCCTATCGTCGCCTGGTCTAGAATCAAGATAAAGCGTCACTCGGTACCGGAGGTAATTGCCGGATTCATACTTGGAGTTATACTTACCGTATTCATGTATATTCTGTTAAAATATACCAAGTTGTTACCTATATGATAGAAATTAATAGGCTGATAAAATCATTTGGCCATGCTTTTGAGGGATTGGAGCATTCATTTAAGAGAGATCAAAATTTACGCATACATTTTTTCGTAGGCGTAGCAGTCGTGATAATCAGTATCCTTCTCAAAGTCAATCCTTTCGAGATGGGAATACTTGGGATCATGATATTACTTGTAATGGTTACTGAGATGATTAATACCGCAATTGAACGAATGGTAGATCTTATCATTAAAGAACATAGAGAAGATGCGAAAATTGCTAAAGATGTTGCAGCCGGAATGGTATTTCTTACAGCAGCTGGATCAGTTATAGTAGGCGTATTGATATTCTTGCCCCACATAATGAAACTCTTCAAATAACATGAACGTAGGAATCGATCTTGATGATGTAACAGTGGCCATCATGGACGGGTTACTTGTGTACCACAACCAGAAATATAAAACTAACTTCTCTCCGGAAGATCATACTGAATGGAACCTTGATAAATTTTGGGGATGTTCTCCGCAAGAAGCCATGAAGAGAGTTTATGATTTTTACGCAACAGATTTTATGGATGCATTATTACCCATGCCAGGAGCAGTTAAAGGGATCAATCAACTGAGCAAGAAACATTCCGTTTCTTTCATAACCTCAAGGCCACATTTTATAGAGAAGAAAACTAAACAATGGCTGAATAAATATTTTCCCGATCTTTCTTTACCTTTATATTTAACTAACCAATATTCACCCGGTGGCGAAAAAAGCCTTAAAAAATCAGACATCTGTAAGAGTCTTAATATTTCACATATTATAGAAGACGCACCTTCAAATATAGCTGACTGCTCTTCGAATAATATCCAAGTACTGCTTTATACAAGACCATGGAATACTGAAATCGAAAATTCTAAATTAATAACTAGGGTAAATGGATGGAAAGATGTACTAAAGATACTTAATTAGTTGTTATCACAATAATAACTAATAGCATCTCTTAACCAAACTGCTAAACCTTGACGGAACTTATTATAGTATTTAGCAAATCGCTGGTCTGATACGTACATCTCGCCTAGGTTTCTATACATATCAATCGAGCAATCATAGAAATATTCAATTCCCTGATGGTGTTGTTTTATTAATTCTTGCACTTCTCTGCTATTAATTTCTTTATCCATGGCATCAGCTAATTTTTGAGTAAATATCTTACCTTCCCGCTTAATCCTTTCGTAGTCTTTCTTCGTCCAATTTTTTACTCGTGTCATTGACTGCTTATACGCATCAGTATTCCCCCATCTTTTTTTCGCTTCTTTCATGTTCTCTACCAATTCATCATCATCGAACGAAGCAAATAAATCATCAGCGTTCATATCACCACCTCCTTTCTTCTGCGGAACAGAATTTATAGCTTTATCAATAGTAAGTAATAACTTATCAATTCTTTTTCTTTTAAGTTCTAATAGTCTTTTTTGATCAATCAGCACAAATTTTCTATCATAGTCAGGAGAGTTAATAATTTTTTAATATCACTTAAAGGAAACTCAAGCTCGCGAAAAAATAAAATCTGTTGTAATTTTAACAATTCATTATCTTCGTAATATCTGTAACTATTTTTTTCAACAAAAGTAGGCTTAAGCAGGCCGATCTCATCATAGTAATGAAGAGTGCGGACACTCACCCCTGCTAGTTTCGCTAATTTATTTATCATGTACTTCATATAACGCGATTATAAACTATAACGTAACGTCAATGTCAATAGAATGCTATAATTCTTATATGAAACTGATTCATCCAACGACAAAATACAAAAAAGAGTATTTGGCTGCGCTTGAGGAAGCAAAGCGTGAAGTTAATAGAACTAGTCTTGCCAAGCCCAAAGAAAATCAATCATTTTCAGACTTTGTAAATATACTTCTCAGTCAATCAAAAGGAGAGAACTTGCCGAAAGGTTATGTGCCTGCAACTACGTATTGGCTTATAGATAACGACGAATTCATAGGAAGAGTACAAATTAGACATAGTCTTACGAAAAGCCTGACAAATACAGGCGGACATATCGGCTACTATATAAGACCGCCCAAAAGAAAAAAAGGGTATGGGTTAAAAATTCTTGAGCTTGGACTCTTAAAAGCCAGAAGCTTAGGCATCCTAAATGTTCTGGTAACTTGCGATATAAATAACTTAGGATCGAAAAAAATTATTGAATCAAACGGGGGTATTTTAGAAAACACTTTTAATGAAGGATCGGGAAAGCCTTTGAAGCTTCGCTACTGGATAAAACTAAAGTAACTTTCGCTTTACAGGATGAGTTAAAAACTATAATATAAAATTAGATATGATTTTTAACTACCCGCTCCAAATCCGTTTTAAGCTAGTCTCCCTTTCGCCCAGATTTTCAATTACTGACAGTTCCGGAAGTGAAATAATGTATATAGAGCAAAAACTAATGGCTCTTCGTGAAAGTATTAAGATATTTAATAACCAAACTGAAAAGGAACAGATTTATAATATTAAAACTCCTCAAATAATCGATTTTAACGCACAATACTTTTTCCACAAAGGCTCTGACGAATCAATCTTACTAGGATCAATAAAACAAGAAGGATTAAAGACGATTACCAAGGCAACTTATAATATATTTGATAAATTAAATAGCTTAAAATTTACCGTAACTGAGACTGATCCCTGGATACGTTTGGTAGACTTTTTATTTAGCCAGATTCCGATTCTGGGATGGTTCAGCGGATACGTTTTTCATCCTTCTTACGATGTCACAAATAAAGAAACGAATCAAATCGTCATGAAAATAGCTAAAGAGGCTAGTTTCTTCGAAAGACAATTCAGAATCGAAATAGTCGATCAGAATTTAAGCCCAGATGACGAAATCAACTGCTTACTGGGACTCATAATGATGATTCAGCTCCAAAAAGGCAGAGCCTAATTCGCAATTTCACCCTCATTTTAGTACAATAACCTTACTTTGCTGGATCATCTAATGGTAGGATAGTGGACTCTGAATCCGTTTATTCTGGTTCTTAGCCAGAGGCTAATCCGCCTTCGGTGGAGAATCCAAAAAACATGTATTATACATATGTATTAAGGAGTATTAGCTACGGGACTAGATACGTAGGAAGTGCAAATGATGCGGAAAAACGATTAATTGAACATAATTCTGGAAAAGTAAAATATACAAAAGGTAGACGACCTCGGAAAATCGTTTATAGAGAAGAATTTGTTACAAGAAGTCAAGCTGTAAAGAGAGAAATTTTTTTAAAATCTGGCCAAGGTAGAAAATATTTAGATAATATTTTAAATTCGTAGTTATCGCTGCGGGATCATCTAATGGTAGGATAGAGGACTCTGAATCCTTTCATCATGGTTCGAATCCATGTCCCGCAGCGATGCCTAAGAAGACTTAAGATGGTTCTTAGCCAAAGGCGGGACCAATTCC
>CAZNVI010000027.1:0-15381 GCA_964576705.1 uncultured Gammaproteobacteria bacterium | reverse complement strand
CTCTTATCACGTTTCACTATTGTAGACTACATTATACGCAGATTGTCAAGCCAATAGATACAAGAAGTCAAATAAGGTGTTATTTATAACTGAATTTAATCTTCTTCCAGGTTATAGGCCCTGTCGTCCTGAAGCTAATTCTTGTGAACTCTTTATCTGTAGCCACCGGGACATTTAGCATCCTGCTAGATGTAGATAGCTTTTCATTATCTATCAAAGATATATTCTGATTATCACTGGTATTCCCTTCCACGGTCCAAATACGAACACCTGTTGATGATTCACATTTACTAACCGGACATTCCGAAAAAGTACTTGAAATATTAGAAAGCTTTACGGGTTTAATGAAATTTACATATATATAAATACCTCTAGTTGAATACATTATTAAACCATGTTCATTTTCATCTTCGCTGAAAAATCCTTCAGGGAACTTTGAGGTTTGATCATATGTCGTCGCAGTCGTCACCGAAAGAATGTTTTTATCTGCAAAACTCATCGAATTGAATAATGGTCCAATGGTAGGAGTAGGATAGTTATATTGTGAACCAAGCTGTGCTGTAAACGGGAAACAATTATAACCTTTTTCATGTCTAAATTGAGACGAAGAATAAGAGTAATCATAAAGTGCCATATTGCTTGATTGTGAGCTCTCGTATTCAGTGCTGAATGTCGCGCATAGCTTATATGAATTAACACCGGTTGTATAATATTCATACGGCTTGCCGTTTTCAGGATCATTTGTTTTAATATATGTTACCTCCCGGGTAGCTTCCGTTATAGCTTGGGGAAGCTTTCCATTTGACGATGCATAGCTCTCGATTCTAGTCTTGATATCCCTAAGATTACTTCTCCTGGTATTATCAAACTTTATGCCGCGTGAATCTGGAGGGAATCCTATAATAGTAAACCCGTATATTATGCTTAATAACACAAAAAACGTGATGACTCCTGTTAGTATATATTGCTTTTTCATAATGATTTACGATCTTCCCCCACATCATGTAAAAGATAGCAAAATATGGAACCCGCAATAAGGTTAGTAACCGTGAAATGCGCGATTGATCTAGTAGTAATACTACCGTCTAAAAATCCATAAATAGTACCGATAATGTATGAAATTAAAATGATAAATGTAATTATAAGTGTTAAATAAACTAATAATTTTCTTGATCCGATACCTTTCGTATAAGGTTTATCGAGTGACAACTTTTTAAGACGTATGAAAAGATAAGCGAAAATTGGATACGATACTATAAGCGCTGCCAGGTACCCCTTCATGAGTCCTTTATCTAAAGTCGTACTGTAAGATTTTAAATTATCCAATGCATCAGGGATGAATTTATCTACCGCGTGATTTATTATTCCGGTAAATGATGTAGCGCTGATATATAGCGCTATAAAGAGTATGATGTATTGAAAAGAAACCCACATACCTACGTGAGGGGCAGAAGGAGGAATTAATGAACTATCGACATTTACTAAGGGTTTTAAAGCTTCCTGAATTTCCTGATCTTTCCAGCCTGTATTGAGTAGCTGTGATTTAATATCGCTATCGGATATTTGCTTAGCGCGAGCAGCCTCGATATACTTTATAAGATCAGCAGATGCCATATTAGTACCAGCGTAGCAATATTAGCAAAGACACGCAATATATAATACTATATCAACGCGAAGATTCCTTCTGAGGCTCTGACCACACCCTTCATTTCCATAAGAGATAATAACGTACCTAATTGTGAGGATCCCATCTTCGTCTTCCGAACAAGTTCATCAAAATGCAAATTTTCGTTTTGCAGTAGATCGATTACCATCTGCTCATCCTCCGTATCCCCTTTTATTTCTTTCGTGATACTTGTGGTACTTGTGCTACCCGTGGTACCCAATTCTCTTAAGATATCTTCAGTACTTGATACCAACTTCGCGCCTTTAGCTATTAATGAATTCGGGCCTTTTGATAACTGAGATGTGATAGGACCAGGAACTGCAAAAACCGGTCTCCTCAACTTCAAAGCATCATTTGCGGTATACAAAGCACCGCTATCCGATGCGCCTTCGGTTACTATCACCGCTTGAGATAACCCGGCTATGATTCTATTTCGGGACGGAAAAGATCCGACAGAAGGCTGCATCTCAATCGGGAATTCTGAAACTATCGCACCTTTCGTTTCTATAATCTGGTCATATATCTTTTGGTTAGTCCTCGGATAACAACAGTCCACACCACACCCCAAAACAGCTATTGTCTTACCGCCTGAATCAATAGTAGTCTTATGCGCACATGCATCGACCCCATAAGCCAAACCAGATACAATCGTAAAACCTGCTGAAACTAATTCTCTAGTTATCTGTTCAGTTACTTCCCTACCATATGATGTAATCTTCCTCGTCCCCACAACAGCGACTATCTTTTGTCCTGAGCTATTCGAAGGATTGCCTTTATAATACAATACAAAAGGAGAATCTTTTATTTCTCTAAGAAGCGACGGGTATTTATCATCAATAAGTGTTAAAAAATTAACTTTTTTATCGATCAGTTTCTGAAAATAAACATCGGATCTAAATGATTTTCGAAATTCACTGAACTTTAGAGCTATAACTCTACCCAAAACCATTTCTAGATCATTTATTTCTGCTTTCCATGCATTTTCAGCTGAATTAAACTTACTGAGTAAATCCCCAAACCTTTTCGGGCCGACTCCCGGAAAAACCGAAAATCCCAACCAATACAATTTTTCTTCCATATGCTTTTCCAAAGTTTTCCAAAGCTAAGCTTTGGTCGTAATTAGATTGACTTAGCAAGCTACTCCATAAGTAGATGTTTTATGCCGTCCAATTCCCTAGCATAATCTATTTGATCGGTTACAAAATGCTCATACTTTTGACCTGAATTTACATTGCTTAAAATCATAAGTATTTCGTTTTTATCACAAAACTGACTATCAATAATATTGATAAAATAAGGATAAGATGACCATTTATAATTCCTAAGATTATTTGTAATATCAGCTATCAAAGGATTAAGGTGGATATATCTGGAAATGTGCAGTAAAATATTCTCCGATTCGATATGTCTAGCTTTAAATGTATATTCGAATAACCTTCCGCTTCTTTTACTGCTTATATTAAAATATTTAGTATAACTTGTATTAAGCTTATGCATAAATTCACTAATTCCGTTGTCCATTTTTTGCTTTAAGATAAAATGGTAATGATTAGGCATAAGACAATAACAAATAAAGCTTAGCTTTTTTGATAAAGCTAAGCTTGTGTCTTTTATGGAATTAGATTCTGTAGCAGAACCAGTATCGAGTAAATTTGTTACAGTATTTATGAATCGAACATATTGACCTGCGTGATAAAATATTTTCCTTTTATCAACACCACGGTTATAAACATGATAATACTCTCCATTAGCAAATACTTCTTTTCTCATGTTTTTTAGATTATAAAATCAATCTAATCTCATTCAAAGCTTAGCTTTAAAATACTCTTCCAAAACCTTTTTCGCGACTGGGGCTGCGATATCTGAACCTTGACCTGCTGATTCCACTAACACGGTCACCACTATCTCAGGATCATAAGCAGGTGCAAAAAGCGTAATCCAAGCATGAGACAGAGTCTCTTCTCCACCGTGCTGAGCAGTCCCGGTTTTGCACGCAATCGACACTTCGCGATAGTCTTTTAACGATGCTGACTCTGTACCTGCTTTAACTTCAAAAAAATTCTTATTATCAATTTTTAACTTTGAATTTTGAACTTTAAATTGAAATAGCGGCCATGCCACACCCCCAGGCTTACAACTTTCAATCATTCCCCGCCTGATTAAATCAATATTATTTTTTGATATTAAACTTGCACCTTGCACCTTGTCACTTGTATTTTTGAGAAGATGTGGCTTCGGTAACACACCATCATTCGCAATTGCTGCAGTCCACATATTTACTTGCAAAGGAGTGGTCAAAAGATATCCTTGTCCTATTCCATAATGGTATGTATCGCCTAAATACCATGGCTCCTTTATGACATCACTTTTCCACTTCTTAGTCGGTAATATACCTTCTCTTTCTCCCGGCAGATCCACACCTAATTTTCTACCTACACCGAACTCACTGGCTGTCTTGGAGAGTTTATCAACTGTAATTTTTTCAGCTAGTTTATAGAAGAAAATATCATTCGACCTTGCTATTCCTTTCACCACGTCTACCTTGCCATCTTTTCCGCCTTTTTCTAAGAAATACCAGTTTCCGAAGCTGAATTCACCTATTTTAATAATACCCGTATCTTCTACCTGGTATCTTGAATCAATAATTTTATTATCTAATCCTGAGGCTGCGGTAATTAACTTAAACGTAGATCCTGGCGGATACTGCCCACTTACAGCCCGATCCATTAAGGGTTGATTTTCAGAATCATTCAAAATCTCCGTAACATTTCTATAAGCACTTTCAGATGAAATATAGTTATCGATTGTAAAAAGATTAGGATCATATGACGGTTTTGAGACTAAAACCAGAATTTCACCATTCGGAGAAGATACGATCACAGCACCTTTCTTATCACTCGGTAAGGCGTCAAAAGCTACTTTTTGAAGCCTAGAATCAATGGTCAGTTTAATATCAGTTCCCGGTAAAGGATCAGAGGTGCCAAGTACTCTTATTTTATTCCCTAAAGCATCAACTTCTACTAACTCTTTACCACTAACTCCTCTTAATAATTTGTCATACTGCTTCTCGATCCCGCTTTTCCCTATCGTTTCAGAAAGCGCGTAATCTCCATACTGAGACACCGAAAGTTCTTCTGCTGAAATATTACCGGTGTATCCTAAGACATGAGCTGTTACTTCTTTTAACGGATAGAGTCTATTTTGTTTAATTTGAAGAGATCCAGGCTCCTGCACCATGAGCTCAATGGCTTTTTCTCTCGTTAACTTCTTTTCTGAACCACCATTTATAGCTTCAAATCCTGGAGTGTTTACCACCAACGGGACACCATTTCGATCAAATATAACACCGCGTTGCGGATGTAAAATGTTCGTCTTGGTTCTATTTAAATCAGAAATGTTCTTATAATATCCGCCATGCACTATTTGGATATTAAATAATTTCAAAAGGATTATCGACGGAAATATTAAGAGTAAAAAAATCAGGATATATGACCGCATCTTATGAGAAGAATCTGGATCATAATGTTTTTTATGGGCTTTACCAATCTTAATATGGTCCCCGAAGGCAGCACCTACGTTCATAAATTATGCTAAGTATAAACCATGGAGTAACAACTGTCTAACTATATTAAATTTATCGTGAGGATTTTTTCGTAACTTTAAATTTATTAATATAGCCAATACATATATATGAAATTACTCCGATTATAATACTGAAAACAATTTGTAATACACTCGGATTGCTAAATAATGATAAATGCACAATTGATACTGTACCTGAAGAAATTACGACAAATCGTAGTGTATTTATCTCATATTTCTTATCATAAAGAAAGATTATAAAAAGCGTAATTAAAAAATAAATACTGGATACACCTGCTCTTTGTAATTTCAAAACATCGAGTAAAAAACCTAGTATAAAAGCCAAAAAAAATATTTCCGGTGTTTTATTACGCACGAAAAGCACTAGTAGCAATATGAGAACTAAGGGAATGTTTAAAATCGTAGACTCAAGCGTAACGGCCAAAAAAAAAGCTAAAGATAGTGATAACAAATTCATAAATACTACTCTATAATTACGAAAACGCTTTCTAATTCAGTTATGTCTATAAAGGGAGCAACTCTGGCTGATTGGAAAAGATCACTTGGTTTTTTTTCAATAGCGATTATTTTACCGATAATAAGATCGGGAGGAAACCCTCTTCCATCTATATTTATATCGCCCCGGGTAAGGACTAGATCATTTTTTTCAAGTTTCTCAGTAAGTAACACATCAGAAAATAACATATCGCTTCTGTCGCCCTTTATGATTCCAAGAGCTTCAGTTTTTAAAGTTTTTGCGGTAAGTGACATTTTCTCGTTATTAGTTAACATAACCACTGCGCGATTTCTCGCAATTTTAGTCGTTTTTCCGACAAGTGCATTTTTATATACAACTGCCATTCCTTCCTTCACATTCTGACCACTACCTATATTAATAATTATTTGGGAGGGCATTACACCAGGGATTCCAGCATCGGATCCTATGATCTTTGCATCCAGAAGTTTTTCTGATGGTATGTTAATTTCTGCCATTTGACTTCTAAGAGCCTGCACATCTTCCTCTAACGTTTTTAATTTTATTTTTAATAAAGTTAGTTGTAGATTTTCCGCTTTTAAATAAGCGAGCTCTTCATCGGAATCTTTAACTACTAATCCTAAGTTCGAATAAACCGATTTCTGCAATGGTGAGAAAAGTTTCTCCATGAAACCGCTTGCAAATCGTATTGGGTTTGTCGGTGAAATGACGATTAATATTAAAGATAATAATATACAGAATAAAAACACTTGATAAATTTGCTGTTTCTGCCTCATAAATTTATGCCCTTATTGACCCGAAAGATTTAACCTTGGAGAGAAGTTCATGATCCTCTAAGATTTTACCCGTCCCCCGAACGACACTGGTTAAAGGATCATCTGCTAGAATTACCGGGATGTGTATTTGCTCGACAATCAACTGATCTAATCCGGACAGCTGCGAACCTCCACCTGTTAATATAATTCCCCGCTCGAGAATATCCGATAATAATTCAGGCGGAGACTCGTGCATGACATCGCTTATCCCTTGAACTATTTGCGATATCACAGGAGATAATGCTTCACGTACTTCAGTTTCAGTAATCCTTAAGCTTCTAGGTAACCCGGTTTCGATGTCACGTCCTCTTACTATTGCCATCTTCTCCCCTTTTTCAACCTTTACTTCTAACTCATCATCCATTGGGGAGCTTGTATCAGCTTTATCTTCTTTGTTCAATTTTGAATTTTGAATTCTTAATTTTGAATTCTTTTTGTATGCGCTTCCTATTTTAATCTTTAGTTCTTCAGCTGTCTTTTCACCGAGCAGCAAACCGTGCTTAAGTCTTACAAAATGTAAAATAGCCTGATCCATTTCCCATCCTGCAAACTTTAAAGATCTCCCAACGACAATTCCACCGAGCGATATTATCGCGATCTCTGTGGTTCCGCCGCCTATATCTACTACCATTACGCCGCTTGAGTGAAATATATCAATATTCTCTCCTATTACAGCTGCCATAGGTTCTTCTATCAAATAAGACTCCCTTGCTCCTGAAACTAAAGCAGCTTCCCATACAGCTCGTCTTTCCACCTCTGTTACGCTCGATGGGACACCGATAACCACTAAAGGTCGAATGAATGACGGCACGATAAATTTCTTCTGGCTATGGACTTGTCTTATGTAGTGACTTATCATCGCTGAAGTAGCATCAAAATCCGCAATAACACCATCTTTAAGCGGAGAAATTGTGACTATAGTAGGCGGTGTTTTACCGACCATCTTTTTCGCATCTGTACCTATCGCAATCACTTCTTTAGTTTTTTTTCTTCTCGCTATAACTGAAGGCTCACGAATAACTATTCCTTTGCCTTTCACATAAACTAAAGTATTCGCGGTACCTAAATCGATCCCTATATCGTAGCTGAATAGACTGTAGAATTTATCAAACATTGCTAACTCATTCTAGCAACTTGCCACAACTGTGTAAACCAATCATAACAAACAAAATCGCATGTATTATTACTTGTTCGAGTAATTCCGATATGATAGCATCATACTTAATAAACCAATATACAAATAAACAAATACTACAAATCAATAATATAATAAGAAAGTATTGATTTATCATTGTATAATTTTTAATTGATTTGCCTATTGGATTATTGGGTTATTTGTTTATTTATGGGTTTAATAAATTACAGCCGCCGCATAGTAGAGTATTCATTCTACTTAATCTTCTTTCTCGTCCCTCTCATCTTCTGGGGAAGTACTTCTGAGCTTTTTGAATTAAACAAAATTTGGCTCACATATGCGTTGACTATCATTATAGTCAGCACTTGGGTTACTGAAATTATACTTCAAAAAAGATTCTTTATTAAAAAAACACCCCTTGATATACCCATAGTTATTTTTCTGATGTCTCAAATAATTTCTACTATTTTCTCCTTAGACCCACATGTGTCTTTCTTCGGATATTACTCACGTTTTAACGGAGGCCTCTTGTCAACTATTAGCTATATCTTTCTTTATTATGCATTCGTATCGCATTTTAATACTGAAAAAACTATCCGATTAGTAAAAATTACATTACTATCCGGCTTAATTGTGGTTCTCTGGGGAATTCCCTCGCATTTTGGACTAGACCCTACATGTCTGGTTTTCAGAAGAGAGTTGAATGTATCATGTTGGACTGAAGCATTTAAACCCACAATCCGCATGTTCTCCACACTTGGACAACCAGCCTGGCTCGCAGCATATATCGCTGTTCTAATACCTGTAGCTATAGCAACGTTCCTACAAATATTTATCCACCCAATTTCCCAACCAGCAAATAGTTTATGGCAAATGGCTAATGGTAAAAAACTATTTACTATTTACTATTTACTATTAACTTTTTTGCTCTACGTCTCTCTTCTATATACGAATACTCGTGCTGGTTTTATCGGTTTTTGGATTGCAAATATTATATTTTGGATACTGATTCTTTTAAAACGTTTACTTTCTTTTAAATACTTTATAATTTTATTTGTAATTTTTAACTTTTCATTTTTAACTTTAAATTTTTTTACTGGTACACCTATCCAGCAACTCAATCGCTTTACGCTAAACTCAATTACCAAACAAACTCTTAGAGCACAAGAAGCATCTAGTAATACTCCACCTGATAACTTAAATATCACTAACTCTGCTGATATCCGTCGTGTTGTGTGGAATGGAGCTATAGATGCATGGCGTGCTTATCCTGTTTTCGGATCAGGCGTTGAGACTTTTGCGTTTGCATATTATAAGTACCGTCCCGTAGAGCATAACCTAACTTCCGAATGGGACTATCTTTATAATAAAGCTCATAACGAATTTCTTAATTATCTGACGACCACGGGAGCTGTAGGATTAGGAAGTTATTTACTTATAATTGGAGTTTTCACATACCTGGTGACAAAAAAATTGTTCAATAGATCTATTATTCAATTGTTAAAAAGCAATAATCGAACAACCTTGTCTGCCGCCAGGCAGGTCGAGCAATCGAGCAATGAATATGAGATAGACTTATTATCAATTGGACTATTCGCCGGTTGGGTCTCTATATTAATAACTAATTTTTTCGGATTTTCAGTAGTTATTATGAATCTCCTTTTCTTCCTAATCCCCGCATGTATTTTCATGTTAAATAAAAATACAAATAAAGTTTTTTCGCTTCCTTCTTTACCAGAAAACCAGACAACCAAAAAACCAGACAACCATATTTCCGTTTCTCAATGGATCGGTATAACTTTCGTACTGCTTACCAACTTATATTTACTACTTATGCTGTTTCGCCACTGGCAGGCTGATAAAGCTTACAGCTTAGGCTCAAACTTTAATCGGAGTAACTATGCACAAGAAGCCTATCCTCTATTACAAGAAGCTGTGAAACTCAGACCGGAAGAGCCGGTTTTTAAAGATGAGTTAAGTAATTCAGCACTTTACTTATCACTCATACTCTTCAGCCAAAACGAGGCTACTAAAGGTGCAGAATTTGCGCAAAATGCTATTGATCTAAATACTGATATCCTAACAAATCATCCTAATTATCTTCCTTTTTGGAAATCAAGAGTCCGAATTCTTTACGCACTAAGCGAACTCGCGCCAATATACAAAAATGAGGCATTAAAAGCTGCCCAAAAGGCTTCTATACTTGCACCAACTGATGCTAAGGTTTGGTATAACTTAGGTATACTTTACGGTTCCACAGATAATACCGATAAGGGAATTGAAATACTGAAAAAAACAATCCACATGAAACCTGATTACCAAGATGCCATACACGGCTTGGGATTACTATATCGTCAAAAAGCTGTCGATGAAGAGAACAATGTTATAGATCCACGAATGAATGAAATGGCTATAGAAACTATGAATAAGTTACTCGAAATAAATCCAGATCACACACCGGCAAAAGAGTCACTTAAAGAATGGTCTAATAAATAATGACTTAGTTTAATATAATCAATATTATGACTCCCGAAATTAAAAACGTTCTAATTTTTATACTAATGATCGCAGTTGGGGTGGTTTTAGAAGTAGTAGCATCACGAATATATAGTATTCTCACTCACAAAACCCTTCGAAAAGTACATTTTTCATTAATTAGATATTTATTTTTAATGATTTCCCCTTTCTCTATAATCTGGCTTTTTAGTATGAAGCTGGATATTCCCTTATTACATATTTTTATTATTTTTTCTTTAGCAGGAACATTTCTTGAATGGCTTGTCGGCTACTCATATCACCAGATAGTCGGCCAAAGACTGTGGACATATCACAGGTATTCACTTAATGGATACACAAGCATATTATCAATCCCCCTTTGGGGCTTAGGAGGAGTACTTTTCTGGCTCTTAGGACACGCGTTTATTTAACACTCATGGTATAATAGCTTCATGTTAGATATAGTTCAAGCGCCGAATCCCGTATTATCAACAAAGGCGAAAAAAATAAATAAAGTTGACGTTAAGATCAAAAATCTTATAAAAGAGATGGTATTTACTCTCGAACATACTACTGATCCTGAAGGTGTTGGGCTAGCAGCTCCCCAAGTCGGAGAATCACTCCAACTTTTCATAATTAAAGAATCTCCCAAATCGCCCCTATATGTCTTTATAAATCCTACAATCGTAAGCCTTAGTGACGAAAAGTATCCTGTTTCAGATGATGAAAAACCGAAGAAAAATAAATTAAAATCTAAACGGAATAACGGAGTAAAGCTAGAAGGCTGTCTGTCTCTTAAAGATATTTGGGGGATAGTCCACAGAGCCTCATCTGTAGAATTGTCTTTTATGGACGAAAAGGGCGTGAAACAGGTTAAAACATTCAGCGGTTTTTTAGCAACTATAATCCAACATGAAACTGATCATTTACATGGCGTCTTATTCCCAAAAAGAGTTTTGGAACAAAAAGAAAAGTTATACAACGCAACACATGATGAAAAAGGAGAAATGGTTTTTGAGGAAATGGACATCTAGATCCTAATACATCCTAATTTAAATATTCCTAATGTATCCTAATAATTTCTTATAAAAAATTCGGATCTATTCGGACTATTTTCCGCCAATTGGCGGATTCGTATACATTAGTATGTCAAAAACAGTTTTTTACGGGGGTTCAACATACGTTCTTCCTATTCTAAAAATCCTGACTCCAATCCTTATCGTCACTACAGAAAAAAATCCTACTGATCCTGTAATATCTTATGCTGCTAAAAACAAGATTCCATATATTTCAGTGTCTTCGCTGTCTAACGAATCCGTACTAAAAACACTGCAAGATAATATCACAGAGACCGCAGTACTCGCTAATTTCGGACTTATAGTTCCTAAAAAAATACTTAATCTTTATCCTCACGGTATCGTAAACGTCCACCCTTCTCTTCTTCCTAAATACCGCGGTCCGACTCCAGGACAATCAGCTATTTTAAACGGTGATTCTACAAGTGGGGTTACACTTATTAAATTAGATAATGAGGTAGATCACGGACATATTATCGCACAACGAAAGACATCCCTACCGAAACACTACACATCTGATGACCTTTATACAAATTTTTTCAAACTTGGAGCTGATTTACTTTCTGAAAACTTAGAGAAATATGTAAAGTCGAAGATTACATCAACTGAACAAGACCATAAAAAAGCAACTTTTACTGAAAAGCTTACACGTTTAAGTGGATATTTCGACATCAATAATCCCCCATCAGCTGAAAAGATTAAGCGTATGATTCATGCTTATTATCCCTGGCCTAGTGCCTGGACCCGAATTCAAATAAATGGACAAGAAAAAATAGTTAAATTCCTTCCTGAAGACAAACTGCAGGTTGAAGGAAAAAAACCTGTAAGTTTAAAGGATTTCTACAATGGTTACCCCGAACTCAAACCCACAATAGAAAAAATAGTTAATACTTAATACTTTCCGCCAAAGGCGGATCAGCCTATGGCTGAAATACTTACAATTATATTGTGGCTGCGGAAACTTCAGCGGATGGGAGGGCGATCTTTGACTGCACTATAGACTTCTTATACATCCTCAAACACTTAGTACAAAGTCTTACACGACTAGCTGTACCATTTAAAACGACTCTGGTCGAATGTAAATTAGGCTTAAATTTCTTTTTGGTACGGTTTTTGGCATGAGACACGTTATGTCCATACATCGAACCTTTACCGCAATTTGCGCATTTCATTCCCATAGAATTTGCTCCTTAAGTACGCTATACTATAACACAAACCTAGATATATCTCAAGGTGAAAATCGAGCGATAAACAGTTAGTCTCGATCAATCTCCATTAATCTCTATAAATATCTAGAAACTAATTGAAATTAGTAGAGATTTATCTTTGAAATACAACAGTATATGGATCTTTTCATCATCATCTTTTCACTAATAGTCCTTCTTTTTTCAGCCATTTTACATGAGATAGCCCACGGCTATGTGGCTGATAAACTGGGTGATCCTACGGCCAGGCTTTCAGGAAGATTGAAATTAAACCCGCTAAAACATATCGATCCTTATATGTCCATAATCCTACCACTTATTTTATTAATCTCCTCAGGCGGTACGTTCGCTTTCGGCGGAGCGAAACCAGTACCAGTGGATCCTTTTAACTTAAAAGATGGCAGAAAAGACCTAGCGATAGTATCTCTCGCAGGCCCGCTTACTAATATATTAATTGCTGTTTTCACGGCAATAACTATTCATTTATTCAATCTTAATAGTAGCATTAATACACTTTATCTTATTTTAAGAATCATAATGGATCTTAATATTTGGCTTGCTGTTTTTAATTTACTACCCATTCCTCCACTTGACGGATCGAAAATTTTTGCTGCGATTTTACCCGAAAAGGAAGCCAGGACATACTTAGCTATAGGTGAATTCGGTACATTTATCTTACTTTTCCTTCTCTTCTTCCCTATCGGACCCTTCTCGCTTCAATCCCTTTTATCTCAAATCCATAACACTGTCCTTTCTCTCCTCGGTTTCTGATATTTAAAGCTTAGCTTTCAAAGCAAAGCCAAGCTTTTTTTTACAAAGTGAGCAAATAATATAACCGCATTTTTTCCGACTAAATACTATACCCCTTGACCAATTAAATTAGTGGAAATATACTATAGTCGCTCTTTGATACAAGATAGGAAAGTATTTATTTTTTCTCTACAAAAACATTTCTTTGAGGTAGTCCGCAAGATTTGCGGGCAACAAGGAGAGATTTATTCCGCCGTGGCGGGATAAATATCCTCCCTAATTTTACACTCAGGGAGAAAAAGCTTTCCCGCTCGGTATTAAAGAGTTTAAAAAACCATCTCCCCAAGGCAGATGGTTTTTTGTTTTAAATAACTAACTCCCTTTTCCACAAAAAAGACCGGATTCAGGATCACTGACTCCGGTCTTCACACTACACTCAACTTAGTAAAACGGGCTACTCGCCCGAGCTGGGAACAGGCACCAGGCCGCCGTTGGGCTGGCCGAGGAGCACCGTGCTGATGTCCGTACCTTCCGGCACGTAGATGACCAAGTCCTGGTCATTCAGAACGGTGGAGAGAAGCTCCAGCTTGCGAATCTCAACCAACGACGGATTCAGCTCGTAGGCCTTGGCGAGTTCCTCATTGACGAGGTTCTCACGCCGGGCCTGCTCGATATTGATGTCCGTCTGGGCCTTTTCGGCCTCAAGCTGTTGAACCAACGTCTGAGTCTGCTCGATCGCGATCTCGCGCTGGATCTGGGCCTGGGCCTTCTCGCCCAAAGAGGCCAGATAAGCCTCACCGGGGTCAATGTCGGAAATACGGACGTTGGTCAGGCAGATGTTTAGCTTCTGCAACTCCGGCTCGAGCCGAGTCGACAAAGCCGATTCAACCACTTGCCGGCCGACCGCCTCATCGCCTTCCGCGATGCCCAACATCTGGTCCAAACTGTACTCGGTGGTAATGGACTTTGCCACGGACGGAACGGGACTCAAGGCCAGCCGCTCTAACGCCACGTCATCGAAGGCTTCGACGCGATAATCGTTGAACAGGTTGCGGACCTTGTCCTCCGCACGACACCGGGCATAGTTCATCGTGATCTTGAGGGTGATCGGCTGCTTGTCGCTGGTCACCAGCGATGTATCGAGCCAATCAACGGTCTTATTCGACACGTCGATCACGGCCAACTGGGCATACCAGCTACCGCTGGAGTAACGGCCTGACCCATGAACCGCTGAGACGGAAACTCCGTCGCTGAGTTCAAGGCCGACCTGCGAGGTCTGAACTTCCTGCCGCCAGAAACAGGCGGTCAAGAATAGACTTGTCAAGATCAACAAACCAAAAAGTTTCTTCTTCATGTCAATTCCCCTCGTCGTCTGAGTAAATCCAACGATAAATCCTAGCTGCAAGGCCAGGAAGCTTCGGGGCGGCAATAATTCCGCCTATTACCAGAAGCGCCAACACAGCGAAGTCATCAATCCCCCGCCCGAGCGGGAGGAGAAAGATGACGAGCGAACGCCCTGCTGGATTCAGCAGAAGCAACGCTAGAATAACCGCAATCCCGGCGATAATCATCCATCGCGGGATTCGCGGACCCCCAGAGGGGGATTCTTGCTTTCCTTTCACGTTATTTCCTTTCCACAGCCATTTGGTTAATAAAATTCCATCACCTCCGTTTTGTATTTATTGGCTGCGGAATCACAGCTCTTAAAAACTAAGAGCATAATTCCACAACCAATTACGAAGGTGTATTACTAAGTTAAGTTATCAAAGTGCTAAAAACTATAAGCTCCGAATATTAGTGCGGCAATCCGGACTAATTCAAAGACTTATCAGGCGTAAGTTTACCAGAAATAGAGAAGATTTGTCAACTATAGGATGTTTTTATGACTAGTTCCGCTTATCGACTTAATTGTGGCTTGCCCGTATTTATTTACTCTGGTAAAATTACGAATACGCACATTTGCCTTCTTAGCTCAGTGGTAGAGCAGCTGTTTTGTAAACAGCAGGTCGTCGGTTCAAATCCGACAGAAGGCTCAAATAACTTAAAACACAAAACCAAAAACTTTGTGTTATAGTGGTTAATGTTTTTAGTATTTAGTTTTAGTCAAATCGCTGGGTTCGCATAGCGGCAATTGCTCGTGGCTGTAGACCACGCGGTCGA
>CAZNVI010000026.1:3960-15706 GCA_964576705.1 uncultured Gammaproteobacteria bacterium | reverse complement strand
TTTTATTTTTGATCTACTGACAGATTATACCATGGGAGCTGAAATGTAGCTGAAAATATAAAATGAGTTATTAAATGTCTTTAATATAATACCTAATATCTTCTTTTTCGGGATCCAACAAATCGTATAAATACGTTATATCTTCGTCACGATGCCTTATGCACCCACTACTTCCAGGATTATCATTTGATAACCTTGATAAGTCACCATTTACACCATGAAGTCCAAATGCGCCAGGTAATTCCCACTGACATTGCTCGCCTTGATCCGGCGAAGTAGGCATCCTACCACATTCCAGATACGGCTCCGGTCCGAAGGGTATAACATCAGGTGCTGGTATATTTAAAGTTAGAAAATAAGGTGCAGTTTCCGGATTTTCCGCTGACGACTCTTTAGTCGTAATTAACCAGTATTCTTTCCCCATAATTTTGGGTAAGGGTGTCGGGCGCTCATTCGGGATCCCGGTTTTTACCTTAAATGTTTTAACCAATTTACTTTCCTGGATATCTCCCGGTGTACCGATATACAGAAGCTCCTTGTTTGATTTCCGATGAAGGATAAACCAATACTCATTGTCCACAATCTTTAAATTTTTAGCTGGACTTTCAGGGGCTTCCATTATAAATGGTAAAATAGCCAGTATTAAAACCAATAGTACAAAAAGTATAACCTTCTTCACAAAACGCACTATAGCAAAATTTATCCATTATTTAAATGTTTCCATGTATCGATACATGGAAACATTCTTATTTCTACTTTTCTGGTACAATATTCCCGATGAAAAAACTGAACTATCTACTAATCGCCTCAATCTTTTTACTGATAAGTGTTATGTTAGTCTTCGTTTTTTCAAACGAAAAAGACAACATTTCCTTTACCCGTTCACACATTAAACAGGATCCAAAGGGTCCATCGCGATCTATCAACTCACCCACGCCTACCCATATTATTTTAAATCAAATCCCATCTTCAAAAATATTAGTAAATAGTTATTATGCCAAGCAGACATTTAATAACTGCGGTCCGGCATCCCTCTCTATGGCCCTTTCATATTTTAATATTCATGAATCCCAACATGTATTAGGGCAAATGTTAAGACCCTACCAACACCCTACAGGCGATAACGATGATAAATCAGTGACATTTGAAGAAATGGCTAAAAAAGCCCAAGGATATGGACTTATTGCATATCATAAACCGAATGGTGATATCGAATTACTTAAAAAATTCATAACTTATGATATACCGATTCTCACCCGCACCTGGCTTCATATAAATGAAGATATCGGACATTATCGCGTAGTGAAAGGCTTTGACGAACAGACACAAACTATAATACAGGATGATTCTTATGAAGCATCAAATCTATCATTCTCCTATGAAGATTTCAATGCCATGTGGGAAAAATTTGATTATGAGTATCTAGTTCTCGTACCAAAAGATAAACAACAAATAGCAGAAACTATAATTGGAGAAAATCTCGATGAGCGATTTGCATGGCTTAAAGCAGTAAAAAGAAATGAAGAAAATTTAAGATCTAACCCTTCTGATATTTACTCGAGATTTAATCTTTCTGTTGCATACTATTACTTAAAAGAGTACCAAAAATCCGTAGATGAATTTGAGAAAGTAGAAAATCAACTGCCTTTTAGAACGCTCTGGTATCAAATCGAGCCGATACTTTCGTATTATGAATTGGGTCATTACGATAGAGTCTTCGCCATTACTGATAAAACTTTGAACAACCATAACCGGGCGTTTTCTGAATTATATATTTTACGGGGTAAAATGTATGAAGCACAAGGAAATAATGAGTCAGCTAAAAACGAATATGAAAAAGCCGTGTTTTATAATAAAAACTTGCCAGAGGCGCAAACCGCTTTGGATTCTGTGAATTAATCACTCTCCAAATGCCAGAAACTGATCCTGGTTTAGCCAGCTTATTAACTCATCGCCTATTCTTCTACCCGGACGGATTCTATAAATAAAATACCTGTTCTCTGATGATTGTGTTATCCCGGGAATTGTAGAAAAAGCTACGGAATAGTTACTCTCTTTAACTGATTTCGCTACATCATCATTAAAAACACCCTGCGGATACGCAAATGCCGTAATCTTTAAACCATACTTCTCTTCTAAAATTTTTTTACTCTCCGTAAGTTCATATCTTAATCTATCAGAATCTAAATCGGTCATTAAGGTATGACTCATAGAATGACTACCTATATTTACTAAGTTGCTATTTTTCAACTCAATCATTTGCTTTTCTGATAGAAAATCTGATTCTCCTATAAATCCCGGTATAATAAATGCTGTTATTTTAACGTTATACTTTTTAAGGATTGGAAGGACATCTGTAGTTAAGTCCCAATGTCCATCATCAAAAGTCAGAATTACTGGTTTCTTAGGGAGTGGAATCTGCCCGTCGATTACTAAACTGAGTTCATGAGCAGTGATAAATGTATACCCTGATTCCTTCAATGATTTTACCTGCTCTTCAAAAATATGGGGTTCTATGTTTAATGATTCGCGAATCGTATCGTTTTCATCTTTAATATACTCCACATAGTGATACATTAAAACCGGGACGCGAAAACTTCTCTCGATTTGATCTGAAGTTTCCGTAATCGAATCATTCGAAGCATTTGATAATTTATTAGTTACAGTTTCCCGGATTCTGTTATTCGGAGTATGGACAGATATATCTTTAATGACAATTAATAACACGCAAAAAATTAATACCAACTCTACTGTAAAAACGAATAAATGCAAAATTCCTAAAAAATCACTACTTTTTAAGTTTATTCTTTTTCCTTTTTTAGATTTGTTAAATATTCTCATTTCCGATCATAAAAGGCAGTTTACTTTATCCTGACAATGATATCACAAAATCGATAAATTAATAGAGGGATTATTTTATATTCCGAAATGTTTATTTATAAATAAGGTGTAATTCAAATCACATCAAGCGGTATTAGAAGTTTTATCATTATGTGCGGGTCTACTTTTTCTCTTTTCTGCAATTTTCACAAATGCTTCCTTATATTCTTCAAGCTCTTCATCTGATAAATCCTCAGCATCCATCAATGCGTTTCGCGCTTTACCGAGTGCTTTTATTAGCTCATCTAGCTTCAGGTGTATTGCTTTTGCATCTCTGTTTTGGGTGTTTTGGACCAAAAATACCATTAAAAATGTAACTATTGTAGTGCCGGTATTAATGGCCAGTTGCCAAGTTTGGGAAAAATTGAACACTGGACCGCTTAGCGCCCAAATTAATACGATTAAAATTGCTAAAGTAAACGCCCATGAGGTCCCAGCCAATTCAGAAGTCTTATGCGCAAATTTCCGAAATAAATCATTCATAAGTCTATATTAAGCAATTGATTATTATTTAGCAATAATTATAGTCAAATTATTAAAGCTATTTTCGGATTTATTAAATTTTTATAATCTTCAGATTTCATTGCTATTGAATATCTTCTGTCTCCTGCGTTAAAGATAATCTTTTCATTGTCAAATAATGACGTATCCGCTATTACATTAAGTCCAAATAAATTACCAAATGGCGGAACCCCCCCGACCTTTACTCCTTCTGTAATTTGTGACACTTCCTCTTCTGTGGCAAATCGCATGTCTTTTGCATGTAATACCTCTTGTACTTTCTTCTTGTCAAACTTTACGTCACCGGGCACCACAAGCATCACATACTTTTTTTCTCCGTTGATCTTTATTCTTACTATGAGAGCTTTCGCCCCCTGCTTAAGACTATATCCTGTTCTTACTTTTGCTGCTTCCTCGCTAGTGCGAACAGCCTCATGCTCAAAATCTTCAAACCAATAGTTATTTTCTAATAACAAACTTTTGATTTTTTCTGTGAGGGGATGATAATTCATTTAGCAAAATGGAGGATTATTTTTTCAATTCCGCTTCAATTCCACCTTTAAACGTATCGTATGCAAATGATCCTTCTATTTTGTGTCCGTTTATGAAGAAAGTCGGTGTGTAGCGAATTTGGGCTGCTGTCCCGTCTGCTTGATCTTTTAACACTTTTGCTTTATATTTTTCATCAGTTACTGCTTTTTTAAATTGATTCACATCTAATTTTAATTCCTGTGCGTAATTGGCGAAAATATCAAGTGGCTTAGCGCTTTCTCCCCATTCGCTCTGGTTTTCATATAACATATCTGACATCTCCCAAAACTTCTTCTGCTCACCAGCTGCTTCCGCTGCTTGCGCTGCTATCACTGCGTTTTTATGTTGGCTCAACGGATAATGCCTATACACGAAATTCATTTTTCCACTATATTCTTCTTTTAAACGGTTCACCACTGACTGTGCCTGCGCACATGCCGGACATTGGAAATCTCCGAACTCCACAATGGTTACCTTGGCATCCTTAGGTCCGGTTTGGGTACTGTCTGATTTTATAAGGATACTTTCATTAACTGTGGGCGTAGACGTAAGGTCTGTAATCTCCGGCTTAGAAAGGAAAAAAGCACCTGCCACGAGAATCCCTATCGTAAGTAATCCTATTCCTGCTAATGCTTTAGTTTCTGTAGTCATATTCTAAAAGGTACAAGGTTCCAGGTGCAAAGACGCAAGTTGTTTTTTGTGTTTACTTGGATCTCTGAACCTTTATACCTCTGTACCTATTGTATCCTATCATACAAACCGAAATAATCAAAAAAGCTATAAAAGATAAAAACGGGATTGTGATGAACCCGAACCACTCGATAAATTTCGTCGTACATGATACACCAAGTATACAAGGCGCTGCGCTTTCAGGAAGAATCTTATAATAAAGTAAATTGTGATAAATAGCGATAACCGTACCCATGATACTTAAAGGCAATACATAATAATGAAGTTTTTTGTCTTTAAAATATATTCCGACTGCCAAAATTACGACGATTGGATACATAGCAATTCTTTGATACCAGCATAAAACACAAGGCGGAAAACGTAAGATTTCACTAAAGAAAAGACTCCCGAGGGTGGACAGTAAAGCTACAAAAAATGCTATATAGAGAAAGTTTTTCTGCAAAAATTTTTTGAGATTTTCCATACTTAATCATGCAATTATATACTGCTCTACATTAAATTTACAATAGATATTTATGATAATATTATATTGATGAAAAATAAAATGATTCCTGTTTCTATCGGTATAGCTGCTTATAATGAAGAAGCGAATATCGGACGCTTACTGGAATCGATTAAAAAACAAAAACTAAAAAAGGTAAAAATATCAGAAATACTAATCATCTCCTCTGGGTCTACAGATAAGACTAACGACATCGTTAATAAATACAGTAATAAAAATAAAAAAATTCATCTTATTAAACAAATAAAAAGACTGGGTAAAGCTTCTGCAGTAAATCTAATACTTAATAAATCTATAAACGAAATAATAATTCTTATGGGTGCTGATATATTACTTTCACCGACAGCTCTTGAAAAATTGGTAAAGCCACTATTAAATGACTCAGTAGGGATAGTCGGATCACATCCTATACCTTTGAATAATAAAAAAACATTTTTCGGATATACTGCACACCTTCTTTGGGATTTACATCATAAAATATCACTCAAATCGCCGAAAATGGGAGAATGCATAGCCTTTCGTAAAGTATTTCGTCAAATACCAGTGCTTTCGTCCGTAGATGAAGCGAATATCGAACCTTTAATCCGCGGACAAGGATTTAAAACAGTTTACGCTTCAGACGCAGTTGTTTATAATTTAGGCGCGCAAAATTTAAGTGACTATATCGCAAGAAGAAGACATATTTACGCAGGACATTTGGCGACCATGAACGAATACAGCTATGCAGTATCCACCATCAGTGGCGTAAAAATTTTAATTTTATTGCTTAAAAACCTTGAGTTAAATTGGCGTTTTATTTTATGGACACCTATGGTTATAATACTTGAAATATATTGCAGGATTTTAGGTCATATAGATTACAAGCTTAAGAAAAAAACACATACCGTATGGCAAATAACCAAAAGCACAAAAAATCTTCCGGCTCTTTCGAAATTGAACGCTTAGACCCTAAGAATTCCCGTTGGTATTCAAAAAAACTCATTAACGAACACATTACCCGATATAAGCTGGCTGCGAGATACTGCAAAGGAAAAATAGTCGTAGATATGGGATGCGGAACGGGCTATGGTAGTAAGCTAATATCAGATAATGGAGCAGATAAAGTATACGCGTATGATATCGACTCTTCAGCTATAGAGTATGCTAGAAAAAACTACCTAACTGATAAAATTCAATATAATACATCAAGCGCAGATGATCTGAAAATTTCCGCTAGCTCTATCGATGTAGTTATATGTTTTGAAGTAATAGAGCATCTAAAAAAACCTGACAAGTTGATTATGGAAGTACTGCGAATTTTAAAACCGGGTGGTATATATATTATGTCGACACCGAATAAACTGTCATCGTTTGGTGATAATCCTTATCACATTAGAGAATTTACATATCGAGAATTGATTGATATATTAAGACAATTTTCACACATACAAATTTTCGGACAAAGAAAATTAAATTTTACTATTATTAAACTTTACAAGCTTCTACATAAAAATATACCAATTCCTTTCTTCAGATTTTTACTTAAAATGCGTCCTTGGGAAAATTATAAAATTGAAAAACTAACTAAGAAAACTAACCCTCCATATCTATATTTAGTCGCGATGTGTAAAAAATAATATTATGAGCCCTCCCTTAGTCGGCATTGTAGTTCTTACATATAATTCAGAACTGTACATTGAAAAATGTCTGGACAATGTACTAAAAAACACATACTCAAATATTTTATGCGTTGTAGTAGATAACGATTCTACAGACGAAACCGTAAATATAGTACATAAAAAGTTTTCTAAAGTAAAATTAATGATAAATAAGACGAATAAAGGATTTGCTGCAGGAAATAATGTGGGAATTAAATATTTACTGAAAATTAGAAATGTATCATATGTGATCATTCTGAATCCGGATACTATTGCGAATAGAAATCTTATAAGTGAATTAGTGAATTTCATGGAAAACACACCGAATGCGGGCATCGCAGGTCCTATTATTACCTATGCTAATAATTCGTCTAAAATCTGGTTCGCTGGTGGGTATCTAAATAAAATTTTCGGCTACACCAAGCATTTATATATGGATAAAGCTGTTAATCATTATAAAACATCTACTAGACATTACCCTGCGAGCGTAGCGAGAAGTAGGAATAGTTCTCTCCGTCGATTGGCGGATCGAACAATATCCTTATATTCGAAAACAGATTTTATTACCGGCGCATGTATGATAGTGAAAAGAGACTTGTTTGAAAAAATTGGACTACTTCCTGAAGAATATTTCATTTATTACGAAGATGTCGATTTCTGCCAAAAAGCGATTAAAGCAGGATATACATGCAGACTCCTACCTAAGCCTTTGGTGAGACATTATATTTCTACATCTACCGGCAATCCTGGATCGAATGTCTTAACCCCTTTTCGAGCTTATTATTATGCCAGGAATCCTTTTATTTATATTAAAAAGAATGTAGATGGACTTCGGAAAATTACAAATTATATTGGCCAATTCTCTATCCGCCTTCCTTATTATGGAGCACAAATATTAATAAAAGGAAACCTGAAAAGCTTTATAGCTTATTTAAAGGGAATAAACGAGGGAATAAATTATAAACTAGAGATTGATAGAAATTAATTGAAATTTTTAGAGATTTGTTGTAAATACCCACAATTCCTTCTAAGATTAATTATATCTATTGTCTTATGGTAAATTTTATAAAGTTAACTGACCTTGAGGTATATAAATTATCTCGAGAACTATCAAGACTCGCTTGGCAAATTTATGAAGCTTTGAGTTGGCAAGATAAAAAAATAATTGGAGATCAATTCATCTCATCTACTGATTCTACTGGTGCAAACATCGCAGAAGGTTACTCTAGGTTTCATTACTTAGATCGTATTAAATTTTATTATAACTCTCGAGGGTCATTAGCCGAAGCTTCTAATCACTGGCTAGAATTATTATTTGAAAGAAAGAAGATTGATTCAAAAACCTATTACAAGTATAAAGAAATAGCAGATAAATTAAGTATAAAACTCAATAATTTTATAACCTCTTCCTATAAAGCAAAGAGTCGTGATAGTAAATAATCGTCTTCACTTAATCTCTATTAGTCTCAATAAATCTCGATTAATTTCTGTTAGTAATGCGGATCCTTTTCGAGGTCTTTAAGAAATAGCTTTTTATAAGCAGTCTTTAATTCGGAAATTTTCTTTTCTTCTACCTTGCATTTTTTATAAATTCTGAGAGCAAATGTATAATACGGTCTGTAGATTTTATACATTTCTATTGACGTGTCGATATTTTCGACAGCTAGATTACATTGATTCGGATATTCAGCTTGGATTATCCCTAATTTTGCGTAGGTCAGAGGATTTTGGGGATCTATGATTTGCGCCCTTGAATAATACGAATAGGCGTTTTGTAGATCGTTAAATCTTACATAAAGAAAATCCCCGATGTGATTAAAAGCATTTGCATATTGCTTACTCATGTAAGGTGCGATGTTGTTTTGTTCTGATGGGATAAGCTTATCCCTATAAGCTATATGGTATTGCTTCGTAATTTCCGCTACCTGCTTTAAATATTCTTCTTTATCCGGGATTTCACTTACCTTAGTTAATTCAAATACCAACCCCTTAGGTACCCACATATAATCTTTCCTACCTAAGGGAAATTGAAACATCGAATATACTTTTCGTGTTTTTAGTATTTCCGGCAACTGTTTTACCACCACAGTTTCTATTCTTAATTTAGAGTCTTTATTTTTTTGCTTAAACTTATTGTAAATTTCATTTTCATAATCATTACGGTCACCAAATGACCCGGCCAATTTAATATCTTTTCTGTATCCATCTACATAATGCACATACCAGGTATTTAAGGTACCCAAATCGCCGAGTAAAAAAACCACTGAATTTTCGGGCAATGGATTAAGGATGTCTCTTGCGAAATTCGACCCAATCTTAGTTTTCGATAAATCAGTTTTCGGAAAGTTATAATAAATCATCTGCAATAAAACTATAAAAAACGGTATTAAAAATATCACGCCATAAATTCTACGTGGTAATAATTTAAAAAATATTTTTTGAATAGCTGTAAATCCAAAAGGTATAAAAAAAGAAAACAGCACTAACGAATGCATGAACATCCGCTCTACTATCCCCAATTCATCTGGATCTATAATTTCAGGTGTGATGATAAAAATAAATAAGGGACCGGCAAATATAAATCCTGTCATAAATGCGGTAAAAATTCTTTTATTTTTTATGAAAATATAAACCATTCCGATTACGCCGATGCTTGCTATAACTAGAGAAAATGTATCTATGAGTGTTGAGAAATATACCTGCTGCACGACTATTCTCTGGGTAACATCTACTAAATTTTCACCAAATTTATAATCCATTCTGAGCATCAATCGTATGAAGTTATAGACTGTAGGCGCTTTCATCCAATTTATCTGAGGATTTGTGGATGCAGAAATAAACACATATATATAAGGAATTAAACCTAGTAAAAATACTATCAGGACATTCTTAAAGATATTTAAAGATTTATAAATTCCTCCCTTAATTAAAGAAATTTTATTTTTTTTCTTAAATACCATTCCGAGTAATTCTGGAATTACGAATACGAAAAGTCCTGGAAATACGAACATAACAGCTTGCTGATTCGTCATAGATAAACCTACGATAAAGGACGTGAGGTACAAATAACCAAGGTCTTTCGTTTTATAAAAGATGTAAGCCGTATAATACATCGCGATAATGAAAAAATTATTCAGCGCGAAAACCTCAGGCACTTCTGCATATAACCAGT
This sequence comes from uncultured Gammaproteobacteria bacterium, assembly GCA_964576705.1. Classification (GTDB taxonomy): domain Bacteria; phylum Patescibacteriota; class Microgenomatia; order Levybacterales; family UBA12049; genus CAYMDS01. Next base: position 5,793 of record CAZNVI010000026.1, on the reverse strand, counting down.
AATAGTATGAAAAACCTAATATAGCTGTAGATAAAAGTACTACTACTAAGTTAGCCAAATCATAAAATGTATCTTTACTTTTCTCTTTTATCAGATCAGATACGAAACGAAAATATATGACTAATCCAGTCATAGATGTTGCTACAGATACTAAAGCAATTCTGGAAATAGTAGGAATAGGAATTGGTAATTTAGAAAAAATAAACCCCAGTAAAGTAAGTGTCGGATATCCGGGCGGATGTGGTACCCCGAATAGCGCAGCTGCGGTCGCGATATCTCCGATATCTCCTGCATAAACATCTTGTGTTATATTACGTAAATAAAAAAATAATATTACGGAAAAGAAAAGAAGAATTATAAAAAGATTTAGATAGTAAATACGGGATTTCTTAAGCATCCTTGAATATATAGTCTATCACATTTTTTACAATCCAAGTCCACACCCTGATATAATATACGACAATCAATTATGAAGAACAAAATTTTATCTAGGCAATTTATCGGCAGTCTTATTATCACAGTATTATTACTCTTTATTTACACCCAAATCGCCAGTAGAATATTATTTACTCCTATCGATTTTGATGAAGGTTATAATCTACAAATAAGCTACCACTTAAGTCATGATTTTTTAGACTATACTACATTTACAGCTAAATTCGATCCGAACATCACCACCGGCCCAGCCCTACTTATACCTGCATCACTTTTGATTATAGATGATTCACCGCTGACACCCAGAATCATCATGCTATTATTTACGACCATTTTCATATACCTCGCCCAAAGATACGTATATGAAAACCGATTACAGAAGATAATTTTTCTGATACTTATAATCATCACCCCTTTATTCTATTTCTTCTCTTCCCATGTTCTAGGTGAACTTCCGGGATTTGTGTTTTTTATAATTTCACTGATAATGATATCTAAAAAACAATATTTTCTAAGCGGGATATTTCTATCATTAAGTATTCTTACTAAACAAGTTTATACACTTGCTATACTTCCTGTGATTTTACAATTTTTACTAATCCATATTTTTTCGAAGAAACAAAGAGTTACGATCTTTAGAAATTTAGCGTTAGTTTTAAGCGGATTTTTGGTGGTATTTTTTACATGGTATTTATATATATTTTCATCAGAATCCCTTTCATATGCGCATTTTAAAAGAATTTTGCGAGATAACTGGCAAGCATGGAATATCCTTTCGCAACCTAAGCTCTCTCTTATAGATAAAAGACTTGATATGTTAGGATATATCTTTAATATAAACGGAACACTATTTTCTATTTTAATAATTACGACATGTGTCACTGTATTTAAAAAACTAAGACATAACTATATCGCAATATCTTTAGCATTTTTCAGCCTTTTCTATACGCTTTATTTTCTATTTCTGGGATCTACGAACTGGTATAGGCATTTCTTGCCTTCAATTCTGGCATTTATCATTATTCTCCCTTTATGTGTAGATGTAATACTAGAAGAAAGAAATAAGAAAAATATTTTGATCATGGTTTTAATCCTCGTATTTACGCTTTTAAACTCTTTTTATTTTAAAATTTATAAATCTAATTCATTTACTGACGAGAAAATAATTTCACAAAACCTTATATTTCTTAACGAAAAACCACTTCCTTTAACCTCATATACTCACCTACTAAACTCGCAAATAAATACTTCTAAGTTTGTGGAAACACTCCCTAAAAACGCTAATATAGCAGGTATTTCGTGGTGGAATGCGCCTGAAATAGAGTATCTAGCAGGAAGAAAAATAACACGAGATCCATTTGTAAAAGACACCGATTATATAGTCACTCATTATTACGG
>CAZNVI010000026.1:0-3860 GCA_964576705.1 uncultured Gammaproteobacteria bacterium | reverse complement strand
GATGCAAACTATGCTGTTCGCACTGCACACGAAGCCTTGAACACTGCAAGACACCCAGGACCTAATTACGCATCTGAGGAAACTCTATCGAAAGCAGTAAAAAACGCACAAGACAGATTACAAACTGCCCAAGCTACTGAAATTGAAACTGATCGCGCCATGCTTCCTGATCTTCAGGGACACTAGAATGTAAATAAATCTATCAGATTATTTTACCGGTAGTTCTACTATAAATTCTGATCCGTCTCCAGGAGTGCTTTTTACTTTAATTTTCCCGTTATGTGCTTTGACAATTTGATTCGCGATGTAAAGTCCCACCCCTAGGCCTTGCACTTCTTTACCATTTATACCCCTTTCAAAAAGTGAAAATATCTTTTCTTTCTGGTCTGCGGGTATTCCTATACCATTGTCAGCTACGATTATAAACGCTTTCGAACTATTGCTTTTAACTTCTATCTCGATTGGCTTGCCTTTCCCGTACTTTATAGCATTTGTGATAAGATTTGCCAGCACTTGGGCTATCCGAACTTTATCCACCATAGCATTGTGAGAATTTTTCGCTTCAAGAGATAAAGAAATTTCGTCTCTTTTAAGTTTCTCTTCAAATTCTTTAACTACTTCTCGAACGATATCTGATATGCTTTCGTTTTTAAGTTCTAAATTCATTCTTCCTGTAGTAATAAGTGAGACATTTAATAGATCGTTAATCATCTGTGATAAACGTTTCGTCTGTCCTTCTGCTGTTTCTAGTTGTCGCATTAAATTCTCAACTGAAAAATTCGCTAAAGATACATTGCGAATATTGTGCAGTATCATTTGAATTTTAAGTAACATAGATGTCAATGGTGTTTTCAATTCATGGGACGCAATAGATAAAAACTCATCTCGAAGTTTAACTTCTTTCTGCATAGCAGAAACATTACTCTCTAGTTTCTTAATATTTTGCATAAGTTCTTTTTCTAACTTAATATGCTGACTTACCACATCTGATTTTTTATACTTTTCGATAAAAAGGGACACCAATACACAAAGGATCAAAAACATCAACAGCTCGAGAGATGAGATGATGAATAAGAATGACAGAAAATTAAGAGGAATTAAAAAAAATATTAGACCGCTTATAACAGATATAAAAATAGTAAATATCCCTAAACGTAACCCGCCAAACCATACGTTCAAAGTGACAAATATCGCGAAAATCAAATACGTTATGGTCTTACCAGCGAAAAAAGACGCTTGAGAAATAAATAAAAATATAAAAACAGTACTAAGGATTGCCAGAAGATAGTGGGTACGGGGTATGCTTCTAAACATCTGGAGATATTATAGCAGGGCTGATGATTTCTGCAAAATATAAAAAGTCTGAGATAATAATAAATAAATTGCAGGAGTGATCTTAGGAGGACACAAGCAGATTCTGGAAAATATCAAAAAAACCTGCCGAAAGATTTAAAACGAAAAATACGGGCACTCCTCCCCTGGAAAGCGCTAAAATCACGGGTTTATACTTTTTATATTGAATTAATTGTCTTGCCAAATCTCTCCCTGCTGAAAACCGATCCGAAAAGATTACAGCATTATCTTCAGCTTTCATGGTATTATTTATTAATAAAATTGATTATTAATTACCATAAGCCAATCTGCATTCGTGACTTTCATACCATTTTATTGCAAAATTATAGCAGAGGTATCTTGATTCTGTAATAGATTAGAAAGATATAAAATTGCCAACTTCTATTCTTCGAACGAAGTGAGAAGTTCTCGCTTTCGCTCGAACAATACAAATTAATAAAACTTATTAAAAAATTATGGATAATAAAGGAATTATTGATGATTTATCAGATGTAAAAAATAAAGTGCTTAATAAGACACATAGCCTCCTGTCTCGCAAGAAATTTAAAATATTTCTTAAACGCAGTCAAAAACCAATTTTATACGCCTTAGCCTTTTGTATTTTTATTTTTGTAGCAACTCCCGTTCTCACTTATGCATACTTCGTTCGGGATCTATCGAGCAAAGAAAACATAATGGTTAAAAAAAATGCCGGGGTCGTACTTACTGATCGGAACGATAAACCTTTTTTTACATTTTACGAAGCCAGAACGAAGAAAACAGTTGCTTTAGATCAAATTCCCGATAATCTAAAAAATGCGGCTATCGCTTCAGAGGATAAAGATTTTTACGAACATCCGGGTTTTTCTCTCCGCGGTATAGTTCGTGCGTTCGTAGTGAACATCCAACAAGAAGGCATCTCCCAGGGAGGGTCTACCATCTCACAACAGCTTATTAAAAACACCTTACTCTCGCAAAACAGAAGTTTCTTAAGAAAATACCAGGAATTTATCCTCGCACTAGAGCTGGAACGAAAATATTCAAAAGACGATATTCTCGAGATGTATCTGAATACAGTTTATTTCGGAGAAGGAGCGTTCGGGGTGGAGGATGCCGCAGAAACGTACTTCAGCAAAAAAGCATCAGAGCTTAATCTCGGAGAAAGCGCTCTTCTAGTCGGTATCTTACCGGCACCTTCTGCGTTCTCTCCTATCTCAGGTGATACTACTAAAGCATTCAACAGAAGAGATATCGTGTTATCTGAGATGAGAAAGGAAGGATTCATAAATTCAACTGAAGAAGAAACAGCGAAAGAAAAAGAAATTCTTTTTAACCCATCAAGCGATGGACTGAATCAAATAGCACCGCATTTTGCGCTTATGGTGAAAGAAGAACTTATAGAAAAATATGGTGAACAATCAGTCGCTCGGTCTGGATACACAGTAAAAACCACCATCGACCTTTCTTTTCAGGAATACGCAGAAACGACTGTAAGAAACCAGATCAAAAAACTCGCAGGAAGCGACGTAACTAATGGAGCAGCAGTCGCTCTAGATCCTCAATCTGGCGAAATTCTAACTCTGGTCGGAAGCTGGGATTGGAGCGATGAAAAAAATGGCAGAATAAATATGGTATTAAGACCCAGGCAACCCGGATCTTCATTTAAGCCAATCGTATATGCGAAAGCATTCGAAGAGCGAATTCTTACACCAGGATCTATCATAGAAGATGAAGAGATAACATTCCAAGGAGACTACAAGCCCAAAAACTATGACGGTAGATTCAGGGGTAATATTACCGTTCGATACGCACTTGCGAATTCTCTAAATATACCTGCAGTTAAAGTAATGGATCTGATAGGAGTCTCAAATGGGATTGAAATGGCTGAAAGACTCGGCATCACCACATTATCGGATCAGACAGATTATGGCCTATCTCTGGCTCTCGGTTCAGGCGAGATACCGCTTCTTCAAATGACAAATGCGTTTTCAACATTTGCAAATAACGGTGAGCGATTTGAGCCTGTATCCATTCTTCAAATTACCGACAAAAAAGGAAATATTATTTTCGAGAAGGAAGATAATTCAAAAATTGTAATAGATCGTGATATCGCGTTTCTAATCTCATCCATCCTTTCTGATAACAATGCTCGGGCTGAAGTTTTCGGTGGATCACTCACTCTATCCCGCCCTGCTGCGGTGAAAACCGGAACTACCGAAGATTATCGTGATTCACTTACTATAGGGTTTACTCCCAGTCTAGCTGTAGGTGCATGGGTAGGAAATAACGATAATTCGCCTATGAATCGGGTCGCGGGATCATCTGGTGCTGCGCCTATATGGAGGCTCATTATGGAACAACTGCTTAAGAATACCACGAGAGAGTCCTTTATACCGCCATCAGGAGTAACTCAATTGACTATCTGTAAAGAAAAAGGCCTGAAAACAACAGTCGCCACAACCTCAGCCTACCTTGAATACTTTTTGAAAGGCACTGAGCCTAAAAAGGATTGCGGAATTTCACCAACT
>CAZNVI010000025.1:11149-15973 GCA_964576705.1 uncultured Gammaproteobacteria bacterium | reverse complement strand
ATTATTTTACATAGATTGCAACGATGCAACAAGTTTGGTAGTATATTCCTCCATGCTGCCGGATAAACTTTCTTTCGTAGACATCGAAACCACAGGTACATCTGCAAGATTCGGGAGAATCATCGAAATAGGAATCTTAAGGGTAGAAAATAACGAAATCATTAATACTTACCATACTTTAATAAATCCCGAATCGCATTTGCCGACAGAAATTGAAATGATCACAGGTATTACTGCGAAAGATCTGGAAGATAAACCGACCTTTAGAGAAATAAAAAATGACATTCTTGAAATGTTAGTCGATACTGTATTCGTCGCCCATAATGTAAGATTCGATTACAGTTTTCTAAAATATGAATTTAAAAGAGAAAATATCGATTTTAAACTCAGACATCTTTGTACTGTAAAACTCTCACGCCACCTCTTCCCCTCCTTTAAGCGTCACAATCTTGATTCTATAATCGAAAGATTTGATCTGATGTGCGAAAACAGACATAGAGCGTTCGATGATGCGAAGATTATTTGGGAATTTTATAATAAGACAGCCTCACTTTTCCCGCTAGATAAATTCACTAATGCGGTGAATATCGCTCTCAGAAGACCTAATATTCCCATAAAACTGAGCGAGAAAGATCTTGACGATCTCCCTGAACAGCCAGGAGTGTATATATTTTATTCTGATACCGGTATGCCTTTATACGTAGGAAAAAGTATAGATATTAAAGATAGAGTTTTATCGCATTTTTCAGCCGACTTAGAAAATTTTCGCGAAATGAATATAGCACAGCAAGTAGCTAGTATTGAAACTATAACTACTGCAGGAGAATTGGGTGCGCTATTGCTCGAATCATCACTTATAAAATCACTTCTTCCGCTTTATAACAGAATGCTCCGGAATAAACGCGAACTAACAGCTTTGACTACGGTGGTTACAAATGATGACTATAACACTATTCGCATGGATACAATGGGTGAAATTAGCAGTAACCATCTTGACTCTTTCCTTGGATTTTTTAAATCGAAAAAGGAAGCCAAAACATTTCTTGCTAATATAGCTAAAGAATATAAGCTTTGTGAAAAGCTGCTTGGACTTGAATCCGCCGCACAGCGGAACAAATCTGCATGCTTCGGGTATAGACTTGGAAAATGCTCAGGTGCTTGTATAAATAAAGAGCAACCACTCTTTTATAATCTTCGTTTCACTACAGCTTTCTATAAAACTAAAATCAAACCTTGGCCATTTGAAGGTCCTATTATAATCCAAGAAAAGAACGAACTAACTAATCAGTCAGAAAATTTTTTAATAGATAAATGGTGTTATCTGGGAAAAATAAAAGCCCAAGATGAAGACAGCGTTTACAACTTTGCAGCTTTGGACCTTTGCACCTCTGAACCTGACTATGTCTTCGACTACGACATGTATAAAACTATAGTCAGATTTCTGAATAAACCGGAGAATTTAAATAAAGTTAAAATACTTAAGGGATACGAAAAAATTGCGTTACAAAAAACACAAATTATTTCCTAGGGATTAACGGACTTATCTGGTATTAAAAAAATAAATTAAGGAAAACAAAACGAACGCTCCCCCTCCCAACATTAATAGAAATTCATTCGTATTGCCTTGGGTAAGGTTATAACTCTTACTTGAACGACGTACTGATTTATTCTTACTTTTTACTGATTTTCTTTTAGCCATTTATTATCACCCCCCCCCGGTAAGATACAAGTCTTCAGGTACAAGGTTCAAACAAAAAGCAGTAAAATACTTGCACCTTGAACCTAATACCTTTCCCATATCATACTCATGTTTGGGTACTCCTTGTCAAGCAGGTTCTTTTGCTATAATAATCGTCTTATAGTATAATCTGGTAACTCTAAAATGAAGACTGCGATAGATGTAAGACAGAAATGGTTGGAGTATTATAACTCCCTAGGATTTACTACAATCCCGAGCGCACCCCTCGTGCATCCTGCATTCCCCATGAGCTTCAACATGAGCGCCGGCCTAATCCAACTTGATCCAATTACTAGGAGTAAACTGAAAGCAAAGCCTAAAAAGCAGGTATTAGTTCAAAAATGTTTTCGGCATTTCGATATGGACAAAGTAGGTGACGATACTCATCTAACCTTTTTCGAGATGCCTGGTGCGTTTGAAATAGGAATCTTTAACGAAGCAAAGACAGTTGAAATGCTTTGGAAATTTTATGTAGATACATTAAGGATAGACCCCAATAAAATATGGATTACTTCTTTCAATAAAGAAACAGTACATTCAACTGAAATCACACAGAATCCAGAAATAATTGGACTTATAAAAAAATTCGTAGGGTCAAGAGCAATATTGGGAAATAAAGATACAAATTTATGGATGCAGGGCGGGGGTATTAATTTTGCAGATAACATGCGACTCTGTGGTCCCCAAGTAGAATTCTTCTATCCTCGCGCTGTAAAAATCTTCCCGGGACATAATCCTCTTTCTAAGCCTGAAAGTTTCTTAGAAATAGGCAATACAATCTCGATTAAATATTATGTCGATTACACTGACATGCGAATCAAAGAATTGGTAAATCCATCAACTGAATCAGTAATAGGACTAGAGCGAGTTCAGTCTGTCATAGAAACTGATGATATTAATATATTTGAGACTTCACTTTTTTCACCCTTATTCAAGACCTTAAATAAAAGTATTACGCCAGATACAAAAATTATTGTAAATAATTTGAAATCGTTAGTTTTTTTATTCTCAGAAGAGTATATACAGACCGGAAAAGATGGCCGAAAGCGCATAATAAGGAATCTCATTAGAAATTTTTTAAGCTCGTGTTATATTAATGATATAGATATAAAAGCCATTACATCCTTGTTAATTAAGGATGTTCTATTAATTTACGAAAAATCTTATCCTGAGCTTAGGTATACAAGCGGCAATGTACTTGAAGCTATCTTAAACCATGAACCCAAATATCAAGACACCCTTGTAAGAGGTAAAAAAGAGATAGACAAATATCTGTCTAAAAATAAATTAGAAAAAGTTACAGATGATGATTTACGGTATTTTAAGAAACAGTATGGAATAACACAGAAACTGTTTCAGTATGTAATCAAGTTGAAGAATTAGTGATTAAGATTTAGTAATAGTCTATTTCCAGATTGTGCAGCCCGCATGAAGGCTTGACGGTTTTCTTCTACGATTCCACCGAAAACCCTATGCGTAACTTGTTCAGGGCTCAAAGAAGTTAATTTATTCGCAAGATCAATTACGGCGGTTCTATGAGGAGATTTAGGAAGACCATCTACGTACTCCAACAATGACTGGTAACCAGTAGCTTCAGGTCGATAAATATCATCTTCAAGATGCGTCTCTATTCCACCTGTGCCTAAACCGATCGGTGATGGATAAAGAAACTGACATGCATCAATTACCGGAAGTGCCCCAAGGGAAATTACTTCTTTTAAATTAGATCTTAAGCCGTGTTTGCTTATCTCTGTCAAGTGAACTGAGAATACCATACCGCTATTTTCAGCTGCCAATAAATATTGATCTAGCATTGTGCTTCCCATCCTTATCTGCCCATAATCCTTACCATTTTTAGGAACTCTCAAATATGTATATGGTAGTCCTGACATGGAAAATCCTTCGCTTTTATTAGGACTCCACACCTCAGAAACCCTTTTAACTCGATTTACGTGGGGAAATGGAAGTACATATGTAACCGGGACAACCCGATCAAACAGTTTGTAGTCAAAGCTCTGGCAGAAGACTGGATCGACACTTCCTAACTCTCGTGAAGAAGTATGAAATAAATAAGGGAATCTTTCAGGTGGTAACCAATTAACCCGCCGGATAATTCGCCTATACGGACTTGCGTCGTTTGGCCTCAAATTGTCTAATATAACTTGCTGAGATAAAGATCCACTTTCAGCATTCATAGACTATAGGATAGTATAGGACACTTTGGAGGTTTTGTCAAAAAAACGAGGCTAAACTGTTTTAATACTGCACGAAGTAGTTGATGTTGGCGTTTTTACGAAGAGCCTCAAGCATACTCTGTGCTTTTTCATTTAACTTCTGTTGTGTAAGGCTGGTTTTTACATTTGCTGCTATAGATGCTTCATCCTGATCAGTAGGTAATGACTCTTGGTTATTTGTGATATAGTCATCCACTTCTTTTTCTGTTACTTCTATTTTACCTACCATCTTCTCAAGCATCTTCTGAAGCTTTATTTGTTCCACTAACTGATCTCTGGTCATTCCCTGAAGCGAAAGCACCTGATCGAGTTTTTGTCCTTGCTGTGCTAAATTATCAGAGATTTTTTTCATTTCTGCATCAACGTCAGATGACGAGACTGCGACGTTTTTCTTTCTTGCCTCCTGCAATATGAGCTGTTTTGTGATAAGCGAATCTAATGCTTGTTTTCCTCCTTGTGATTCAAGCTCGCGAACGACTGATAATCTGGAAATGGGTTGACCGTTTACCATTGCTGCCACAATCAAATTTCTACCTAAATAAACTATAGTAACTAGTATAAGAATACCTAATACTACGGCAACGTAAGAGCGCTTAACTTTCAGAGAGCGTATAGATGAAGTTTTCGGTGTTTCAGGGGCGGATGAAACTTGTTTTAAATCTCTGCTTTTTGATTTGGTAACTTTTGATTTATCTGCAGAAGTGGTTTTTTTAGTTGTTTTTTTCTTAGAACTTTGTGCCATATTTTATATAGTAAGTATGGTTTATTTATAGTATTATATAGAACAAAAAAACAGTATGCAAGAGCCAAATCAAGAATATCAAATACTACCAATACCAAATGACAAATATC
>CAZNVI010000025.1:0-11049 GCA_964576705.1 uncultured Gammaproteobacteria bacterium | reverse complement strand
ATGCAAGAGCCAAATCAAGAATATCAAATACTACCAATACCAAATGACAAATATCAAATGCTTAAAGCAAAATTCTCTAATAGAGTTTGACATTTGAAATTGGATATTTGACCCATTCGATTTGACTCAGGGTCAATCCTGAGCTTGTCGAAGGATTGAAATTTGACATTTATATTATTGCTCCGGTGCTGCTTCTAATACTGCGTTAATTTCAAAAGTCTCATCCTCTCCTGTTTCTTCATTCTCACGCCAAACTGTAAGCTTTAACGTATCCCCTACCTTTTTTTTACTTATCACAGAAGCCAACTCTGTTCTGTCGGATCTTAAGTCCGTACCGTCAATCTTCGTAACCACATCTCCTGCCTGAAGACCTGCTTTATCTGCAGCAGACCCTTCAGACACACTTCTTATATATGCCCCCTGCGGAATGTCATTTCTAAGTGCTACCTCCCTACTTATCATTTGGTAAGAAACGCCTAAGAAGGGACGATTGAATTGTCCTGTTTGATTAAAATTATTTAAGGAATCTTTTATTACATTTATAGGTAATGCGAATCCTATATTTTGGCCGCTTTGGGAAACTGCAGTATTCACTCCTATAACTTTTCCTTCGGAATTCAAAAGAGGGCCGCCGCTATTTCCGGGATTTATCGCAGCATCTGTTTGTATAACATTATCTAATTGTTCCGCAAACCCTTCAAAAGCAGATCCGGCTATGATCCCGCGACCTAAGCCCGATACTACGCCTGTAGTTACGCTATTATTAAATTCCCCAAGCGGTGTTCCTATAGCTATCACTAGTTGCCCTACCTGCAATTTAGACGAATCGCCTAAAGTTAACGGCTTAAGACTTTCGCCGTTCTCCGATGGATTTACTTTAACTATAGCTATGTCATTTAAAGGATCCCTATAGATCCGTTCTACTTTAAATTTCTTATCATCCTGCGTGATGACTGTATATGTAGTTTCCAATTCTGATACCACATGTTTGTTCGTCACTATGAATCCATCATCTGAAACTACGAAACCTGAGCCTATATTTTGGGGTTCTGTAGATCTCTCAGATGGTCTATCAAAAAAGAAAAATGAATCATTATCATTAAAAAGTGGCCGTGTTGCCACTTGTGCAGAAATGGTCACTACCGATGGACCTGCTTTCTTGACCACGTCTATGACGACAGATTCTTCTGAGACGATTTTTATACTTCCGGTTGAATTATCAAGAGTCTGATCAGCTAAATTACGAATTGCCGGTGAATTTTGCTTTAAAGCACTAAGCGCACCCAATATAACCAGAAGAACGATGATCCAAAGAATTAGTCTCCGCATTATAGTAGCTTAATATATAAAACTTAAAACTAACTGAAATAAAAATTTCACTTCACTAATTCAATAACTGCAGCTTCCAACTGACCGTCATGTGTATTTGAGTTAGGGTTCGTATCATCTGTGTCCTTAAGCTTAATATCGACATCAGGCGTCAACCCTTTTCCATGTATCCATGTACCATTCGGCGTTAACCATTTGGCTATAGTAATATGAATACCTGAACCGCCTCCTAAATCTTCTGCTTGCTGAATAGTGCCTTTACCGAAAGAAGTTTCTCCTACTAATTTAGCTCTTTTATGATCCCTCATGGCACCTGCTACTATTTCAGATGCGGATGCTGAACCTTTATTTATAAGCACAACAACAGGTATATCTAAAAGTAAGCCCTGTCTTGAAACATCTAACTTCTTTCGCTCTCCCTGCCTATCCTCTTCTAAGACTACAGTTCCGCTTTTTATGAATTCTGAAGCGATAAAGACGGCTTGCGTGAGATATCCGCCAGGATTATTCCTGAGATCTACCACAACGCCCTTTATAGACTTGTCCTGCTGTAAATTCATGCTAATTTCATTTATCGCATCCACCCACTCTCGATTGGCTGAATCACCAAACTGCGAAAGACGGACATATGCTACTTTTTCATTTGCATGAGATTTAAGTGAATCATTGAGAGTGATTTTTCCGATACTGTTTAAGGGCTTAACCCATGATATGACACTTTCTACCGTTATCGTGTCACGGATTATATCTATAGTTTTAGGGGATTTATCTTTCTCATGAAGGATCAAAAGCGAAACTTTGGTTCCTTTAGGACCTCTAATTTTATCTACAGTTTGTGAAAGGGTCCATCCCACCGTAGCATCACCATCCACCTCGAGTATCGCGTCTTGCGGCTTAAGACCGGCTTTTGATGCAGGACTGTTATCTAAAGGGGCTTGAATTATAATTTGTTTACCATTCATTCCTAACTCAGCACCAATTCCCTCAAATTTTCCTGCCATTACTTCTTTAAAATCATCATTTTGCGCTGGTGGCAAATACACGGTATATGGATCTTCCAAGCTCCCGACGAGTCCGGAAATAGCACCGTTTAACATTTTCTGCGCATCTAAATCAGTCTTCTGATAGTATGTGCCTTCAAGTTTTTGGATGACAGCCCAAAGAGGTGTAAAATCAACTTTAGAAACTGACGGTGGTGGCTCCTTACTAGTAATTAGAATCTGGGGTTGGTAATTCGCCCAATCAAACTTTATCTTATTAACACCAATTACATAACCCACTAAACCGGAAAGCATTATTACCAAAACTAATCGTAAGATTCTGGAATTCATACTATTTAGCAATTTTACCATTATTACACAATACCAACTTACCTTCAATAAGATAATTTAAAAGGTAAAAAAGCTAAGCTTTTCTTTAAATTAAAGCTTAGCTTTAAAACAGGCGAAAACCGGGAAACTGAATTTTAATCTCTAACTACAAAAGGAAGAAGTGCCAAATGTCTCGCGTATTTTACCGAGTCACCTAAAACTCTCTGATGCTTGGCGCAAAGACCGTTTCGCGATCTGGCTGTAATTTTACCTCTATCAGTTATAAAACGTGATAGGACACTGGTATCGTTATATACAGGTTCTTTTTTTTCTTTACAGAAATAACACTCACTAGGAGCTTGAACCGGTTTCTTCATTCTGCGAAATGTTTTTTGTTTAGCCATAAAACTCCTTTCAGGAGAAACTCCAAATTCTAATTTCTAAATTCTAAAATGTATTTAGGATTTAGAGCTTAGTATTTAGGATTTAACCCTAGAACGGTATATCATCGGGCGGGACATCTGTATTATCATTTGACTCTACAGCTGCCTCTTCCTCTTTACTTTCATCTTGCTTCGGTGCCGGCTTAGAGTCGGATTTAGTAGGTGTAGCCTGAGTTTTCGATGGCACGCTCGATGAATCACCCTCTTGTTTTGATGTGAATTTATTATCAAGTAAAATCATGTCATCGATTACTACTTCTGTTCTGGTCCTCTGCGCTCCATCCTGCGCCTGCCAAGTTCTAGTCGCCAATCTTCCCTCTACATATACTTTTCGGCCTTTTGCAAGAAATTGGCTACAAAGTTCAGCTAACTTATTCCAAGAGACTATATTATGAAACTCCGTCTCTTCATGTTTTTCACCTGCATCTGTATTCCATGATCTATTAGTCGCAAGACCGAATGTGCATACCGCGGCCCCCGATGGTGTGTAGCGCAATTCAGGATCTCTAGTCAAATTTCCGATTAATTGAACTTTATTTAATGAACGTGCCATAATGAAAATTTCAAAGAGTCACAGCTGCAGAGAGTCAAAGTTTTGAATTTTTCTCTGACTCTTTGCTCACCTCGCTATCGCTTTGGCGAAGCGGGTCGTTTTGACCTTATGACTCTACTTCTTTCTGAGAAGTAGATGTCTCAATATATTATCTTGGGCGTTTAATTTCTTCTCAAAATCTCCTGCTATGGATTCAGATTCAAGTTCCATTTTGTGATAAACACCTGATAGCTCTTTTTTTATTTTATATGCGAGAGGCTTCTGGCCCCATGATTCTTCTGTTACGACTTTAGCTTTTCCAAGCCAATCTTTTACAGTACCCAATAATTTTTCTCTTTCTTTATCAGAAAGCGATGATCTCAAAACTAAGACCAAATCATATAATCTCATGGCGTAATGATAACAAAATCAAGCTCATTTTCGCAAGTGGCAAATCTAACAAAGCTTAGCTTTCTTTGAAAGCTAAGCTTTAAGGAGTATCTGATATATCCGGACATGGGTACGATAATTAACTATTAACAAATTGAGAGTACTACTTTATTCTGAATATTCTTTAATCTCTGTCATATCTTCAAAAAAACTAGCTGCTTTTAACCAAGTATCTTCACCCGACCAATTTAAATAAACCCTAAATGAATACGGTGTATCTCCTGATTGTTTCAATCTAAGAATGTCTGAAGAATTTGGAGTTCGACCAAGTAGATTCTTAAGCCTTACCCATTCAGTCTGTACCTCATCGAGCGAACTCACCCTTGCAGGAGATTTTATCTCTGATTCTCTTAACTGCTTAAGGATCTCTTCACGCTTAGGACTTACCGAGTGGATATGCGAAGTTATGAATCTCACGTCATCAATTCTATCGATCTCAACACCCCTAATCCCTTCTCTGGCACTTGAGTCAGTTCTAACTCTTGGCTGTTCTACTCCCACGCGAACCAGTAAATCTGAAATAGTATTGGCTACATGTGGAAAGTTTGTGTTTATTAAAATCCTTCTTTTGCTGGGTTTATTTGAGAAATGACCACGGACTTCACAGGCACCCTCGAGAAAAGACCATATGTACTCATCATCGTCATATATCCACCCATGCCTTTCAGATATAGTACTCGGCCAGGATTCCTTTCTTAAATCACCAAGCGCATTTATCATATATGAATTACCAAAGATTACTTTCTTACTTTCTCTACCATCTAATTGCACAGAATGGTAATTTGTAATCGGATTTGAATGGAAAAGATTAGCTCCTCTTAGGCTAAAAGCCTTAAGTAAGTCAGGGTCTGCACTAGCTAAAGAAATTTGCATATTATGCGGGCTTGCACTTCCGCCGAGAGCTAGAATTCCCAGCATCCATGCCCATTCATTTGAAGGATAAACAATATTTGCCTCTCTATAAGCTGCTTCAAGTGTTGGATATATTCCACGATTTCTAAGTGTCTTAACAACTGCTAAATTTGAAGTGCCAAAAGTTTCCGCAATGTCTCTCAAAGCCGGAAGATCGCTTCTTTCGCCTGCTCGAAATTCAGCAATAGCTCCAATAACGTAATCTGCTAGTTGGTCTGGACGTTTATGATCTCTTTTACGTTCTAACCGGGGTCCAGATGGAGACTGATAATCGCTGATTCTTTCTGCCTTTGACATAACTCTATTCTTTAATAATTATCTACTAGTACTCGTAAGGTCATGATTATCAGCGATCTCACCAGCGACTCTTGCTTCCTGTCTCGCTCTTTCCTTTGCTAACATAGCAGGGTAGACTTCTGTCATAATAAGTGATGTTCCATCACGACCAAATGCAAGCATACCAAGTCTATCTATTAAATCTTGTAACTTTCTTCTTTCTTCAGGAGTTAACTCACTAGATTCAAGGTCAATCTCTGGTAATCTTTCACCCATTTCCTCTAATAACCTACCCAGCTTTTCTCTATTCCTCCCCAGCCTGACTTCATCTATATCCTGTTCTGCAAAGACTACTGTTTCTTCTGTAGCAGGTGGTTCTCCTACGGGTTTAAGCGCTTCTGCTAAAGGCATCTGTGGCATGGTAACTGCTGGCTCGGCCATACGCGCTTCTTCCGTTGTAACTGTAGACTGAACAACAGCATCGGGTCTTACTAAAACTTCTACCACATCAGCACTTGCTCTTCTTATTCTTTTTCTTTGCTCATCCAATGCTACGACTAGACGTATATCACCGCTAATTACTTTATTAAATAAATCAGGGTCAAGACCAACTAGTTGCCCTATCATTCTTCTTGCTTCATTAATATTTCTTCCATCAATAGTATTAGAAAATTTTCCCAATACGTAATTGATCGCAGATTGTCTCGCTTGCGGGCCTCCAAGGCCTTCTGCAAATTTCGTACCACTTGCTCTATCTATTTCTAATCCTACAGCATGCGATGATCTCTGATGATTAACCCGACGGTTAATGTCCGTTAAAATTCCATTCAATTCTTGAGCTTTTACTGTTACTGTTCTAGGGTTGGTCGCGCTTAATATTTGACTTTCAACCTCTGCTATTTCTTCTAATACCTGGTCGAATACCTCTAGCCTGACTCCTGCAGAGGCAAGCTCTTCTCTTTCAGTTTCATCTGCAAATTTAGCTACCTGAATTCTTGCTTTAGCTACCTCATCCTGAGCAGTACTTATGGCTCTTACTAAACCAGGTATCTCACTATCAACAAGATATCGCTTAAACCCAAGGTTATTAAGTAATCTCACTTCTGCATCGCTTAATTCTCTTCTATTAAGTCTTTGGAGCTGCAATCTATATTTGTCTTCTAATTTATCCCTATTAATCTCACTCCTTAATTCTGTGTATTGCTGAACTGGTTTTTCTGATGTCAAAACATCATTTAATTGGTCCAATCTTAAATCAGAATCTTGGAATGCTGAATTGAATGTACCCATCAATTCACTAATATTGCGCTCGTCCTTATTATTTCTAAAAAAACGTCCGATTCTAGCTCCTAACTCTTCCCTTGCGAGCTCACGCTCTGATTGCTCACCAATTCCTGCACCAGGATAAGCCCTTTGTAGTTTCTGTTCGACATTCGGACTATGCAGCATTCCATATATCTGTCTTGCGGTTTCTTTTTCTCCGCCTATCACTTCCGAACCAGATGCGACTAGTACATATGCGGCCTTTGCTACTTCGGGTTTATTTATTTTCGATTGTCGAATAATTTGTGCCATTTGAACCAAAGCGTCTTGCAGTCTATCACGTTCTTCTTCAGTTTCTCCCGCCATACGGTTTAACTGTTTTTGCAATTCTCTTTGTAACGCTTGATCAGTTGCTATATTAGTGTTCGGATGGGTCAACAGGTTAAGTGCGGCGACAGCAGAATATCTTTCGGCTATCTGATCTCCTACCATACTTCTCCACCCATTAATTAAATGAGCTGCAATTCTATCAGGAGCTATTTTCGTATGTTCTACTGTAGGAGGAATAACAGCGCGCATATATTGAACTAAAGTAAGCGCATCTTGACCATCTTTCTTTTCCGAAGCTGGAACTACGTCAGAGTTACCTATGACATCCTGCGTTATATCGTTTACTGTAAATACAAAACCAGGATTCTCTTGTTCAATTCTTGCTCTATTGTCATAAACATATTTAGTTCGCGTCATTCCATCGACAATGAAATCTTTAATTACTTCTTCTCCCTCTGCTGAATATGTCACGACTCTTGCCACCTGAGGTGCATCAAAACGTCCGGGTGAAAATTTACTAGCCATTAACCGGTAAGATTCCTTATTTACTATTAATGCAGCAGGGTTATCTTGCATCAAAGTCGTGGGATCTGCGGGGCGTAAGTTCCTCGTCTCTAATCCATTAGCCTCTTGCGGCTGACCATCCATGTCCTTTGCTCTAGCCATAATTGAAGAATTATACTATAAGTTATAATCCATTACAATCTATGCCTATCCGTTTTCTAGACGAGTTGGTAGATGCTCAATACAACATAGCATGTATCACTTTAATCAAGTATCATCAGAAATCATTTTTCCTTTATAACCAAAGCTTTGCGACTGACCTCTACATAAATCAACTATCTTGTGTTTTCCTCTCTATAGAACACAAGCGTGCCATAATCATCTATAGAGCCTTCATCGTGACGGCCTATGCCGCCCTTCTAAAGAATCAATAAGAATACTTTCGCCTCTGTCAAGCAAACGAACTCCGCGCTTCATTCGTCCGTTCGCACCAAGCGGAATGCACAGCTTCGCTGGACCTCCGCCAAATCCTTCTGCTCGGCCCATAGTTCTTAGATTTTATCTTAATTTGATGCTATAATCCAAACGAAACTTTGGTTGTTGCCTGGGTAGGCTATACAAGCCATTACCCTAAACAACGGCCAGCTCTTTCAAAATCTGACAAATTAGATAGATTCTCATTAGGAGTTAACAGATATGGACCTTGTTGGAACGCAGAGAGGAGGCATGAGGCTTGGTATATTAGTATTGCCTGTAGTGGCTTTGCTATTATTGTTGGCTCAAGCATTGCCGATATCTCGGACGGCTGCGCGACCTGCGCCAACTCCGGCGGTCAAAAAGATCGCCGTAGTCAATGACGACCAAGATAGATTAGATACGATAGCTGAGTATGTATCTATCTTTATGACCGGTTCACTACCGGTCCCTTTTCTGAACTGCGAATCCCTGCTTGCAACGATGCAGGCAGGCGAAAGATTCCAGGCCTATATCATGGACTATGATATGCCCGGCGGCATGAATGGCTTGGCATGCACCCGGGCAGTATTAGTTCTCGATCCGACTGCGGTCGTGATCGGGAATACCATGAAAGGTGAGCTTGGAATTGAAAACCAGTTTCTAGAAATTGGGGCTAAGGCTTTCAATAAAGGAGCCTCTGAGGGGCTAATAAACATATTAAAAGGTCTGGGTTTTTAAAGACCCAGTATTATGAACGTGCTTGTGCTGTCAGGCAAGCACGTTCGATTTTTAAGTTCCTTCTTAGCAGAATTTGAGATATTTTGTTTGATTCCAAAAGCTCATACCAACACTAATATATCAGCTATCCCGCTGAAAAACGAAAAGACGCTCTACGCACCGGGTGTGTCTGCAAGCCTCTGGAGGAGGATATCTTATTAAAAGTATTAATATTTAAATTATTTCTTAAAATTCGCTATTACATTGACCTGATTGCCAAATATTCCCCTTAGTACTTCTCCTGTTTTGCCTCTCTCGGTATTGCCCTTATATCCAAATGCAAATGAATCTCCATAAGCTAATACTGTATTAACCGGATTGCCCCTGATCACCAAGAAACCATAATCATCCCCTGATCCTCGCTCATGCTGGGATACATTATCTATATCTTCATGCTGAACATCGGGATCAATCTTAATAACATCACCCGTAATGAATATATCTTCTCCATATCTACAGTACTTACAAGTACAAGGAGCTGTATTATTTTCTATTCTCTGAACCATATTTGTTTAGGACATATCAAGCTCCGATCTTAAACTCCACGACGTCTCCATCATTCATCACATACTCTTTTCCTTCTAATCGTGCTTTACCTTTTTCTCGACTCCCCTTCCAACCGTTATTTTCTACAAAATCACCGAAGGAAACCACTTCTGCTTTAATAAACTTTTTCATAAAATCAGTATGTATTTCCCCACTGGCTTGGACTGCGGTAGAACCTTTAGGAGTGGTCCATGCCCGCACTTCCTTCTCTCCCGCTGTAAGGAAAGATATTAATCCTAATTCGGCATACGCTTTCTGTATCAATCTTTCCAAACCTGAAGTGGTGAGCCCCAAATCCTCTAAATATATTTTTTGCTCAATTTCTGATAACGCAGCGAGTTCTGACTCGATCTTTGCACAGATCACCACAAATCTACTTTCCGGGATTTGAAGTAGACTCGCGTATTTAGATATAAGAGTCGGAATATTAATCAATGAATAATCGTCTTCTGAAACGTTTAAAACGATCAATTCGGGCTTATCAGTGAGGAAAAATACCTGTCTTACGAGACCCACTTCCTCATCGCTGAAGTTCATTAATCTTACCGGAATTCCTGCGTTTAAATCATCAGCTATTCTTCTAAAAAGCGCCTTTTCACCAATGCTTTTGGTTTTCGCTTCATGGCTTGTGGCTGTTTGTAAATCAGCTAAAATTAGCTCTGTTTGAATCACTGCATAATCTGATTCAGGATCACTACTTCCTTCTCTTATAATATTGTCATCGATAAATGCTCTAACTACATGCGCGATTACTGATACTTCGCGTATATGAGATAGAAATTTATTTCCTAATCCTGCTCCTTCTGACGCACCTTTTACGAGTCCTGCGATATCCACAAATTCCACAGTAGCGGGTTTTACAGGCGGAAGACCTGACATTTTCTCCTCCATTTTCGTAATTTCTGCCAACTGATTTAAACGATTATCAGGAACTGCGACTACACCGACATTAGGTTCGATAGTAGCAAATGGATAGTTCGCAGCCAAAGCCTGCTGCTTTTTTAAAAGAGCATTAAATAAAGTCGACTTCCCAACGTTCGGAAGACCAATGATGCCGCAAGAAATATTCATATATATATTATACCAAAGCTTCCACCTGGAAGGTAGCGCAAACTCGCCACCCCTTGACATATCATAAAATTTTCAGCTATAAGATAAATATGCCTGATTTTCGAGTGCCATTAGTTAATAATGAGTTTTATCATATATTTAATCGCGGAGTTGCCCGCAATCCAATTTTTACAAGTAAAAGTGACTATCGACAAGCAATGTTATCCCTCCAATACTACAAGTACCGCGACTTGCCAATGAAACTAGCAAGGTTAAAAGAATTAACTATATTGGAAAGAAATAATATTCTCTCGTCTATTCAATCTCGAAAAAAATATGTAGAAATTATAAGCTTTGTACTAATGCCTAACCATTTTCACTTTTTGCTGAAACAAACCTCGGAAAATGGTATTTCTAGATTCATTAGCCAATTTACCAATAGTTACACAAGGTATTTTAATACTAAACATGACCGGGTTGGCGCTTTGCTACAAGGGGTATTCAAAGCAGTACATGTAGAAACTGACGAACAATTACTGCACTTATCGCGATATATCCATATAAATCCTGTAGTTTCATTTATTATTAAAGAGTCTGAGTTGTTTTCTTACCCGTGGTCTTCTTTACCTCTATTTCTTAAAAGAGATTCGTCAATTGGGGATAGTCGATCAATTCTTGATAGATTCTCGTCGATAGAATCCTATAAACAATTTCTTCTTGATAATATATCCTATGGAAAAGAATTAGATAAAATTAAACACCTTACTTTTGAATAGCTTGGTTCAATATTGATGTGGCGAGTCTGTTCCACCTTTCAGGTGGAAATAAACACTTTTAGAATGTGGCCATATCAGCAAATATAGAATCAATT
>CAZNVI010000024.1:1289-17199 GCA_964576705.1 uncultured Gammaproteobacteria bacterium | reverse complement strand
ATCATGTTGCCGATCCAATAATTCACAGTATCACCTAGGATCGCTGCGATAAGTAAGGTAATATATGTCACCCATATGTTTAAGAGCCCGGTTCTACTTAGAGTTCCTACAGCAAAAAGAAGTGAGTCTCCTGGTAAAAAAGGAGTGACTACGAATCCGGTTTCAGCAAAGATAATCAAAAAAAGAATGACATATGTTAGAGAGCCTAAGGAGTCAATAATGATTTTCAGATATTCATCGATATGGAGAATATAATCCAATAATTGCATAGAAGTTAATTATAACACAGAAAAATGAGGTTGTCTGGTAGCTCACTATAAAACTAGATAACAAGTCCCGATGATAATTTTCATGCGGGATCCCAATCTAATCGGGAATAACCAGAGAGCTATACAACCAGTTTGGCAGCGCCAACTACAGAACTGTTTTCGACTTTTGTAATTTTTACTTCCAAGTCAGGCGATAACTTCTTAATATAGTCATCGAAATATTTTTGATACTGCGGATTTTTCCAATACATACTTCCTTCCATAACAATAGTTAGTGGTTTGTTTTTGAACACAGCAAGTCCTGCTATTTGTCCTGCGAAATAGGCTGCGGATTTTTCAAAAAATGATTCAGCGATGGCTTTTATCTCAATGTCGTGATTGTTTATGGCAACATCATACAATTCTTTTGTTGAATTAATAAGCGGGTGATTTATTTTATTTTTTTCCAGATAATAATTAAATTGCTTATATAAATATGCTCCAGCGATTTCTTTCTCAAACAACCCTTTGCTTTGGTGATCTGAAGTCTTGTCGATTTCTAGACACTCAGTGCTTGGAGCAAATTTATTGAAGCTTCCTGACTCAAGATTAACCGCAAGGGTTCCATAGAAAAATGAAATATTCGCTCCGGTTCCTACTATCGCCCCAGCAAGGTTCTCGTTTGAAGATTTGTCATTTGCGGAAGCCAATAAACATATCGCATCGCTGGCGATGCTTATTTTAGTAGTCCGGTTTTGTGTTATTAATATATTCTCTTCAAGTGTTTGGCCGATAATTCGACCCAATAAATTTTTAAATACATTCTCTTTTGTCTCTCCCAGCAGTTTTCCATCCAGCCTACCGTCTCTTATTAATGGAGCTAGTGGAAATGCTAGGTTAATTGTAATATTACCGAGACTCGGATATATGTTATTGGAGATAAGATCGATAAATGTTTTTTCGGAAGAAAAAGCTGAATGATTTTCAGAAGATATCTTTAATGTCGCTATCTGGTCTTTTGCTTTTTTAACAAGCGCTTTTTTTAATACAGTCCCTCCGACTACCATAACTTGAAAAATCTCATCATTTTTAACAAGTTTTTCTGAAGGAAGCTGGTGTTTTATAAACGCGAGGCTTGTGCTTTTGCCCTCGCTTGCATCGCGTAGTTCTTGCAGGAAGTTTTGCTTTATAATTTCTGCAGCCATTAGATATTGCATAGATTTTTACATTTTAGCATGTATTAATATATCGATGTTAGGTTTCTGTATAAGTAAAAAATACTATCTATTAAGAAGCTTAAGATTTGTTTATAATACGAAAGCTTAATGAAGATTTTAGGCGTCTCCGCGTTTTATCATGACAGCGCTGCCAGTTTAATAATTGATGGGAAAATCATTGCTGCCGCACAGGAAGAAAGATTTACCAGAAAAAAACATGACGAATCTTTCCCTACGAACTCCATTGAATATTGCCTAAAAAGCGCTAAGTTGACAGCTAAGGATATTGATTTCGTGACATTTTACGACAAGCCATTTTTGAAATTCGAACGGCTACTTTCCACCTATTTAGCGTCGGCGCCTAAGGGATACAGGTCTTTTATTAAATCAATGCCTGTTTGGATAAAAGATAAAATCTGGATTAAAGAGAAGATTCGAAGCGAACTTAGCTATAAAGGTAAGATTTTATTTACTGAACATCATGAAGCGCATGCTGCATCTGCGTTTTATCCATCCCCCTTTCAGGAAGCAGCATTTTTAACCCTGGATGGCGTAGGCGAATGGGCGACTACAAGCTTTGGGGTGGGCAAGGGAAATAATATTAAAATTCTTAAAGAAATTCACTTTCCTCATTCACTAGGCTTACTCTATTCGTCTTTTACTTACTATCTTGGGTTTAGGGTTAATTCAGGAGAATATAAATTGATGGGCCTAGCTGCATATGGCGAGCCGAAATATAAAAAACTCATCCTGTCAAAATTAGTAGATTTAAAAAAAGACGGCTCGTTTAGATTGAACATGGATTATTTTAACTTTGCTTCGGGTTTGACCATGACAAATAGTGGGTTCCATAAGCTTTTTGGAGCTAACCCTAAAAAGCCAGAGAGTACATATACACAAAAAGACATGGATATCGCAAGCTCAATTCAGTCTGTCACTGAAGACATAATGCTTTTAACCGCCCAACACATTTATAAAGAAACTGGAAAGAAATATCTTTGTCTGGCAGGGGGAGTCGCATTAAATTGTGTTGCGAATGGTATCTTGCTTAAGAAAGGTCCGTTTGAGGATGTTTGGATTCAGCCTGCAGCTGGTGATGCCGGAGGAGCTTTAGGCGCTGCGCTGTTGACATGGTATCAGTATCTTGGCAATAAAAGAAAAGCTGAGAAAAATGACAGCATGCAAGGGGCATATTTAGGTCCGGAATTCGATGATGCCTACATAAAGAAATTTTTAGTTAAAAACAAAATATCATATGAGAAACTTGGGGTAAATAATATACCAATAGTTGTCGCGTCTCATATCGCTGACCAAAAAGTTATTGGGTGGTTTCAGGGCAGGATGGAATTCGGTCCACGTGCGTTAGGTAACCGTTCAATTTTAGGTGATGCGAGATCTTCAGAAATGCAAAAGCAGATGAACCTGAAGATAAAATACAGAGAGAGCTTTCGGCCATTTGCGCCCTCGGTTTTAAGAGAAAAAATTTCTGAATTTTTTGATCTTGACCACGATAGTCCTTATATGCTATTAGTTGCAAGCGTAGTTAGTTCCAAAAAACGAAAGATGAGTAAAACAGAGGAAAAATTATTCGGGATAGATAAGCTTAATATTGTGCGTTCAGTAATTCCAGCAGTTACCCATGTAGATTATTCAGCCAGAGTCCAAACAGTACATAAATCAACCAATCCGTTATACCATAAGCTCTTGCGCCAATTTGATAAAAAATATTCAATGCCAGTAATTATAAATACGTCGTTCAATGTACGAGGAGAGCCCATCGTGTGTACGCCTAAAGACGCGTATTTATGTTTTATGCGGACAGAAATGGATTATCTCATGCTCGGAAGCTATATTATCGATAAAAGAAAACAAAAGCCGTTAAAAAATGATAGTGACTGGAGGAAAGAATTCGTGCTAGATTAATATTAAGTATGGATATTAAGAATTTGACTCGCTCTATCAATGCATCTAAGAAAAATCTAAAAAACTTTGGATATCTCTTTGGCGCCTTGTTTATGTTTTTGGGTATAATAAATAGAGAAAGTATTCAATTTTTTTCTATAATGCTAATAGTAGGGGTATTGTTTTTCGGCGTCGCTTTTTTTATGCCCATGCTTCTTCGGTCATTTTATATTTTTTGGATGAGCATGGCTTTAGTGTTAGGCACGATTATGTCAACCATTTTATTAACCATATTATTTTTTGTAGGATTAAGTCTGACTGGGTTTATAGCGCGATTATTCAATAAAAGGTTTCTACGGCTTAGCAAAGATAGTAAGGTAGATACGTATTGGATATCAAGAGATTACGTTGTTGAAAAAAGCATGTACGATAAGCAATAATCAAACCTATGGGCAAATTAAAAATAGTAATGGAATTTTTCGACTTTTTAATTAAGAGGAAATCATGGTGGCTTCTGCCAATAGTGTTTTTTTTGATGCTCTTAGGCTTTTTATTAGTATTTGCCCAAACCTCACCACTCGCCCCGTTTATCTACACCATGTTTTAAGTTATCGATATGCTGAAGAAGGACTTTAAATTTAGCGTTAGTTTCTTAGCTTCATGTCTCATTTTTCTTTGCGTTTCTTTGCTGATGATAGTTATAATCGAGATAGTTTTAGGAAGATTAAGTTCGCATATTCCAGAGATTGAATCAGTACATGATTATACCCAATTTAACATAAGCTACGGATTGGAGCCGAAGCCAAATCTTAATTACCCAGAGTACGGATTTTCTGTCAGGACGAATGAGTGGGGGATGTATAGTCCTAATATACCTCTTGAAAAAAAATTAACCAGAATGGCTTTTCTTGGTGATTCTTATTCTGTAGGCCCCGGGATAGATTATAAAGATAATTTTCCATATAAGGTTACAGAAAATCTGAAAAAGCACTTTGACGACATCGATTATTTTGTGGCCGGATTGGGGGGAAGCTCTGCTGCTCCACAAGCTTTATTATTTGAAAAAAAATACCTGAAGTTTAAGCCTGATATCGTTGTTTATGAGCTATATGATGACATAAGGCGGGATTATTATTGGAATTACGGGCCGTACTTGTCGAAAATTAAGGTGTGGAATTCAGTGCCTCCACCACTTCGTAAATTTAACATAATGCAGCAGTTTATGAAAATTGCTACAACATGGAATACCAAGAAAAACGAAGAATACTATGAGCGAACGAAAGAAATTATGGATGAAGATCCAAAAAAGGCTTGGGATTTATATACTGCAAGCGCTCTCAGTCGTATTTATTCAATCACACAAGAAAATAACATTAAATTTTTTCTTGTTTGTTTGCCAAATGGTTATCAGTTTAACGATGAATATAAAGAAGGTCCAGCTGAGAGTAAAATAAGCCCAAATTGTGAAAATGCCAATATTTGGGCGAAAGAAAATAGTGTTCCATATCTAGACGCATATCCCCATCTTGAAAAACTAAACACAGAAGCTTTAAATGAATTATATTTGGACGAATCGCGGGGTTATCATCTAACAGCCACTGGCACAGCAGTAGTATCTGACCAGATTACATCAATGATAATTAAATCTATGGGCTTGAGAAAGTGAAAGTCATTTCAAGGCTTCGATGCCGGGAAGCGTACCGTTTTCGATAAATTCCAGCATAGCACCGCCAGCTGTTGATATGTGTGTTATTTTTTCTCGACCCTCTTTTCCAGCTATTGCAGTTAATGTATCGCCGCCGCCTACGACAGAGGTCGCGTTTTCATTGTGAGTGATAGCGCTATAAATGGCGTCAGTTCCGTTTCGGAATTTGGGATCCTCGAACATACCTAAGGGACCATTCCAGATAATTGTTTTAGCTTCCGAAATAATCCTTGAAAAACTAGCTCGCGATTCGGGTCCGACATCAAGTATCTGGTCGCTTTCGCCGACTTCGTCGAGTTTTTTTATTTCGCCCGTTTGAATAATTACATCAACAGGCAGTGTTATGTTGATATTATATTTATTGGCCTTTTGTATCAATTCTTTTGTGTGCTCTAGCTGTGTGGGTTCTGAGATGCTTTTGCCTATCTGTCTGCCTTCTGCCAGAAAGAAGTTATGAGCCAGTCCTCCGGCGAGAATAATTTGATTAGTTATTTCGATAAACTTTCCTATCAGTTTTATTTTAGAGGATATTTTGGCGCCACCAAGTATGGCCACGAGCGGTTTCTGAGGATTTTCAATGGCTTTCCCTATAGTCTCCAGCTCTTTTTTTAGTAAAAGTCCCGCGTAGGAAGGCAAAAACTTTGGAACACCTACGATGGATGCGTGCGCCCTGTGAGATGCAGAAAAAGCGTCATTTACATAGGCATCGGCTAAAGAAGCAAGTTTCTTTGCAAATTCGGGAGCATTGGTTTTTTCGCCTGGGTCGAATCTGAGATTTTCTAGTAGATAAATCGTTTTTGTGTCCATTTGCTTGACTAATGTCTGATCATAGTCATTGACGAATAACACTTTATAATCTAAGAGATATTCCTGCAAGCGCTTCGCGACCGGTTTTAAGGAAAATTTCTCGGCGATGGTTTTCGGATTTCCCAGATGCGAAATCAATATTAAGGTGTTATCGCTCTCGAGCAAATATTTTAGCGTGGGAAGAGTTTGTTTTATGCGTTCGTCATTCGAAATAGAGCCATCCTCGTTTTGAGAAACATTAAAATCCACCCTGACAAGCACCTTCTTATTTATTAAATCACCATTGTCGATGTATTTCATTGTATATAATTTTGCATCTTCCAGGTTCTCCTCCAGAAGCGGACCCGCCTTGGGCGGGCATTTACCATTTATTTTAAGTTGATAAATTGTTAAATTTGTAAATTATTCAATCAACGGAAGATGGCAAATGGACATTTGAAAATTTAGCCCATATATTTTTCAACACTCTCCATAGTTCCTGTAATGTTCAGCTGATCAAATATTTCAGAAACATATTCTTCCATGGCTGCAATGATTGGTTTTTTTTCGGATTCCGATAAGTCCCAGAGATGTTTTTTGAAAGGTCCCCACGCCTTTTTACGTATTTTATAAATGAATTGATCTTCAGTCCATCCCTCTTTCCATTCATCTTTTAGGCTTTTTTTAATCCACGAATACATCTCTGCCCTGAGCTTATTAGGCATTTTGTCATACACTAAATTCTGAAAACCTGTAGAAAGATGAATCTCAGAAGTGCCTGACGCCACAAATTTATGAAATGAGTCCATGGACAGAGTCGATGCGCCGTGTTGTACCGGGCCTGCTAATTTGTATTTTTCCCGCGCTATTTTACCGATTGAATCAAGGACGGAAAAATCTACAGCCATCTTTTGGATACTGCCATCTGTACCTATCACGCCTCCATGGCTTGTTCCTGTTTGTGCGCTTACTTTACTTATCCCGCTTCCGCGAGGGATTTGATTGAGGTACTGTTGCATGAAGGCTTCAAAATCCGAAACATTGCTGTTTTTTTCGCCGACATGCCCTATTTCGCCGCCAATAGCTATAGGAGAGTCAGAGGCCCAAAGAGTCAGAGGATCAAAGCGGTGTAGCTTATGTTCCAATACTTTGACTCTATGCAGTTTTGATTCTATGTCTCTTATATGTTTTGTCATTTCAGCGGTTACGTAAGCATTGTCTTTTTGTTGAGCATGTAGCGACGGTTTTGATAGGTCAACCAGGGTTGAGCCGTCTATGTCGATATTTCGAAAGCCCGATTCAAGAAGCAGCTCTACCCAGTCTTTAACTCTTTTTAGCTCAATTTCTTTATTAGATGCCCATCTGTTAGTGCTGAATTGACAGTGGTCTCCTTGAATGAAGATTGGATGAAGATAGCTTTCTTTAATGGCAGCTGCAAGGATAACGGTAATAAATTCATCTGGGGGTTGATCGGTATACTCAGATTCAGTTTTTGCAACTTCTATGATAAATGCTCCTGCTTTTTTTTCTTTTGCTACGCGAAATATTGCCCGTGCTACGTCATAGGTGAGCATGCGAAGGTTCATCGCAGGAACAGTAAATCCATATATTTTTCCTTCAGCATACGCTTTATAGAAAGGGTGGATTGATGAGGATATAGCGCCTGTTTCTTTTGCGATGAGATGAATGATTTTTCGCGTCTTTGCTTGAAGACCCTTATCTTCGCTAAAAACTGCTGTGTAAATGAGCTTGTCTATGATCTGAGTAATTTTATCTGGGTTGTGAATTGAGATGTGGGGATCGTGGAAGGTTCCAAAAGAAGAAATACCAATTTTTAGTTCATTTAGATTCTTAAACATATGAGACAAAAGCACAATAAGTTTACTATATAGGAATAAAATTTTCCAGAACGAATACCTGCTACAGCTATTGAAATATTTACGCCCGATATAAGATGTTTTTTTATAGAGTGAAAGTGTTTCTAATGCCTTTCTGTTTTTGCTATTAATATAAATCCCACAACGCTTATAATCAGCTTAAGTGCGGGAATAATTTCGCTTTCAGGAAAGCAGAGAGTAGACAGGTTAACTAAGACATTTCATGACGTGACTTCATGACAGTGCTTTTTTTACGAGCCACTTTTTTTACTTTTAAAACCTTTTTGGTTTTTTTAACCGCTTTTTTTGCCATATTTCCTCCTTTCTTAGTATATTATGCTTTGTATGAAATTTATCTGTCAAGTATTTTTTTTAATCTCATTCTGCGCATTCGTTTTTGGTACACTGTACTTGAATGGATTCCGAGTCAAAGATAGTATTCTATAAGCTTCGACAGGCAATGGTTCCAGATCGGGATGGATTGTATGCTGTGGTCAGGTGGGACACAGATGAATCTTTAAAGATTGAAAAAGAAGGTATTAGTCTTATCAGAGGGTTAACAGAAGGCGATAGTGTATCGAAAGCGGCAGATAAGTCAGGCGTAAGCCTTAACAGC
Source organism: uncultured Gammaproteobacteria bacterium (assembly GCA_964576705.1). Classification (GTDB taxonomy): domain Bacteria; phylum Patescibacteriota; class Microgenomatia; order Levybacterales; family UBA12049; genus CAYMDS01. The sequence goes on along the minus strand of CAZNVI010000024.1, from coordinate 8,848 downwards.
GCTTTTAGTTTTTTAAATAAACTTTTAGAGTCTGGTTTTATTAAATCCATTAACGGAAGACCCATAGAGGAGACATCTAAAAAAATTAAACCATGGTTGTCTACGGTTGACAGAAGATGGTTTTCATGGATACTCTCTAAGTTTATACTCTACCCCCTGTTCATATTTATAATCTCAGGTCTGATTCTGGGGGGCCTCAAGTTCTCCTCCTACCTTTCATACAAGAGTTTTTTTTGGCATCCGGACATTTTCGTAGTATTTCTTAGCCTCTTTGTTACAGGATTAATACTTATGGTCGTTCATGAATTTGCGCATTTTTTTGCGACAAAAGCCATCGGAGGCGAAGCGGTTATGCGATTTGATCATAGGGCGTTTTATATTGTAGCCGAAACCGAGAGCTATCATTTGGCTGTTATCCCAAGGGACTTAAGATACGCAGTATATATAGCTGGAATAACTATCGACCTTGTAACTATCTCTTGTATCTACTGGTTTTGTTATGTCTGTGCATTATTAAGCATAGATCTGGGAATAATTTCTTCCTACCTCTTTGCCATTGTGCTGGTGCAGATTATCAGTATTATTTGGGAATTTAATTTATTTCTTGAAACAGATGTGTATTTGTTTGTATCTGATTTTTTAAAAATGGACAATCTCAGGAATGACTCGTTGAAATACATGCATTCGCACCTAAAGAAGATTAAGGGAAGGTTTTCGAGGCTATTTATAGCAGCGCCAATTAAGTTATTTAGTAGCTATTCGCAATCCTCCAGCGTTGATGATTTACGCTTTTTTAACAAACAAGAGAAGAGAGAGTTAGCATATTATTGCCTAATGATGGCGTTGGGTTTTGTATTTATCATGCTTCAGTTTTTATTTTTAAGCATTCCGCGGGAGATTGTTTTTATAACCGGCAGTATTAAGGGCATCCTTGAAGCAATTGAGTACACCGACTTGACGTTATTACTAAAGCAGGCGACCCTGCTTTTTTTACTTACATACCAGTATTTTTTGTTAATCTATATAAGAATTAATAAAAAAAGAGGGCATCATAACTGAATATGATTTTGGTGTTCGAAAAAATACTTCGGCTTTTCCTAACCATTTTAAGCCTAACCAATCAATATGTTGTGCTTCTGTGGGTATTAGCTGCCTGCAGTTCGCTCGTAGGCTTGGTATATACGATCTTCTCTGTTAATAAGACTCATAAGCATACATATGCTGTGAAAGCGTTAACAAGCTTCGTTGTAATGCTAATTGCTGTTGGTTTTACAGTGTATATATCCACGATAAGTTTAAAGTATCAAAGCAAAGCATCAGAAGAAATTTACCCTTATAATATTAATTTAGTTCATGTCGGTCCAAAAGCTGTTTTGTTAAGCTGGTCAACCAGGGCACCGACACGCAGTTATGTCGTTTACCGTTTTAATTCGGAGCCTGGGTTGATCGCGGTTACTGATCAGGGCTTAAATCTAAGCACTTATCATAGTGCTAGGCTTGAAAACCTGAAGACAAATACTACTTACCGATATTCAATTATTGTAGACGGAAAAGAGTTCAGTACTATTGGCGGAAGACCGCTAGAATTTGTTTTTCCGTAAGTCATGGGCCATGAAGGGTGAAAATGTGAGCGCCCACTTTTACTAAAAACCTACGAGAAGCCAGTGGGAGAAGATTAAGAGAGTTATTGTCTGGCTGCCCCAAATAATCGCTGAAGGATCTTATTTGGATGTGGGCCACTTTGTTTTTTATGCTCCACAGCATGCTCGTATATATCATATATTTGTTGACAAACGCCATCTACATACATTTGCTCAGCCGCAGAGAAGGGATTATCGTCAGTGCGGTTTAAGCTAATAGCCTGACCGTTTCTTTTTCCCCACCATTCGCTCATTCGGTCTGCCCAAAACTCATCCACATCGGCTGATATTCCGTCTCTGGGTACGTTAAAATGTTGTAACTCGGGATCACCGTCACCGATATATCGCTTGGCATATGTGTCTTTGATTAGTAAACCATTGGGCACTCTTGTTAGAAGGTCAATCATTTGCTGATTGAACTCCTTGCTTGCCCTTGCTATGTATCGTCTTAGCGCGTGGCCGAGAATCTCGTGATAGAAGACTCCTTCAGTGCCGCTGTTATCGAGTCCGCGTTTTGCGTTTTCTTCTGAATATTTCAAAGCTGATGATTTAATTCCAATCTCAGAAGCTCTACCAGATATGGTGACTTTATGTTGACCAGCCCCAACGTGGTCTTCTTTTAGCTGATACACCCTAGCTATATTCCTAAGAAGATCTAGTGGGATATTATGCAGTATTTTTTGAATCTGTATTTTCTCTTCTGCGGTAAATTTACTATCGATCTCTACGTTATTAACCAGAAAGTCCAAATTTTCAGCGCGCTCGTCAATCTTTTGAAGTAATTGGTCTTTTTTTGCCTCATCAATTTTTCTTTTATTAAATGCGTTTTCAACAATTTCTTTTGATCTTTCATCGCGGTTTTCATGGGCTTCTGCTTGGGTCTCTATGCCAAAAAGCTCTTCATGCACCTCAGGGCCAAACATACGAGACAGCGCCTCCATTCCTTTTACGTTCTCACGAATGCCTGGCATTGTCTTTAGTCTTGCTACAAATGCTTCAACTGATCCTGCGCCAGGTGTTTTATACAAATTATTATAGAAAGCTATCCAATCAACTTCTTGATCCGGTCCTGGATCATAGCCAATCTGGGAAGGCGTGGATATGTAATTTGCTACAGTTCTTATCTGTTTAAAAAGCTTAGGGTCTATTTGATCCATTTGTTTAGCCCATTCGGACATTTTATTATTCCATTGCTGTTGAGCGTCCATGAATTCACCTGGAGTGAGCTGTCCATATATACGCAAGCTATGGGCTTCAGCTAAGACATTGAGTCTAATTAGCGCTTCTTCTCTTTCCGCTAATTGATTAAAAAATTTCAGTGGATCGAAAGTAGGTTGGTGTGGTACAGGCTCTGTCCGCTCTGATCGATTCTGTTGAGAGATAGATGATCCATCTGTCTGCGCTTCTGGCATGTGTGATTGATCGCTAATAAGTCCTTCGTGTGATTCATCAGTCACTATTTTAATATATCATTTTTCAACATCTAATATCAACGCGCTAATTTATGTCAATTTATGTCAAAGAGATGTTTATTTGTTGTTTGCCAAATAGATTTAAAAGACATACAATATTGCCATGTATTCCCGCGTGATAGAAGCGCAATATCCGCTCGAATTTCGAAAGCAAGAATCTTTACTACTTGGGAAACACCTCAGACATAGGCATTCAATTACCATGATCGGCATGAAGCGGGTCGGGATCAGTAACTTTCTACGCTTTTTCTTTTCGCATGCCGACATGCGTGACACATATATAAGAGATAAAGGAAAACATGTTTTTATAGTCGTAGACTTAAATGACTTAATCGAGCGGGAAATTTTTCCTTTTTGGACTTTGGTTTTAAAAAGAGTAGCGGATACAGTAGAGAAGATCGACATGTCCTCAAAAGAAAAAAAGAACATAGAAATCCTGTTTTTAAAGTCAATTCAGCTGCAAGACCACTTTATGACCTTAGATAATGTACGCCAGGCACTTTTGGTGCTTATCGAAAACAATTTCATCCCTACTGTTTTTTTTGTTCACTTCGATCGCATAAGAGATAAAGTTTCCCCAACGTTTTTTGATAATCTTGAAGGCCTGTTAGACGCTACAGGCAACAAGCTCTCCTATGTTTTTACAAGCTTTCGAAGCCTTAACGAACTATCGCCTGAGGTATTCTTTAATAATCCGCTCCCTTTCTACTGCGAGAGCATGCATGTGGGGCCAGCAGAAAAAAAGGATATGGAGACGGTCTTTTCCGCATACAACAACCGCTATTCGTTAAATCTTTCTGACAAACTGAAACATGCTTTGTTTGATTTCGCAGGTGGTCATATACAGTACCTTCAGTTAAGTTTATTAGCGCTTGGAGAGTACGAAAAGATTAAGTCATCAACGCCCGAAGACCTTCTTGATTTGTTGTTAAAAGATGAAAGGATAATTCTGCAATCAGAAGAGCTATTGGAAAGCTTAACCGAAACAGAGCGGGAAGTTTTGCTGAAAATAGCAAACGGCGACAAGCTTTCGGAAGATGATTACAAAGAGGCTTCCTATCTATGGGACAGCCAAATAGTCATAGCTCAGCAAGGCAAAGCTAGTGTGTTTGGTAAGTTCTTTCAGGAATACCTTAAGCGAGCTGTTGTCAAGCAACCGGTTCTCCAAAATTCAGCCCATTTTACAAGAAAAGAAAATGCACTTTTTAAATTCCTTAAAGATCATATAAATTTAATTTGCGAGCGGGATATGATAATTAACTCAGTTTGGCCTGAATACACAGAAGCTGGTATATCTGACTGGGCAATTGACCGCTTAGTCGCCCGACTGCGCACGAAGCTTCGTTCGCAAAAGAGTAAGTTTGAAATAAAAACAATCAGGACTAGAGGTTACCAGCTGGTTGATAAATAGGAGTCAAAGATCTAGAGCGACCCGCTTCGCCAAAGCGATAGCGAGGCGAGCAAAGAGCCAGGTTAAGTGTGGCAACCTTTGTTTACTTTGAATCTTTGACTCTCTGCAGGTCTAATCCCTATAACTTTTCCCGAGTATTTCCTTAATTATTCCCGAGACCGTTTTAGAAATATTTTGATTTGATTAGACAGTCCTTGAGGATCCATGTCCCGACTAAATCGTTCAACGGTTTTAATATCAACCTCAGCCAGATACACACGGCGACTGTTTAGAGTAGTATAAATCTTATTACCTTTCGGTTTCCATTTGGCATCTTTAATAAGAATAATAACGCTTTCATCCGGGAATGTGTTATATGTCAAAAGGAGGTCAGTTAAAAGCTTTTCGCCTTGCATAAAGTCTTCAATCCAAGAGGTGTCTATAAAACTTTCTTTGTATGAATGTGTGCCTAGATATACAGCAAATTCCCTAGCTGTTTTTTCATAGAGCCATGCCCTGCTTTTGTTAGTCATCCATATAAGGACGGCTGTTTTGGATTCGTTCATAATTCAGAAGAAGTATATCAATCGATGTATATTAGTACAACCTTTCGTGATTGAAGGAAGTTTGAGGCTGTGATAGAATCCCCGTAGGGAGCCTGCTTGCTCCCGAGGTTTTCAGCCTCGCGTTGCAAGAGTGCTTATGCGGCGCAAGGAGGATATGGATAACAAACAACAACAAAATACAGAACAGAAATGGTATAAGTCTTGGGAAGAAGAGGGATATTTTAAATCAAATCCAGAATCTTCGAAAAAACCTTACTCACTTTTGATGCCTCCTCCTAATCTTACAGGGGATCCACATATGGGGCATGCAATGCAACATGCGATCCTAGACGCGTTAGCTAGATTTAAACGCATGCAAGGATACGACGTGTTATTGCTTCCGGGAGTTGATCATGCAGGGATTCAATTTGAAAGCACTTTAAATAAAAAACTTGAGAAAGAAGGTTTGTCAAAGCGAAAGTTAGGAAGGGAAGAGTGGTTGAAAAAGGCTTGGGAATTTAAGGATCAAGTTTATAAATCGTTTCATGGCACTTGGTCTATTTTCGGGGTTTCTGCAGATTGGCCGAAAGAAGTATTTACGCTTGATGAGTCGGTGAGTAATGCAGTATTTGCAGAGTTTAAAACGTTCTGGCAGCAAGGCCTTTTGTATAAAGGAGCATATATAGTCCAATGGTGTCCGAAGGATCAAACCGCAATAGAAGATGTAGAGATGGAGTACCAGGAAAAAAATGAAAAGCTGTACTTTATTAAGTATGAGCTTGAAAATTCCACAGATATTATTACCGTTGCCACTGCAAGACCTGAAACAATTGCTGCTGATGTAGCTATTGCTGTGTTTCCTAATCATCCTAAGTTTAAGCATATGGTTGGAAAAAGGGTTACCAACCCCTTTACTAAAGCCTTAATTCCGATTATTGAAGATGAACGCGTCGAAGAGGATTTTGGCACAGGAGCGCTAAAGATAACCCCCGGTCATGACTTGCTGGATTATGAAATCGGAAAGGCGCATGCGCTTTCGGTTCTCCATGTAATTAATAAGGAAGGTCGTATCACGGATTTAGATCCGGATTTGGCAGGAATGAAAATAATGGATGCACGAACGAAAGCTGTTGAAAAATTGGAAAGCTTGGAATTAATTGATAAAGAGGAAGAGTATGTCCATTCAGTGCCTGTTTGCGAACGATGTAAAACAACAGTAGAGCCCTTAATTTCTGAAGAGTGGTTTGTGAAGATGAAGCCTTTGGCCGATAAAGCTTTAAGGAGCCTGGGTAAAATTAATTTTAGGCCTACGAATTACAAAAAAATTATTACCGATTGGATGAATGAAGTTCATGATTGGTCAATTTCGCGATCTCTGTGGTGGGGACACAGAATTCCGGTCTGGTACTGCAATAAATGCAATCCCACACGTCAGGCAGGAGCGGATAAGGACATGGTGGTGTCTCGCGTAGCGCCTAATCATCCATGTCAGACGTGCGGAGAGCATCATTGGGTTCAGGACGAGCAAGTCCTCGATACTTGGTTTTCCAGCGGAATGTGGCCGTTGATTACTCTCGGTTGGCCTGAGGAAAATGAAGAATTACAAAGATATTATCCGTGGAGTTTTGAGGTTACCGCACCTGAGATTAAATATCTTTGGATAGCACGCATGATCATGCTTGGTTTATGGTTTAGAGATGATATCCCTTTTGAGAATATGTTTTTCCATGGAACACTCCGTGATCTTCAAGGTCGTAAAATGTCAAAGTCTTTAGGAAACGGTGTTGACCCGGTAGAATTAATCAATCAATGGGGGACTGACTCTGTGCGCATGACGCTGTATAGCTATTCAACTCCTGGTCGTGATCCGAAAGCCTCCAGACAAACAATGGATGAGCGCTGCAAGAATTTTAGAAATTTTGGAACGAAAATTCGAAATGTTGCCAGGTTTATTTTGGAGCTTAAGCCCGCAGAGTCTAAAACAGAGCTAAGTTTTTCTCACCCCGAAGACAAAGAGATAAAGGATAAGCTGGAAATAGCGATAAAAGAAGTTACGCAAAACATCGAAGAATTTAACCTGCATTTAGCTACGGAAAATCTTTATAATTTCATCTGGCATGAATTTGCGGATTTGTATCTCGAAAAGTCTAAAAAAAGAAGGGAAGATGCGCAACCTGTTTTGGAGTATGTATTACTAAATATCATAAAGCTCCTGCACCCTTTCATGCCATTTGTAACAGAAGAAATTTATCAACAACTTGTTCTGAACACTGTCGAAGGAATGCCGGGACATGGTGAGTCAATCATGATAGAGTCATGGCCCAGCTAGAAGGTGCAGAGCTTCAAGTAAGCAAGATTTTTTATTCCTTTGCATCCTGAACCTTGCCAACTTTGAGCCTAGAGTGTATGTGGAAACCCATAAAGCCCCCATGTAGAAAGTTTAAAAAGCAGCAAGCGGTTAATCGCCTGAGCTCCTTAAATTACATTTACCAAATAGGCGAATCGCCGATTC
>CAZNVI010000024.1:0-1189 GCA_964576705.1 uncultured Gammaproteobacteria bacterium | reverse complement strand
GTTAATCGCCTGAGCTCCTTAAATTACATTTACCAAATAGGCGAATCGCCGATTCTCAGAGATAAATCAAGCGAGATTAGTCTATCTGAAATTAACACAGAAGCTTTTAAAAAAAAGATGAAGTACCTGAAGCTTTGTTTAAAAAGATACAGAAAAGAAACAGGCGTGGGACGAGGAATAGCGGGAGTACAAATCGGCATACCTCAAAGGTTATCGGTAATATATATGCCAGAAATTGCAGGGGAGATGTTAGTAATTATAAATCCTAAAATCACAAAAAAATCTAAAGAAAACTTTTTATATCCTGAAATGTGTATGAGTGCGAATCCTGCGATAGCGCCAGTGATTCGTCCCGCCTGGATAGAGTTTGAATATTATAGTGAATCAGGGGAGTTAAAGTATTGGGACGCGAAAGCTCACGATACGCTAGGTAAAATGTATAACCGTGTACTTCAGCACGAGATAGATCACATGGATGGTATTATAAATATCGATTTGGTAAAATCAGAAGACATAATTTTTGAATCAGACCCGCATTTTTATAAAAACGCTAAATTTATCAATGCTAATAGATCCAAACTTGAATAGTCCAAATTAATTCGAATAATAATTGGGATATATTTGGATTATTTTCATTCGTAGAAATTAGGATACCACTTATGAATAAGTCTAAAAGGTTCTTTAAATCAATAAAGCCTCAAGCTGCAACATTAGCTCCTAAAGTTTTTAAATTCCCGAGTATTTCCCTAACTATTCCCGAGAAAATGCTAGGCTTATCATTTCTAAGCCCGGTATTCATTATCGCCTTTATCGTAAGCTTCCTTATCATGGCTATCGGAATAGTGGGGAATGATCTTAGGAACAATTTTACTAAACTAAGCGAGGTAAACAAGGAGCGAGCGGTTACCCAAGCTCAGATTATAGAATGGAAAGGAGCCCTGAATAGCTATAAGAATTATAAAGATGGTTATTACATGCTGTCAGTGCTTGAGTATAAATTGGGTAATTATCAGGAGTCTTTTGAATATATTAAAAAGGCTTTAGTTATAGATCCTAATTATAAGGAGGCTAAGATATTACTGGAACGATTAAAAGATGGAGCGTGAGGATCGTAGGTTATTTTTCTCCACGTTCTGAGCTCGTTTACCCTGAGTTTGTCGAATGGGCCGAAGAATCTTTTTTCTCATCC
>CAZNVI010000023.1:0-17326 GCA_964576705.1 uncultured Gammaproteobacteria bacterium | reverse complement strand
CCTCAAAAAGGATACAAAAAAGAAGGTAATAAACATATATTAAAAAAGCTCTTTAGCATCGTTTTAGTATTAGTCTATGTTTGGAGGACTTCTTTGAAACTAATTCGTTATTATTATGAAGATTTTACAGTATTCTTTCTCTCAACTATTTGTAAAACAATCGTAGAAAATAAATTTTATTAAAACCAATCTCTTTCATGAATAATCCTATCGAACTGCTTCATATATGCAATATTACCGTTTCTGGGAGAATAGCTAGCGGGCAGACTACTTTGGCAAAGTCATTAAGCGAAGTTTTAGGCTGGAAATTTTGGGAAGGTGGTGCGCTTACAGAAGAATATTTTTTAAATACTCTGAAAAATAACGATGAAGTTGATGTAAGCGCGCGTCCTGATGAGCATGAGTTATGGATGGATGGTTTAATTAAAGAAATGTTAAAAAAAGACACACACCAGTTGATCCAATCAAACTTAGCAGGCTTTAATGCACAGGGGATAAAAGGAGTCTTTAAAATTCTAACTGTATGCGAAGATGATAAAGGAGTTGACCAAGTTAATGTCAGAATTGATAGATTAGTGAATCGAAAGGATGTGTCGGTTGCAGAAGCCAAGAGGAACATTATAGAAAGAGAGAGGCAAAATAGATTGAAATGGTCTCGGTTATATGTAAACAGTAACCCGGAGTGGGTTTATTGGGATAGAAAGTATTACGATTTGGTAATTAATACTTACCTTTTAAGTAGGTCAGAGGGCGTAGATACTGTTTTAGATAATATAGGGTTTGTAAAAGGCTAGATACGCTTGCAAAAACAGGCCTTTAGTTGTATATTACTCAAGTATATAATGAAAAGCTTTTTTTTGTTTTTCTTAGTACTTTTATTTATTTTTACACCATTCAGTTTCGCTCAGGGTGATGTCGCAGTAACGGTTGAAGGAGCAAGTGATTCAGCTGAAGCCATTTTAGAAAATACTGACGAGTACCAGCTTCCGTACCCTGGAATGTTACCTGATAATCCACTATATCCATTAAAAACATTTCGCGATAAGGTAGTCAGTTTTTTGATAACTGATCCCTTAAAGAAAGCGGAGTTCAACATACTTCAAGCCGATAAAAGGCTTCAGGCGGGTATTTATCTTATCGATAAGAGTAAAAAATATAAACTTGCGATAGAAACAATCTCGAAAGGAGAGAACTATCTTGACGAAGCTTTTTTAAAAACCAATGACGCATATAAGCAGGGCATGGACACAGGGGTCATACGGAGTAGATTAGAGAAATCAGTGTCCAAACACGACAGTGTAATATCTACGCTTACGAAAAAATCCCCTAAAGAATTTAAAGCAGGCTTTGAAAATTTACGTAGTAGAGTAGAGAAATATAAGGCTCAAGTGAATAAATTAAAGTCTTAATGTTAATCTAAACGATGTGCTTTGTTTCGGTATAATGTTCAAATAAAAATCAGTGTAAGAAAATTGTTCCCCTTTTTTGTTCCATTAAAGCTAGTTTTTTTCCTTGATATATTTTGATTAGGAAAAGATCAGTTGACTATATTTATGTAGTGCCATATTATTTTTATGGACACTAAATACAGGAGATTAAAAGTCAAATCTTAAATCTCAAATATATAAATAAGAATTAAAAAATAATAATTTTGATTTTTGATTTTTAAAATTTTATCTTTTAAACATATGCATTGTCCATATTGCGGTCATGGAGAAAGTATAGTTTCCGAAACGAGAGATAGTGCAGACCTGAACACTATCAGGCGCCGCAGGACTTGCCTTTTGTGTACGAAAAGATTTACGACTTACGAGAGAGTGGAGAGTGTTTATCTGACGGTAATTAAAAAGAGCGGAAGAAGGGAACAGTTTACACGCGAAAAACTTAAGATTGGACTATTAAGATCTTGTGAAAAGACAAAAGTTACTTCAGATCAGATTGAAAAAATAGTTACAGAGATAGAACGTGAACTAAGAAGCGCTGATTCGGTAGAAGTCTTAAGTATAAAAATAGGAGAACTAGTTGCCCAGAAACTTAAAGAGATAGATAAGATAGCTTATATACGATTCGCAAGTGTGTTTCGGCATTTTGTAGATTTGGAAGACTTCGAGAAAGAAGTAAAAGAATTAGCGGTGTCGGAAAGTAAAGTGTTATCCAAGCAAATCGCAAAAACTTTATAAAATTATGCAACAACTTGACGGTTTAAGATCGAAAGTGTTTTTAGATAGATATGCTCTTAAAGATAAAGAAGGAAAGAGAGTAGAGTCTTCACCTGAAGAAACATGGAAGAGAGTAGCGCGCGGTATCGCTGCTGTAGAAAAGAAAGAAGATAGGACGTATTGGCGTAAAGAGTTTTACCGCGTGATGGAAGATTTCAAATTCGTTCCTGGAGGTCGCATTCTTTCCGGAGCAGGAACTGATTACCAGGTAACTTATTTCAATTGCTTCGTTATCCCCAATCCCAAAGATTCTCGTCATGGAATACTTGACTCACTCGGACAACTCATCGAAATTCAGGCAAGATCAGGCGGAGTAGGGCTAAATCTTTCTTCTTTAAGACCGCGGGGTGCCAGAGTTAAGAAGGTGAATGGAAATTCATCAGGTGCAGTGAATTGGGCTGAGTTATTTTCTGTAGCTACACATGATATCGTACAGCAAGGAGGATCCAGGAGGGGTGCCACCATGCTTATGATGTGGGATTGGCATCCTGATATTGAGGAATTTATTACAGTCAAGCAGGATCTTTCTAAGATTTCCGGCGCTAATTTATCAGTTTGTATATCCGATGCGTTTATGGATGCAGTGAAAAACGATAAGGATTGGGATTTGGTTTTTCCTGATTTAACTGATCCTGAATATGATGAAGTTTGGGATGGAGATATCCATAAATGGAAAGCGCTTGGAAAAAAGGTTAATGTCCAAAAAACCATAAAAGCATCATACCTTTGGGATCTTATCTGTACAGCAGCTTGGCGGTCAGCCGAACCAGGACTTCATTTTCTGGAAAGATCAAATAAAAGAGGCAACACCTGGTATTTTGAACAACTGATCGCGACGAATCCCTGCGGGGAGCAACCTTTAGGGGCATGGGCGGTATGTAATCTAGGTGCGATGAATTTATCAGCTTATGTTAAAGATTATGCTCCAGGCATTGCGGGTAAGTTTGATTATGAGAATTTCGGAAAAGACGTAAAAAGTGCGATGAGGTTTATGGATAATGTTATAGATTCCACATTTTATTTTTTTGATAAAAATGAAAAATCCGCTAAGGACATAAGGCGTACCGGGCTTGGTATCATGGGCTTAGGCGATGCATTAATAAAAATGCAAGTAAAATACGGATCTGAAGAGTCTCTTCCGATAATTGAGAAAATGTTTAAAGCACTTCGTGATAACGCATATGAAGCTTCAGCCGATATATCAAAAGAAAAAGGTCCATTCCCGATGTTTGATCGCGAGAAATATCTTCAAGGATATAACATAAAAGCTTTACCCAGGACAGTTCGTGAAAAAATTGAAAAATATGGTATAAGAAATGCAGTGTTACTTACTGTCGCACCTACCGGTACAACATCCGTAATTGCCGGAGCATCATCTGGAATAGAGCCTGTATATGAATTTAGCTACAAGCAAACTTGGCTTGGTGGACAGGATATGGTATACCATCAATTATATAAAGAATGGATGCAGGTAAATCCAAATTCTGAAAGACCGGAATATTTCGTAAGCGCTAATGACTTGACACCTCTTGAGCATGCACATGTCCAAGCAATCGCCCAAAAATATATCGACTCGTCTATCTCAAAGACAGTAAATGCCCCGAATTCTCATACAGTAGATGATGTAAAAACACTCTATATGGCAGCATACGATATGGGAATGAAAGGAATTACATATATGCGGGATGGTTCACGCCAGGGAGTATTAGAGAGGGTTGATGATGCTTCGACCCGTTCGGCAGACTCAGGGCAAGCGAGCTCAGCACAAGCAAAAAAAGAAGAAGAGGTTAAAGATATTCCACCTATAACTCCTCGTGTCCCACGTCCATTGATGCTTATGGGAACTACTTATAAAGCTGATAGTCCTGTCGGAAAAATGTATGTGACTATAAATCACAATGAGAAAGATGAGCCTTTTGAAGTATTTCTAAATAACGGTAAAAGCGGATCAGACCTTATGGCGATGGTGGATGCTTTAGGTCGAATGATCTCATTTGTCTTAAGAATTCATAGTCCGGTTCCGGCAAGAGAAAGAATGAGAGAGATAGTATCAGAACTGTCGGGAATAGGAGGAGCGCGTAGTGTAGGATTTGGTGAGAACAGAGTCCGTTCTGTTCCTGATGCGCTAGCTAAAGTTTTGGCTAGACATTCCAATTTTAGAGTAAATGGAAGAGTTGAAGATAAACTGCCCGTATCTTCAACCATAGAACCGGTTGAGGTAAAAACTAATGGCGCTGCTAATGGTAATGGTTTATCCAATGGCCATTCTTCAGCACAAGCGCCGCTTCTGGCAGATGTTGAGCCTCAACCGGTACAGCAACTTACTATTCCGCCATCGAGTAACCCTTCAACTAATCTTTTTGATATTTGTCCAGAATGCGGATCAGGCTCATTCGCTTACGAAGAAGGCTGCAAAAAGTGCTATAGCTGTGGATATAGTGAATGCTAGATGCGAATTTCTACAGATGTACCTACTCCGAATTATTCCGAACTTTAACGATAGACATTTGTTAACCATAGTGTTTTGGGGGTTGTAAAAACACTAGTAATTTATTAATATAAAAATGTAAAGGCAATCACCGTGAAAGTCGGTGGAGGAGCCGCCACTGTTAGATCCAGAAAACTTTACATCCGTTAATCTTTTCCGATTTAGTCGAAATTAGCGGACAATTTCCCGAGCCCGTGAAGTAGAGCTTTGTTCACTTCAGGGTCATGAAGTCAACTTTGATGTATTTCATGACTGGATCCATTTTTTGATCCTTCTTGGGAAATCCGGAAGGATTTTTTTTATGCCTATATATACCAGAACAGGTGATAAAGGAAAAACATCGCTTTTTGACGGAACCAGAGTTTTAAAAACTAATATCAGAGTAGATAGTTATGGTACTGTCGATGAATTGAACAGTATAATTGGCGCGGCTATAGCTCATATTAAAAAAGGTAAATCGCAAAGACTTAAAAAAGAACTAGAAAAGATCCAACACGATTTACTAGATGTCGGATCAGGTCTGGCCATGCCTCAAGGTATGCTTATCGTAGGGCTTGAAAAAAGAATTAAAGAATTCGAAGAAATCATAGATGAGTTTATAAGTGTACTTCCCCCTATAGACCAGTTTATTCTTCCTGGCGGAACACAAACATCGTCATATCTTCACATAGCACGTACCGTGACAAGAAGGGCTGAGCGAAGAATCGTAGAATTATCCAGACAAGAAAAGATAGATGAAAATATCGTGAAGTATATAAATAGACTCTCAGATCTTTTTTATGCGATGGCCAGATATGCCAATTTTGACGAGAAAAAGAAAGATATTGTTTGGAAAAAGAAATAGCGCTAATTAATACGGATCAAAACGCAGATTGACGCTGAGAATACGGGTGAATGGAGTGTAAATCTCCAGCTGTGCCGCAACTGTGACCCAATTAAATATTGGCAAGCCAGATCTCCCTTCCCGAGTTTCGCCAGCTGGCTCCGATTCAATCGGAGCTGGCGAGTCGGGATAAAAAGTCTTCCGAGCCCCCCGATTTCCGCCAACTGGCGGATCGGGGGATCAGGTGCTGTATAGTGCCTGACAGAAGCAATAGAATATGCATATATTCTTTGCAACTCCTCGAAAGCCTAATCGGCAAGAGGAGTTTTTTTATGGCAACGATTGAACAACGAATAAATTTCTATCCGCCCAATACTTTAGTACAGAAATATCCAGTTGATAATAGATTAGATGAACAAGACGAAGAAGCTTTAATCAGAGGTGATACCGTTCCATTATGGGAAGCCTCAATAAGCATGCGAAATAAAACACGAGAAAACCCTCCTGAAGATGGCGATAGCTTATCAGCATTTATAGATTATTTCGATCATGAATGGTTTGCCTCAGGTCTTCCTCGGGATTGGTTTCTTCTTAAGAGAAAGGTCGGATTCAGCATGAATAGCCAAATGGGTCTTTTGGAAAATACAGAACATGAAAGTGTCGAGAAATGGGTAACACAAACTGAAAAAGATATTAGAGGATTTGCCTTAGAGTACCTTTCAACACATCTTGTTTATCCTTGTAAATATGTTAAAGATTCTGATGATCCTACTCGCCTTATAGATCCTAAGTATGGAGGAAAAGACATGCTGGATATGGTGTCAGATGAAGAGCGTAACGGTTCAGTGAAAGAATCATTGGGGAAGATAAAAACATTTCATCTCTCAGACAATACTCCGGATAATTCGATAGCGGTTATGACTAGTCCGATGGGAGCGTCTGGACTTACCACAGATGACGGAAATGAGATCAATTATCCTGATTCATATTTTTTTATAATGCAAAAAAATGGAGATACAGTTACTAATTTTACAGTTAAGACCGATTTTAATTTACGGGAGTGCAGAGAAGCACTTTTTCGATTAACCGGTAGTATGCTACCTGTCTCTGCAACTATTGAAGACTATGTGCGAGCGGTTGCGACCTTTAAGCCCGGAGAAGAGAGTCGGGTGCAATCAGTTTCTGATGTGGTAAGAGTTCTTGAGGATATTCGATCAAAAGGAGGATCAGCATACGCTTTTCAAAACGTAAGATGGCAAAATGTTTATGAAGATATAAAGCAAGAAGATAATCTTTATAAATTTAACGAGAAAACTAATCAAATGTTAGAGGATTTTAAAGAATATTGCATGATTGGAAATCGTACAGACTGGGAATTACAAAAAGCACTCGCTGCTACTATCCTTAGAATATCGAAATTATTATTATCAGAGGACATGATGGCAAAACATGAAGGAAATATTACAGATATGGAGCCAGGTAAGATTTATAGAGCTTTACCTTTGAATCCCTTAAGTTTTGGAATGATACTTGATGAACTTGCGAGCAGGCCGGGGTGTGCAGGTGGAGGAATGCCTATGATGGTTAATTCTATATCGCCGCGTTTAGGTATAGTGGGTTTTGAGAACGCTAATAGTAAATGTAAAGAATGTGAAAGGAGCGCGAGTGATAACCACTATCATTGCCCAATAAATTTGAGGGATGTAGAAGGTAAAAAAGGATGCGGCAAATTTTACGAGGACGAAACCAGTAGGATAGTTAAAACACCCAAGTGCAGGTGCGGTTTTATTTTTAACTGCTGATTCTATTCTAAGCGATCCTGATTTTACATTGTTGAAATTGTCTATTATTTAACTGCATGGTAAGATGTAAGTATGGATCAAAACCCTAGCCCAACCCAAAATCCGCAAGATAATACAATTCCTGTGCCGTCGACTCCTCCTGTTCAACAAACTGACGTACCTACTCCGCCTGCTGGCGTACAGCCTGTGGGAGGTTCTCGGGAACAGGGATCTTCCAGTCAATCGATTAACTCAGAGGTAGTGATGCCTACAGAAGTCGAGCCAGTGATTTCTCCTGAAGTTAAAGAAGCAGGAGTTGAAGCTGTACCTAATAAAGATCAGATCCAAATAAAACCAGAATTAAAAAATGTCGGAGTTACAGCTGTAAAAACTGCAGTTCCGGTACCGACTGCGCCATCCGGGTCTATTCAACTTCCTATGACAGAAGAAGAAGCAAGAAAGAATATAAAAACACATCCTGTTTTTGATTCAGCCCGGTGGTTATCAACGCAGATTCTCGAACAACTAAAGAAAATGCATAAAGCATTTAATCCGAAATAGCTTATTATGAATCTTGCAAGTCCGGAAAATAACATCAGTAGTATATTAATAAAATTATTTTTAATATTATTTCTCCTTGCTTTAGGAATTCTGTTAATACTGGGAATAGTTTACGTCCTTATTCTTTGGTTTCGAAATAGGAAAAGGGAATCTGATTCATTAGACAGTACACTTCTTCAAGTTTCTGTTTCAAGAGATAATGAAATAAAAATCGATGCAGCTGAGCAGCTATTTTCAAGTTTTGCTGCTATCAGTAAAAGTACATTTTTTAAAGCAGGAGCTGCAATTTCTTTTGAGATAGTAGGTCTGCCAGGTGATATACGGTTTTATGTTAACACGCCAAATAAAGTGAAAGATTTCGTGGAGAAGCAAATTAACGGAGCTTATCCCGATGCTCAAATAGTCGCTCTTACTGAAGAAGCTGCTAAGCAAAAAACAGAGTTTATCATAGGTAATGAATATAATATTTTTTCAAATGAAGGAAAAGTCGCGTTTACAAGTCTAGGACTGAAGCATGGTAACTATATGCCTCTTAAGGTATTTAAGGAATTGGCTGTAGATTCCATGTCATCTTTTACATCTACACTTGCCAAGATGAATGAAGGGGAAGGGGCAGCAATTCAGATTCTGATCCGTCCTGCTGATAATAAATGGAAGAAAGAGGGGAAAGCATATCTCTCTAGAACCAAAAAAAGTGAAGCTAATCCAGAAACCGCAAAATATAGCTCAAATGTGAAAGAAATTGAAGCGATTGAAAATAAATTAAGTAAGCCCGGCTTTGAAACCGTAATCAGGGTCGTGGTGTCTTCCGGATCCAAGGAATCTGCTGATTTGCATCTAAATAATATAATCAATACGTTTAGTCAGTATGCAAGTTCAAATTTAATCACGAAAGCTAAGTTCGTGATGTTTAAAGGGTCATTTATTACAGACTTTATATATCGGTTTTTTCCATTCTGGAAGAAGGGTTCTGTTTTATCCAGCGAGGAGCTTGCCACAATTTTTCACTTTCCGAATAAGTCTGTAACTACTCCAGGAATTCACTGGGTTAACTCCAAACGCGCTCCAGCACCAGCGAATATCCCTACAGAAGGATTATTTATAGGCAAAAGCGTCTTTCGTGGTATCAGCAAGCCCGTATTTATTGGGCGGGAGGATAGACGCCGGCATATGTATATCATAGGGAAAACCGGTACTGGAAAATCAGAATTTCTTAAACAAATGATTATGCAGGATATAAAGAATGGAGAAGGTTTAGCCGTGGTTGATCCACACGGAGACCTCGTCGAGGACTGTTTGTTGATGATGCCGCCTGAACGTTCTGAAGATGTGATCCTTTTTGATCCATCTGATCTTACTCGTCCCATGGGTTTTAACATGCTTGAGTCAGCTTCAGAAGAGCAAAAACATTTTGTAGTAAACTCGATTATTGGTCTTATGTATAAACTCTTTGATCCGAATAAAACCGGTATCATAGGACCGCGTTTCGAGCATGCCATTCGAAATGCTATGCTTACTGTCATGTATGAGCCGGGTGCGACTTTGATTGAAGTTGTCCGTGTTCTCACAGATTCGAATTATGTACAGGAACTACTACCTAAGGTGCAGGATCCGATTATTCGAAGATATTGGACTGATCAAATAGCCCAAACATCGGATTTCCATAAGTCAGAAACACTTGATTATATAGTATCCAAATTCGGACGTTTCGTTACCAATAAAATGATCAGAAATATTATCGGACAATCCTTCAGTGCCTTTAACTTCCGTAAAGTTATGGATGAGAAAAAGATACTGATGGTTAATTTATCAAAAGGGAAAATTGGCGAAGAAAACGCAAGCTTTTTAGGATTAGTTTTAGTACCTAAGATATTGATTGCCGCGATGTCTCGTCAAGATATTCCTATGAAAGATCGCCAAGACTTCTTTTTATATGTCGACGAATTCCAAAATTTTGCAACCCCTGATTTTGCCCAAATCCTTTCTGAAGCTAGAAAGTATAGACTTTCTCTCATAGTTGCAAATCAGTTCATAGGACAGATGGAAGAAGAAGTCAAAAACGCGATTTTCGGAAATGTAGGCACCAAGGTATCATTCAGGATCGGTGTAACAGATGCGAATTATATGCAACATGAATTTCAACCCACATTTAACGAAGCAGATCTTATAAATATTGATAGATTCAACGCGTATATTGGAACATTAGTTGATGGAGAGCCTACACCGCCTTTCTCTCTGGATACGACGAAGGACATAGAGAAAGAAAAATCCTTAGAAAATCCTCGGGTAGCAGAGTTGGTAAGGGAGTTATCAAGATTGAAATATGGAAAAGATGTAAATGTAATTGAAGCTGAAATCGCCCAGAGAGCGAAATTGTAAGAATACTTTATAGCTTTTTCTTCATTTCCTTGTGTGGTATACTTTTCGGGAACGCGTGTGTAGCTCAGTGGTAGGTACTACTCTTACCCGCCTGCCAAAGCAGGGGATCGTAGCTCAGTGGTAGAGCGCTACTCTTATAAAGTAGATGTCGATGGTTCGATCCCATCCGGTCCCACTAAATTCCTATTTTTGATTATACTGACAACACCAGGTCCATCCAGCTTGAAATGGTTAAGTAAGTCGTTTAATCCCCCTGTAGTTCCTATTGAAAATCCATGTCCTGCTATGCGAGATGGTCTTTCGGGATAATTGTTTTCTAATACTGCCGCAGCAACTGAATTACGAAGAATGGATTCGTTTCCATTATATATTGTTACAACAGGACGATCTCTCGTGAGTAGCTTAACAAACCCTTCATCAAGAGCGTTTGGATTAATTACATTGACCAAATTAGCTCGTATTCCTATATCCTCAAGTAGTCTTTGGGCATCAAGGATGCTTTGTCCTGTTAGTCCGCTGCTAACCAGCGTTAGATTTGCTTCATCACATCTTTCTCCAAAAGGATAGTAAGTTGTCGAATTGTAATATTGTCGATCTCTTGGTAATAGCGGGGTAGTTCTGAAATGAATCCTTACATAAGTCGGATGGTTGTAATCAGTAAAAGATTCATTCAAGACATTATACAAATCTCGTACGTCTGCCGGTTCTCTGAAATCCATGCCGGGCATAGATATCAGTGCTCCGGGTTGTCCGCTGGATTGGTGGGAAGATCCATTTCTGGCACCGCTTAATCCGGCATCGTCAGTAACGATTACCATTTTCGATCCCCCCTGAGCAATGGCGTTCAGCTGATCGGCTGCACGATATAAAAATGCATCTCTTGCCTTTATGATTATTCTAGCGTTAGGATCTGTGACAGAAATACCATGCGCCATCGCTAACATATGTTGTTCGCGTATACCTACATTTATAAATACTGCGGGATCTATAAAGCCATGATTAGGGATTTGCGGCTCTTTGATAAGATCGGCAGTTAAGGCGTACATCTGTAGTGTCGGGTCATTATTAATAAGATCCGCTAATTCTTTAGAATAGTTAGTCAGCGCGTGCACAAGATGATCTGTATGTTTAGTTGGGAGATGTATCTCAATCCTTTTAGCACAAGGTAGTTCGTAATGAGCTTCAGTTAAGCGTGTGTTATCTATTGCTCTTTGACGAGCTTTACTTTTAATTTCTCCAGATATATAACCTAGTTGTTCTAATCTGGCATTCTGGTCTTGTATAGCAGATTCCAAATGTTCGGGCGGACATGTATGAAGAGTGTGGTATCCGCAAAAATCTTCTTTTGCCCCAGGTATTTGGTGCCCCTTTATTGTATTGGCAATTACAAGCGTAGGTTTCTCAGAGATATTTATCCGGGCAGTACTTAATTTCTCCATTACTTCCTCGATATCATTGCCGTTTTCGATATCTATAACATCCCAGCCGTATCCTGTCCATACAGCGCGAAGGTCAGTTGCGCCATCGACCTTATCGTTTCTTGTGCCCAGTTGACCTAAGTTTCTATCAATAATCCCTATCAGATTGCCTAGCTTACTATTAGCTGCATGCCTTGCAGCTTCGCTCACATTTCCTTCCTGTTCCTCGCCATCACCCAAAAAAACAAAAGTTTTAAAATCTTTTCCTCTTGTTCTAGCTGCGGTCGCAGCGCCTACGCCATACGATAAAACCATACCTAATGATCCGCTTGGGGTTATATCAACACCCGGCATTTCATTCATAGACTCATGTCCCTGAAGCCGTGAGCCTAGCTTACGATACGTAGATAATTCACTTTCGTCAATCCATCCTAGTATCGAGAAAATTTTATATCGTAACGGTCCCACATGTCCTCTAATTATTACACGGTCCCGGTCGGGGTGGTCTGGATTTAAAGCATCGTAATTTAAGATTCCACCAAAGTAAAGAGCGGTCATTAGCTCTGCAGACGAAGAACACGAACCGAGATGGCCATCGTTCGCTTCTTTTATAGTCTCAAAAGCACCCAGGCGCACTTCAGTGCTGATAGCTTTTAAGAGCGTTATTTCGGGATCTATTTCAATACTTGTTTGTAGCTCTGTTTTTGGAGGCGTTTGGACACTCTCTTTGGTGTGAAATTGTAATTCTAAATTAGTCATTATATAAGCCAAATACAAAATAAACTTGATTGATATTCTTTTCATTGGTTAAGCACCATTCCATCTCCCAACGGGTTATCTTTGAATCCGGATGGGTTCTTAAATTCGGGGGTACGAAAAAGGCAATTGGTTTTTGTTCCGTAGTTATGATATTTAAATATCGATAGATTAAGTCCTTAAGACTATCGGCAGGCGTGCGGGTCCAATCTAGCTGATGGTATCTGTAGCCATCTTTCCATGTTGTGAGACCAAGCTTGTGTGATTTTATATAGTATGGCCTACTGCCATCATCCCTTGTAAAATTATCGAGGCCAAGTGAATATCCGGCTGGAATACCATATTTATATGGTAGAGGTGAAAATATGTCTTCAAAGTGCTCCTGAGAATAAATTCCGCTTGAGTGTCTTAACAATACATCAAGTTCCTCATCATTAATGTCGGTGGCCAATTGTCTGTCGCGATCTGTGTCAAAATCAAACGCGGAGAGGCGTGTTTCTAGCATTGGCATATCATAGTGGGGGATTGTTTGGCATGCTTGATATAATTATGTTAAAATAATGACGATTTAACGCTCGATTTATGAGAAAATTTAAAGAAGAAAATTTACCAAGCAATTTTTGTCACATAGAAACGAGGCTGGCTAAAGAATTTATTGAAACCTCTACTACTTTTACTGCGATAGGGATGCCTACAGTCGGTTTATCATTTTTTTTACGGTTTTTAGCTACAAATCCATTCAAGGAACGAGGTTACTACTTTGTTCACATAGATATTTACTCCATGTCTGAAATTAGTAAATTGGCTTTCTTAACACTACTAGTGAGTCAACTAGGTTTAAAGCCAAATAAAAATGAGCTTGAGCTTGTCCAACAAGCTAAAGAAAGTTTGCTTACGCTCACTCAAAAATATCGAAGAGTTATTCTGGTTTTCAACCGTTTTGATCAAATCATAAAGATTTTGAATCAGGAACTTGTCGGGATCCTCTACGCACTTCGAGAACTAGATAAGGAAAGGATCGTGATGGTATTCTCTGCAAGTAAACCTATATTTGACCTGTTACCTCAGACTATCATAGGACCATACCTGTATATGTTTTCCCGGAATATCTTTGTCAAGCCATTTAATAAAACCGATCTAATTAGCGCCTATTCTCTTAATAATCCATCCGTAAAATTATCACCATTAATTAAGAAACCCATACTGCTTTCCGGTGGTCATCACCAGCTCTTCCAGTTCTTGGTGAATACGGAGAGGTTCGATGACCCTCTAATGGATAGGATGATCCGTGCTAGGCTTAAGGAGCTTTACGATTATTTGAGCTATTCGCAAAAGAAGCAAATACAAGAAATTGTAGCTGGAGGAGAAATTAAGGGTATCGACCCATATTTATTGAATATTGGCATGGTGATCCAAACAAGCATGGGATTTGCTTTGTTTAGTCCGCTACTCCAAAGGCTCATCGTGTCTTTTTTACCTCTCAAGTTACGGGCCAAGGAACATCACTTATTTAGATTATTACGCCGTAAAATCGACCTAACTGTCCCTAAGGAGGATATAATTAATACTCTTTGGCCTGAAGACCCTCAGGAGGTATCTGATTGGGCATTAAATTCTTT
This sequence comes from uncultured Gammaproteobacteria bacterium, assembly GCA_964576705.1. Classification (GTDB taxonomy): domain Bacteria; phylum Patescibacteriota; class Microgenomatia; order Levybacterales; family UBA12049; genus CAYMDS01. Next base: position 3,282 of record CAZNVI010000023.1, on the reverse strand, counting down.
AATATATCGCCTCAAAAAGCATCCTTGGTTTATTGAGAATGGTTATTCTATAGAAAATCACAAGAGGGTAGGTTATGTATTGCATAAAAACTGATTCCGCAGTTTAACTAAAACGATGCTAATTGTTATATTTTTGGAAGAAATCTGCTTAATGCTATAACTCCGTGAGGCTATTAGTGTCTTTCCCGCGTTCTTTTACGAATTCCAGATACCTTTCGGTTGTCGAAATCCTCTTATGTCCTAACAGTTTTGAGAGTAGAACTAAAGACACTCCGTGTTTAATGTGATGTGCGACAAATGTATGACGAAGATCATTTACTTTAGCATTTTCGATTTCTGCCAGCCTGAAGTATCTCTCAATTGCAGTTCTGATATTACGAACCAGGAAAGGTTTACCGGATTTTGTGACAAATACATGATTGTCTTCTACTTTTGGCCTAACCTGAAGATACTTATTAAGAGCTTCTTTAGGTGATTTATTAAGGGGTACTGTGCGCTGTGGGTGTTTCTCATAAGGCTTGATATTAAGCTTATCGCCTAATACATCAGCCAAGCGAAGCGCAGCAAGTTCGCCGATCCTAATCCCGGTTTGAAGTAGAATCTCAATAATTGCGAACATTCTGGGATCATTTCTGGCTGCGTCTCTTAACGCCCTATATTCTGTCGGTTTTAGGATTCTGGGAGCTGCTAATTCGAACTGCGGATGGGACACGAGGAGAGAAGGGTCGTCTGTAATGACCTCATTAATCTTGAGAAAGCGGTAAAAAGTCCGTGTGGAGTTAAGCTTTCTGGATAAAGACTTAGGTGTATAGCCCTTATCATTCATCTTGGCCAAAAATGCCTGAATGTCGTCTTTAGTAACTTCGTGGATATGTTTTTTATCCAATTCTTCAAGGAAAGATGTTAATTGGTCTACGTCTTTACCGTACGCCAAAACCGTGGCATTAGAATGCTTCTTGCTCTTGAGAAAATCAACAAATTGCTGATGTGCGTCTTTAACTTTTACTTGGTTCATCTTCTAAAGTCCCATAATATCAGGTCTATATTCAATAGTCAATACAGTATTGTGCCTATTTACCAGTCAATAGCACGTGTTAACTTAACAATTTCGTGATAAGATAATTAATAATCTATAGTATTATGAAAAAGATCTTACTCGTAGTAACTTTGGTGTTTTTTCTTTTCGTAATCCAAAATCTTATTCATTCCATATTCAGCCTTTGGCAAAAGCGGGAATTATTGATAAACGCCCGAGAAGAGGTGTTTATATCTAAGCGGGAAAATCAATCTCTGAAAGAGCAGATGGCGGCCGTGGGCAGGCCGTCTTTTATCGAGCAACAAGCCAGAGATAAGCTTTACCTAACCAAACCCGGAGAGCAGATAGTGATAATTCCGGATGATCTTATAGTAAAAAATACCTTGGGAGACAAAGTTACAAAGGAGCATAAGGCTAATTGGGAACTATGGTGGGAGCTATTCTTCTAGCGCATTACTTCTAGTCCTCAGTAGTTTTCTCACCTCAATTAACTCATTTTCAATAGATGTAAGCTTGCTTATAATCATCCCGTTTTCGTTATCGTCATCCGTGAAATAGCCGAGCGGGTGATTCGTGACTGAGGCGATCTTCTTAAGCTTCTCGAAAGGAGGCGTACTTCGTCCTTGTTCATAAGCAGATATTGATTTATCAGAAACACCTATTTGAACGGCCAAGTTGGATTGAGAAAGACGTGTCTTTAGCCTTGCAGATTTAATCCTTTTGGCAAGTTCAGAGAGCGTGAGTAGAGCTTCAGTTTTAGGCATTGCACTTATTATACAACATGTAAAAAGTTATATTTACAGAAGCCCGGTAGTCTTGAGAGAGAATGGTTTCGAGCATAACACATGAGCCTATAATATTGACTTTTATACATAAAAATGATAGGATCACATTACTTTTGAAGGTGTCTGGCATGATTTGCTTGCCCGATTACCTGGAAGCCAAATTCAGCTGCACTTTAAAACTTAATTTTTTTCTGTTGTAGACAGCATTTTGGGTAGAAATGATTCTATTCAAAAGGCTGTTTACAAAAAATCCTACTCAGGCCGGGTAGGAAAGATAGGAGGAGAATAAGGATGATTTTGGAGCTTTTGGGCCTTATATTAATACTGTTGCTTTTGTTGTTGATCTTTTTAGTTTTTGGTTTCGGTTGGGTATACCGGCGAAGCCAAAGAAGATCGGGTTTCGGCCCGACAGGCCCGAGGAATCGGGTTCATAGAGATTGAGTGCAGCCGCCCCCCGGCGGCAGGAGGAAAGCCCCCTGTCCCGGGGGTTTTTCATGGTTTTGTTTAGTTATTAATCTCCTCTGAGATAATAGGACGGTCTTTAAAGACTATATTTTGAGCCTGAGGATTCTAATCTTTTTAGATCGACTCCAGCCTTTAATCTGAGCTTCTCTCTTTAAAGCTTCAGATTTTGTATCAAATTGTTCACTGTAGATTATCTTTAGCGGAATATGTGAACTAGTATATCGTCCACCTTTGCCATTTTTATGATTGTTGAATCGGGTTTCAAGGTTATTAGTGAAGCCGGTGTAGAAGCTGTTGTCGGAGCAAAGAAGAATGTATACAAACCACATATAAACACTGCTCTTCGACTCTATCTCACTTCTTTCGCTATCGCTCAGAGCACTTCAGCTTTATGAAGAAATGCTTGCACTGAACGAAGAATCATCCCTTGAGGGATGATTCGAAGCTGAAGTGTTGCGGAGTAGGGAGTCGAACCCAACCTAAGGGATTATGAGCCCCTTGTGCACCCTACACTACCCCGCGCGTTTGATGATTATAACAGTCTGTGTATGCTTGGTCAACCTCAGGGTCTTTCCGTTCCCTTACAAAATTCTAGTCTATATCTTACAGCTTCAGCTTATCATGTGATAAGTTATGGAAAACGCAGTTATGTTTTTAGCCTTTGCTTTCGCTATGAAGGTATACATAGATACGACTCATCTGTCGTAATCTTCGCATGTTAAAAAAATTTAATCTATATAAGGTAGGCTGCAGGAGAGCATCTTTCCGATGCGAGGTACCCGCCTATGGCGAGGCGCGTCAAATAATCGAAAACTAGCGCTCTCTGCTTTTAGCAAGTGGAATTCAAATACATATAAACGTGTGACCCTATAAGTCATACCAAACGGTCACGAATGATGCCTGTAGCAAACTTTAGTAAGATTAAGAAAGGAGATTATGGATAAATTGAAAAATCTTTTTAATGATCTAATAAGATCATTTATGATAATTTGGTCC
>CAZNVI010000022.1:13364-17406 GCA_964576705.1 uncultured Gammaproteobacteria bacterium | reverse complement strand
TAGCTTTTTTTCCAAGGGTGTAAAATGAAGTGTTACTCTGATGGTTGTTTCAGGAGAAGGAATAAGATATAAAGGCGAGATCGTCCCAAGGGTTGATTGTTCCACAATCTTTATCTGGTAAAAGGGGGAGTTAGGTAAAACACTTAGCCAGTACTCTGAAAACTGTTTTGTTTCTTTCTTGTTTAAACCGAGTTTTGTTACTAAATCAGGGATAAAAGTATCAAGAGAATCGTATTCAATGACAAAGCCTTCAGTGGGGAGAGTCACTTCCTCATCGGGAATAGATGCTTCATAAAAGAGATAATCAAAGCGGATATTATTATGATAAATATCACCTGATGGGTAAGCTACTACATTCCAGCCCTCTTTAGGATATTGCGGAATTGTAACAAGCATTTGGCCAATTGGCTCTACTTTTACGTTAACTGGAAGAACTGTCTCAGGATAAAGATAAATAGCTGGCTTACAGTATGGTGCCACCCAATTTCCCACCACTGCATCCTGCTTTACATAAAAAGTTTCTAGTTGTAGATTAGGTTGCTGTGAAGGACTTGGAAGACCAATAATCTTTTGTCCGCTACCAATACTTTGAGATTCTGAAGGCTTCACGCAATTTTTAACTGTCCGTGGAATTCCGGGAGAGGGATAGTCACTACTTCGGAAATACACACTAAATATACCGCTATCCCCGACCTGCTGATTTTCTTCGCATCCTTTCGTACAAACGTATACCAATTCATCATCAGGAATCGCTTCACAAATTTCATTTGTTTCATCATCAAGGTCGTATAGATTTGCGTGGATAGTATCCATCGGATGCACTTTGGGCACATGGAAATAATCACATGTTTTTTCCGGAACATCCCCGCTGATATAAAGTCTTTGAGCGATTTCATTTTCGCTCGCACCATTCTGATACACGAATTGATTCGGCTCTAATCCTAATACATCTGCTGACGGGAGTGGATCAATATGAAAAAAGTCTTTTGAAAACTTAACATTGCTCTTTAACAACGCATATTCAACCATGGTGTTAGATTTATTGGCGAACCTCACCTGTATGGTTTTTTCAAATCGAGGCTTACACATATCACCATCCCCTGTATCACAACATAAATAGTTAGCCAGTTCTGACGAGGTATATGGAGAAAGCTGTCTCAAACCGAAAACCAAGCCCACACTTATAACACCTACTACTGTGAGTACGGCAATAACACCAAAGCCTACTCTTCCTCGTCTTAAATTAGATCTAAATTTTTTTGAGGGCCCCGTCCCCATTTTTCTGCACTTCGATTTCTTAGTCATAATCATAAAGTAAAATTATTTAAACTAAAACTACATGAAGCAAGAGAAATTATATTTCTCTCCGTTAGCTGGCGGGTTAGTTTTGAAAATTCCTCCCCACTCGACCACAGTGAATCCTTTTCTTTCCGGAGTAACAATAGCTGGCTCAAAAAGATCTATCTTTTTCTGTAAAGGCATGAAATGAAGCGTAACGCGAATACTTGTTTTGGGTGCTGGAATGATATAAAGAGGTGAAATTTCTCCAAGTATTAACTGCTCAACAATCTTTATCTGATAATATCGCGATTCAGGTAGTACTTTCAGCCAATATTCTGTGAATTGTTTAGTTTCTTTTTCGTTGAGGCCTAGTTTTTTAACTAAATTTGGGAGGAAATCATTCAAATCCGAAAATGGAACCACAAACCCTTCTTTAGGAAGCACTATTTTATCATCAGGGATAGATGCTTCATAAAAGAGATAATCAAAGCGGATATTATTATGATAAATATCACCATTTGGTGACGCTTTTACTTTCCACCCTGCCGCAGGATATTCAGGGATCGTCAAAAGCATCTTTCCTAACGGTGCAATTCGTACATGTATAGACGATTCTTCTTCAGGATAAAGATAAATGGCAGGCTTGCAATACGGAGAAAACCAGTTCGCTATGATATTAGCACTTTCGGCATAGAAAGTTTCAAGTTGTAAGTCTTGTTTTGCGCCGGATGGACTTGGTAAGTTTATGAGCCTTTGTGCTCCGTATGTTATTTCTGCACCAGTAGGTCCTTCGCAGCTTTTAATAGCCTCAGGTATCCCCGGAGTTTCTATATCATTTGCTCGAAAGTATGCATCGAATTCCCAATCCAGCTCAACTTGAGTATTAACATCGCATCCTTTGGTACATACATATACTATCTCTTCATTCGGTATCGCTTGGCATCCTTCCGAAAGATTTCTGGCGAAAATTATATCCATGGGATCTTGTCTTTCTCCATGAATCGCACAAAGCCCTCCTGCTCTCACATACATGTCTTGCTGAGGCGTCTTTCCGCTTACATTGTTTATATATACAACATGTCCTGACGGTAAGCTGGTAATCACATTCGAAATTCCAAGAGGTTCTAAGTGAATACTACCTTCTATAAACTTAATTCCGGTTTTTAATAAGTGATATTCTGTATCAATATTATTTACTTTAATATTTAACTTTTTATCTAAATTTGGCGTACATAATTCCCCGTTACCAGAATCGCAGCAGGAATAACCCGGCGGCAACTGATTGTCCGTGGAAGGAAAGTTATTAAATCCAAATACTAAAACTAAGCTAAAGAGTCCTATTATGGCTAAAACCATAAGGAGTTCAAGATTCGCGACACCCCTATCCATGCCATGATATTTTTTCTTAATCACTTTTAATAATCGCATTGTATATAGTCTACGATAGATTTCTTAACGCTTCAAGTCAAGTATGGATAATCTATGAATCATATCTATTCCTCAAGCTATAGAGAGTAATCATAGCTGCAAATTTTAATTTTCTTTTTGCTCGAATAATAGAGGCTGCAAGCTTGACAAGCTTTACTGTATAATTTAGATTGAATATATACCTGAAACAGTGAAAAATTTATTAAATAAATTCCGCACCAATAAAGCACTGGTAATGATTTCTGTTGTGTTTTTTCTCGTGAGTATTTTCACTATTTCGCTCACCCTTAGCTTATCCCGCCAGAGAACGAATACAAATACTAAAGCAGCTATGTGCGGTGCGGTAGGCAATATAAACTCTTGCCAATTGATTGACGGTTGCAAATGGATACCTGAAAAATGCGCAGATCTCACTTCTAACGCTAATACGCTTAGCTGGTCAGAGCAAACTATAGTTGACAAGAATCTAGCTTGCAGTTCTGATCCAGCATGCAGAAGCGTCGGGGGAAACTGCGTTGATAATCCTAACTCAAGTATAAATACTGTTACTTGTACTGCTCAAAACGCAATAGATATATGTTTTGGATCCTCCCGATATAGCACCAATCCGAATCAATATTCTTGCAGATGGTACTTTAAATGTGAAGCAAAACCAGGTTTTAACGGCGACAGACAAAACCCGTATGCTGGACGATGCGTTCAGGATACGACTACTCCAACTAACACGAGTGCACCGCCACCTCCCGGTTCAACAGCAACGCCACCTCCCGGCGCAACAGCGACACCCACTACACCACCGCCGTCAGCCACTGCTTGTTCTTGTGGGGCAGCGCCGTTTACTGGCGGAACTCCGGATGATACATCTGATGATAATTTCTGTCATGGTTATCCAAGTACCCGAAACACATGCCTTGAAGCCAACGATGGTCCTGATGGTTGGTGTGACAGAAATTCTGACGGTTTAGTAGATGGTCCCGGAGAAACCCTTCCTGATCATACAGGATGGACACTAGGAGCTATGGAATATCAAATTAAATGCGGAACCGGTGGCCCTCCCACTGACCCCACTAATACACCCCCACCAGGCGCTACTCTAACTCCTACTCCGGCTCCTGTAAATCCTACCGGGAATATGAGCCATGCTTGCAGTGTAAACCAAACTCTGGCGCCTTCATATGATTTAAAGCTTGAAAATATTAATCCTGTAAACGGATTCCAACAGGCGAACTTTCAATTCTGCATGAATCCGACAAGAGACGATAATCATGCATATATCTTCGTAAAGTTTTTTGAAGGAAAAGGACAATGGGTTAGCGAACAAAGAGCACAAAAA
>CAZNVI010000022.1:0-13264 GCA_964576705.1 uncultured Gammaproteobacteria bacterium | reverse complement strand
ACCCCGCCTTTATTATCATGCACATATGTCAACACTCTTTTACCATATACAACAAATTTAGGCAGAGGTAATAATGAAATCATTCAAGAATTTGAAATTTCCGGCGCAGACTCCGCATTTCCAAATATCGATATAACTAAACCTATAAAAGTAGGTGCTGACTGGGGTTGGCATGGTATACCGAATGAGCGTGGACCGGTGATATTTCCTGATGAAAGCGCGAATCGTCCAGCCGGACCTAATCACCAAAGCAATGAAACGAGCACTGTTGACATAAGCTCTGTAAATTCGGCAGGAACAGATAGCGAACTAGCCTCAATAAATTGTATCGATGTAGGCGAATGGAGAACACCTCTTAACTACACGCCTTTTGCTGACGGTCGAATAGTAAACTATGATTTTCCCGGCATCGGTTCGGGTACCACTAATTTAGAAAGAGTATTTAGGAATAGTGGCGGCGACTGGTATACATGTCCTATACTAACAGGCAATGCGCCCTTACTATCCCGGCTGGATGCTGTAAGACCCCAACATGAGTGGCGAGAAATTAATCTTGGTTCAGATACAAGCAAATTAAAATTTGTAAAAAACTTTACCGGCAATGACTCATCCCGGGGGACACATTTTACGAGAATATGGGTGAGTTATTGTGCAATCCAAGCTGGTCCCACCAATACGTTAGCGCCGTAATCATAAGTGTGTTATAAATTTTATATGTTTAAATCTATTTTTACACGTAAAATATTGTTAGTTATAGCAGTAGTATTTATAGTGATCCTGTGTGCGATATTTTTTTTGATTTATAATAATACAGGTTCTGAAAATACAAATATTATAGCTCCCACACCGATTAAACCCACATCCGTACGATCATTGGATAAAAAAAATAAACCTATCCGACTGCCAATTAGTGAAGATGACCCGCGACTATGGCTTGATGAAAATGGTAATCCGATCAAAGAAGTAGAATAAAATTCTATCTTAAACTTCGATAATCACAGACATAACCAGAGGTTTTCTTTGAAGCTTACGGTCTATATAACGAGTAGCTAATCCTTCTATAAATCGTCTCATATGTACCCAATTACCTACTCTTTCCTTTTTCGTACTTAGCTTTTCTTTAATCACTTTTTTCAGACCTTTTTCAAGCGAAGGAATATCTACTCCCGCAAAACCTTTCGTTACAAGCCCGAAATCATCCCCCAACTGTCCGTCTGAAGTACTGACCTCAGCCATGATAACAATTATCCCGTCATGAGCGAGTTTTTCCCTGTCTCTTAATATGAAACTTTCTACTTCCTCACCTGAAACTTGATCAACATATACATTTTTAATCGGAATCCTACGCCCCTTGGACACTCCTTCTTCTGTGAATATTAATTCCTGACCGTTTTCGATTAAAGGAACTTGGGATTTTTTATATTGCATCTTTAAAGCATTTGATCTGTAGGCAATCATGTGTCTATAGGTACCGCTTATAGGTACTGCAAATCGTGGTTTAGTAAGTGAAATAAGTAGCATTAAATCTTTTGAGTATCCGTGTCCTGATACATGATAATCGCTCGTTAAGTCTGAATAAATTACTTTCGCACCTCTTTTAGCAATAGTATCTATAAGCGAATTCACAGATATTTCATTTCCTGGGATTGTATCTGAAGAAAATACTACCATATCATCCGGTAAAATTCTGATACTCTTATGTTCATTCTCTGCAATGCGTGTTAAAGCCGAGTTTTGCTGCCCTTGACTCCCCGCCACCATCAATACGATTTTATCGTCACTGAAATTTTTCAATTCCTCAATTTTTACCTCTGTATCAGCTTTCATATTTAACAACTCCAGACGTTTACCTAAATCTTTCACTTTAATTAGAGACCGTCCCACAAAACACATTTTTCTTCCATGCTTTTCAGCTGCTGCAATTGTTTGATTTATCCGTGAGATATTGGAAGAATAGGTCGTTATGAAAAACTTACCTTTACAATCCTCCATTGCTTGTGAAATGTTATCTGATAATTTATCTTCAGAATGCGAAAACCCTTCACGCTCCGACCCTAAACAATCAGACATCAAAGCCAAAACACCTTTTTTGGATGTTTTTGCAATTGACTGTAGATCTGAAGGCTTCATATCAAAGGGTGTAAAATCAAATTTAAAATCTGCTCCATGATAAAAATTACCTACAGGAGTTGTTATAAAAATATGGGAAGAGTCAGGAACTGAATGGGTAATGCGAATAAATGAAGCAGTGAAATTACCCAGTTTAACTATATTTTCTTCATCGATGTTTACTGTTTTTACACTAGAAGAAATTCCGAATTCCTTTAATTTCTCATTCGTCAATGCAGCGGTTAATCTTGAGGCGTAAATAGGGAATGTACCCTTTTTTTTATATAGTTCCGGAATCAGAAATGGCACTGCTCCGATATGATCTTCATGTCCATGCGACAAAAGTAACCCTACAATCTTTTTACTTGATTGTAATAGATATGTGATATCAGGAAGCATAAGATCCACTCCCAACATCGTTTCGTCAGCAAATCCGATACCACAATCTACTAACAATATTTCATCTTTGTATTCATAAACGTAAAGATTTCTGGTTACATCTTCTATACCGCCGAGTGGAATAAATGAAATGTGATCCTGCTTTGGAGATAAAGAGGTTGGTAAATTTTCCTGGCCCATTAGATGGTATTGTACCACAGAATTACCAAGTCGGTAAGAACTGTTTAAGATTTTCTCCTGTTAAATGAACTGAGGTCGCTCCCCCTTCAACGATTACTCTCGCAGCTTTTCTGCAGATTCCGGAAACTATTCTATCCAAACTTCTGATACCTGAATCATATCCGAGCGGACGGATAATCTGCGGCCAAAGATTCTCATCGATCGTCAATTCACCCTCAGATAACCCGATTTCATCCCTTATTCTTGAAAACAAATATCCACGCGCAATAGCAATTTTTTCTTCATCAGAATATGATGGCATGGGTAGTATTTGCATACGGTCAAGTACAGCAGTTGAAATATTAGTGGTATTGTTACCGGTAGATATAAAAAGTACGTTAGATAAATTTACAGGATAATCAACATAGTGGTCTACAAACGCTTTATTTTGTCCCGGATCTAATAGCTCAAGTAATGTTCCCATAATGTCACCTCTAGCTGATTCTGTAACCCGGTCAAGTTCATCAAGTAAAATAACAGGGTTTTTAGTACCTGCCTTAATTAAACTTTTAATAATGGCACCAGGTTCGGCATCAGCAAATGCACGTGACTGCCCTCTTATGACCCTGGAGTCACTCATGCCGCCAAATGGTATACGCGCAAACTGACGACCTAAAGCTTCAGCTACTGAAACTGCCAGTGTAGTTTTTCCGGTACCAGCAAGCCCCACTAAAAAAAGCACAGGCGCATGAGCCATGGTGTGTCCCTCTTTTCTTTTTTTATTTAGAATAATCGTAGCCAAATACTCAAGTATCGCGTTTTTTATGTTTTCAATACCGAAATGATTTTTATCAAGAATTTGTTTAGCTTTCACAAGATCCAAAATATCTTCTGACTCTTTCTCCCAAGGAAGCGCAGTGGTCCAGTTTATATATGTAGATATACTTTCATATTCTGTAATATAAGTAGGGCTCATGAATCCTGAACCCTTCTTTATTAATTCTAATCGCGCCACTCGATCCATTAACATTTGCTTAAGGTCTGAGGGCATTATGGTATTCTCAATTTTTAATTGAAGCTTATGAACCTGATCATTTGAATTATCTTGTGAATCATTAAATGTAGTATCAGTATTTACTGCTCCATTGTCAGATAAACTTTTATCTTCTGCTGCGGCTTTGGCTAATGCATCCATACTATAAGAGTAGCACGGGTATCACAAGTATCACAAGTATCACGGGAATAATAGGAATAATGGTGGTCGATTATCAGATATCAACTTGTCAGTCTATAAACCTATAGCCCGACAATAGACAAACTGGTAGCTAAATACAGACAACTGAAAACTGATTGCTAAAATAACTCGTGACACATGTGGTACTTTTGATACCTTTGATACTTTTCAGCTAATAGTGGGCCTTGCGGGTAGTTCTTCTTCGGGGTATTTGTGTCTGTGCGCGTTCCCGCTGAAACTGTCGTGATAAAGGATGCGTAGACCTGGTGTCATCTCTTCTCTCTTCACGGAATCCTCCTTGATCGCGACCAAAACTTCGTGGCCCGGCACCGCGACTACCACCAAAAGATCGCCCACCGCGTGGCCGATCTCCATATCCTCCACGACCTCCGCCTCGATTACCATAAGAAGAGCGAGGTTCACGAGATTCTTCCCGTTCTGAACCGGTTCCGCTATCATCGAGAATCATGGTCAGATTAATTCTACCTTGATCATCAATTTCTATAATTTTAACGGTCACTTTCTGCCCGATAGTAACTACATCTTCAGGACTATTGACGAAACCTTGTGCCATTTTGGAAACATGCACCATTCCTTCTTTACCTGGTAAAAACTCGACAAATGCACCAAATGGTAAAATACGCTTCACTTCACCCTCGTAAACTTCGCCTGGATTTACGTCTTTTGTGATTCCCTGGACTATACCAAGTGCCTTCTCTACCTGCTCCTCATTAGTTCCCGTAATAGTGACAAATCCATCGTCTTCTACATCTACTTCCGCACCAGTCGTCGCAATTATGTTTTTAATCACTTTCCCTCCAGGACCGATAAGCTCACCGATTTTTTCAACCGGTATCTGAAGCATCTCTATTTTCGGCGCGTATACAGAAACTGTATCACGTGGCTCGGAAATCGCGGCATTCATTTTCTCAAGAATAATCATTCTTGCTGACTTAGCACGGTCAAAAATCTCAGCGATTTGCTCTATAGTCAGTCCTGGCACTTTTACGTCAAGTTGAATTGCTGTAATTCCTGTATCCGTACCTGCCACTTTGAAATCCATATCACCTGAAAAATCTTCAAGGCCTATGATGTCAGTCAAAAGGACATATTCATCTTTCTTCGTAGACCCGAAGGGATAAGACATCATCCCGATAGAGATTCCGGCTACAGGTTTTGTAATCGGAACTCCGGCATCCATGAGAGCGAGAGTAGATCCGCAGGTTGATGCCATAGACGTAGACCCGTTTGATGAAGTTATTTCAGACACTAATCGAATAGTGTACGGGAATTTATCTTTACTAGGAATTACAGGTTCTAATGCACGCTCTGCCAATGCTCCGTGTCCTATCTCGCGACGCGACGTGAAGCCGATACGTCCTGCCTCGCCGACTGAATACGGCGGCATAGAATAATGATGGATATATCTCTTGGATTCTTCACCTTCTGCTGACTCGATGAGCTGCTCCATACGTGGTGATCCTAAAGTTGCTATGGTCAAAGCCTGCGTGATACCTCTTTGAAAAATAGCTGAACCGTGAGTACGAGGTAAGATGCTCACTCTAGCTGATAACTCACGCAGCTCATCCATCGCACGACCATCCACGCGTTTTTGTTTCTTAACTACCATTGAACGGATAGTCTGAAACATTACATATTCAACAGCTTTTATAATGTTCTTTCTATCTACTTCAGGATCATTGATTCTTTCTTGTTCGTAAATCGAATCAATCAACGACTCAGACTCATCCCCTGAACGCTCTTTCATCGCCTTGGATTTAGCGAGTTCTGAAATTTCATCTTTATACATCTTCTCAATGCGCTTTGCCAATTCAGATACGGCTGTATTTGGGGTAACTGTTTCTTTTTGTTGTCCTACTTTGCCGACTAAATCATCGATAAATGCTATAAATTTATGCGTTTCTAGCTGTGCTCTTTTTATGGCCTCAAGCATTACATCTTCGGGAACTTGCTTGGCACCTGCCTCAATCATCACTGTTTTATCCCGTGATTGTGAAACCACTAAATCTAAATCAGAAAAGCTCATTTCCGTAGTTGTGGGATTGAGTATATATTCTGCTTCATCTTTCTCTCCTCTGACAAAACCTACCCGAATTGCTGCTATCGGACCGCTCCAGGGGATGGGCGATATGGCAAGCGCTGCTGACACTGCATTCATTGCAAGAATATCCGGATCATGTTCGCCATCTACTGAAAGCATAGTCACCATGACCTGTACTTCCCTTTTATAATCTTTCGGAAAATATGGACGTATAGAGCGGTCAATTAATCTACCTGTAAGCACTGCCTCGTCTGAAGGCCGACCCTCACGCTTTACCCAACGTGAACCTTTAATCCTTCCGCCTGCATAAAGCCTTTCGACATATTCGACAGAAAGCGGGAAGTAATCAAGCGTACTCTCGCGACCTAATACTACAGTTGCCAATACGACTGTATCACCTACGCGGGCTAAGATTGAACTAGTCGCTTGTAGAGCGAGCTCGCCTATCTCATATGTAATTGTTTTACCTGCAAATTCGGTTGAAACCGAGGTTTTTTTATTCATGTATTATGATTTACCTTTCACTACTTAGTGTGGCCAACGTGGATTATTACTATCTAGAGTATACTATATGTATCTTTTGATTACCACAGATCTTTAGCTGATTTACGCGAATAAAATCTGTGTTGATCCGCTATAAATCCGTGAGAATCATTAATTAGTTCTTTAACCCTATTTTCTTCGTGATCTCCCCTGACCTTTTATCGTCGACCTTTTTTAAGAAATTCAATAACCTTCTTCTTTTTGCGATCATAGAAAGAAGCCCCCGGCGGGAGTGGACATCATGCAAATGCTGCTTCAGATGTTCTGCCAAACGGTCGATCCTATGTGTCAAAAGTGCGATTTGCACCTCAGGACTTCCTGTGTCACCATTCGCTGTTTGAAAATCTTTGATTATCTTTTGCTTCTGGTCTGTTGAAAGAGGCATGCGTGCATTATAGCACAAAATTCCATCAGTTGACAACAAGGGTTAAATTATTTATACTTTGATTCGGATTAAGTTTCGCCTCTCCCGGATAAATAAAGGAGAGGTTTTTGTAGTTTTACCTCATCCACAGCTTATGAATAACAAAAAAGTATTTCTCACTAAAGAAGGCTTGGACGAACTCCGTGCAGAGCATGCCGATTTAACACAAGTCAAAAGACCACAGGTCGTACAAAGGGTATCCGACGCTCGGGAAATGGGCGACCTTGCCGAAAACGCTGAATATTCTGCAGCACGGGAAGAATTGGCATTTATTGATGGGAGAATCGATGAACTTGTAGAGCTTTTAAAACAAGTAGAAGTCATATCTGAAGATAACAATTCTAAAAATCAGGTTATATTAGGATCAAAAGTGACAGTAAACCATAACGGAAATCAAACTGTTTATAATGTTGTAGGCGAATGGGAAGCAGATCCTACCGAGAAAAAAATTTCCCATGAGTCACCATTGGGGAAAGCATTACTTGGTAAAAAGGTTGGAGAAAAGGTTGAAGTGACTGCACCAGTCGGAAATATAACATATACTATTCTTGAAATTAATTAATAATATATTATGGCCAGTGGCATGATGCTTGCTGTAGTAAAAAATCACCCCCAACAAGGCATAGAAATTAAAAAAGTAGCTATACCGTCCCCAAAAAAAGAAGAAGTCTTAGTTAAGGTTAAAGCAGCTTCAATATGCGGAACAGATATAAGTATTTATAATTGGACGCCATGGGCAGAAGGTCATATCAAGCCTCCTATAGTCATAGGTCATGAAATAGTAGGAGAAATATTAGAGATAAACAGCTCTACCCCAACTAAGCTCAAAAGGGGTGATCTAGTTTCCTCTGAGACCCATATTTTTTGCGGAACGTGTTATCAATGTCTTGTTAACAATAAACACATTTGTGAAAATATGGAACTTTTTGGCATAGGAAGAAACGGCAGCTTTGCGGAATATGCCACTATACCAATACGTACCACCTGGAAAAACGATCCTTCGATTCCTTTAAAACAAATGAGTGCCCAAGAGCCTTTAGGAAACGCTGTACACGTCGTTACAAAAGCTAAAGTCCAAGGCAAAACAGTTGCTATCTTCGGATTAGGCCCTACAGGTCTTTGCGCAGCAGCAGTAGCTAAGGCTTACGGTGCGAAAAAAATTATCGGAATTAACAGAAGAGAATTCAGAAGACAACTAGCGCTTAAATTAGGTGCAGATGAAGCATATGAGACACTTCCTGATAAATATAGAAACAGATGCGATGTGGTTTTGGAGATGTCCGGAAATGCACAAGTATTAAACGAGGCACTTGATTCTATAAGGATAGCCGGGACATTAGTATTTTTCGGAATTCCGAAAGAACCGGCTGTTATCGATATTGGAAAATATATTATCAATAAAGAGATCACAACTTTTAGTGTATTTGGAAGAAGAATTTGGGAAACATGGTTTCAAGTTAATGATTTGTTAGTTAACAGGAAAATCGATATCTCACCTTTAGTCACCCATTCGTTCAAGCTCTCAGAGTTTGAAAAAGCTATGACAGTGATGAAATCTGGAGAATGCGGAAAGATATTGCTAATACCTTAAGGGTGATTTCTAGAATAAACTCTTGACATCTTGAAGTGTGAAATGGGATATTTTCGAAATTGAAATATTGATATCTTGATTACTTAGACAATGACCAAGTATTCAAGGAATCAAAACTTCAAAGATGCCTATATTAAGAATTTCTTATTTTACACACCAAAAATTCCAACATAATAATGAAAGATAACCGAATAAATTTTTACACCCAAATTAATCAAGCTCTAATAAACAAAACTCCACATATTATCGAATCAGGCCAGGGAGCATACATCACAATACAAGGCGCTAAAAAGCTAAATCTTTGCTCCAGTCACTATCTTGGATTTGCGATGAATGAAAGGATAATGAAAGCATCCCAAAGCGCTATAGCCAAATATGGCATTGGCACCGGCTATAGAACCCTGGCTGGAACTCACATTTTACATATAGAACTGGAAAAAATGATCACTGATTTTAAGAAAACTGATAGTGCGATTGTGCTATCCGGTGGCTATATGGCAAATTGTGCAGCTATCCAAACAATCATAAGTAAAGAGGATATAATTATTTCAGACGAATTGAATCACGCCTCCATTATCGATGCAATAAAACTATCTCAGGTAAAAAATAAACTCGTCTATAAACATGCAGATGTAAAAGATTTGGAGACCAAGCTTCTTGAAGCTTCAAATATAGCTAAAAATCCTAAATCCGATGGGAATTTGCCATTAATTCTTATCGTTACCGATGGGGTTTTCTCAATGGATGGCGACTTAGCACCCCTCCCGCAAATTGTGTCTCTTGCTGAAAAATATGGCGCGCTGGTTATGGTAGATGATGCGCACGGAGAAGGAGTCTTGGGGAAAAGCGGCAGAGGCATCGTAGACCATTTCAATCTTCATGGGAAAATTGATATTGAGGTAGGTACTCTATCTAAAGCTTTTAGTGTTGTAGGCGGTTTCATCACAGGAAAAAAAGACTTAATACAATTATATAAACAAAAGGCTAGACAATTTATATTTTCAAGTGCCCTTACAATCCCAGACACGGCAGCGCTGATTGAGGGGTTTAAAATTCTTAATGAATCAGATGAACCAATCCTGAAACTTTGGGCAAATACGAAATTTTTAAAAAGAGGGCTAACAGAACTTGGATTTGATTGTGGCGATTCAAAATCGCCAATCACACCTGTCATGCTAGGCGATGAAGAAAAAACAAAAGAATTTAGCGCCAGACTATTTGAAGAAGGCGTATTTGCAACCCCTATACTGTTTCCGATGGTAGGAAAAGGGAAAGCCCGCATTCGCGTTATCCCCTCAGCGGCACATACACAAAAAGACTTGAATCTAGCTATAGAAGCATTTAAAAAGGTTGGCAGCTTACTACATATACTTAATTAATTTCATCTGGATAAAATATACAGTAAAATGGATTGAGTTCACTCAGAAACCAATGCTTTGTATATCTTCAGTAATTTGTGAAAGTTTGTAATTGTTTCAATTTATCCCTCTAACACCATAAGAATTTTATTTTTCTCGTCAGGTTCTGTTACCTGATGAAAGCCAAAATTCCTATATGCGGTAACCGCAGGAATATTATCAGCAGAAGTTTCAAGCCAGATGCCGTTATGAGATAACGCTTTATATTCCTCAGACTGTCTATATGCACTAAAGGCCAAGCCCATAAATTTTCGTGCCAAACGCTTTCCGCGGGCTTGTTGATATATTCTGATCGCAAATGTAACTCCATACTTAAAAGTGTCAAATCTCTTCGTAAACTTCTTTTCCGAAGGTATCTCTTCACCACCAAACCATATTAATCCTAATAAATCACCGGTATTATTTTCCAATACATAAATAGATCTTCCTTTTTGGCGCCACTTTTCAAAAGAATTTTTGTTTTGAAATCTTTTCGGATCAGACGTAAATCTTTGAATAGCCTTTTCCGTATTCGCATATGAAATAAGCTGATCTATTTGATGGTCTGATATACCATTGTAGACCTGTAAGGTACCAAGCTTGCCGTCAGTTGACCGTAGAGGGCCGATAAGCCATTTAGCTTCCATATAGCGTGTTTGTAATTATATCAAAACAACTTAGAATGTTCTAACATTCTTAGTAAATGGTATAATCATAATAATTTATGGCAAGGAAACGTATTTCAGAGTTTCGCGCAAAAACCCTACTCTATAAAACACTCGGTGAAATCTACAATGGAATACAAGTAAACGATTCATATCCTCTACAAGAAAACCTTGATGATTCTAAAAAATACATCGTCAAAGTCGACCAGGGTGTAAAGGGTCGGTTTAAGAAGGGCTTGGTGAAGCTTGGCCTAGATTTTAACCAGATTCCCCAAGCCATAAAAGAACTTACTGAAAAAGGTTATTCCCAATTCCTTATTGAAGAACTGTTTAATTATGACCCTTCAGATGAAAAATATTTGTCTATTACGCGTGCAAGAGAAGGGTATATAATTTTATTTTCAGAAAAAGGTGGTGTGGATATCGAACAGAATCAAAATTCAATCCAAGAAATAGTATTACCTTATTCTTCGAGAGAGTTCGCTAACGGCGAACGAATCGAGAAGCTTGAAGACAATAATTCTCGATTTGCGGAGTTTACCCTGAGTCCAACCGAAGGGCTCACTCGGACAATAAATGCAAATGTTCTCGAAAAACTGTTAAGTGCCTTTGACAAATACTACTTCTCTTTCCTAGAAATTAATCCATTTATAATAAAAGAGTCCAAATTGACAATTCTTGACGCAGCAGTTGAAGTAGATAGCACAGCTTCGTTTTTCGTTAACAACGCTTGGACAGAAAATGATTTTACTGATACAAACAATTCTAAAAAAACTGAGGAAGAAATTAACGTAAAAACCCTCGCAGCCAAAAGCCAGGCAGCATTCTCGCTTGAGGTGCTAAATTCTGATGGAGCTATTTTTATGATGCTTTCGGGTGGAGGCGCAAGTATAGTATTAGCTGATGAAGCATACAATCAGGGTTTCGGAAAACAATTGGCAAATTACGGGGAATACAGCGGTAATCCCTCAGCTGAAGAAACATACTTATATGCAAAAAATATAATTAGTCTCCTTTTGAAATCTAAAGCTAACAAAAAAATTCTTATCATTGCAGGAGGTGTCGCGAATTTTACTGATGTTAGAATAACTTTTAACGGCTTGATAAGAGCATTGCAAGAAAAATCAGACAAGCTGCAAGAGCAAGAGGTTAAAGTCTTCGTTCGTCGTGGCGGACCATATCAAACTGAGGGATTAAAAAACATGGAAGAATTTCTTAAAAAAGAAAATATGCTAGGTATTGTTGCAGGTCCTGAAATGATACTGACAGATATAGTGACACAAGCGATCATAAGCTTAGATTTATGAATTATGAATTTACGCAAATCGTAATACATAAGGATTACTTTTCTTTTTTTGCTTGTCACTTTTTACATAAGACATGATAAATATACAGACACTAAGAACAATTTCACCTTCGATTATTGCTTATGGATCTCACCGTCCGATCATCCAGTCTATGTTGGACTTCGACTTTTTAAGTAAACAAGATAAACATAGCATTAAAGCAATAGTTGCAACCGGAAGAAGTTTTGAGCGATATTTTTTCGGAAATAAAGAAATACTTATTCCTGTCTTTGATTCGATAGATAAACTCCCTGAAGAAATAAAAAACGACGCAAATCTTTTCTTCAATACTACATCTGCAAGAAGGGCGATGCAATCATCTATGGAAATAATGGACAATCTACCAAACATAAAAGGAGGAACAATATTTGCAGAGGATGTTCCGGAATCCCAAAGCATTTCAATGTACCAATACATAATTAAAAAACATAGATTCACTATCGGCCCTGCGAGCGTAGGCTTAATTATTCCGGGTAGTTTTAAAATTGGAGCAATTGGCGGTACTGATTATCGACAACTGGTAGAGTCAGATGTAATGCAGAAAGGATCAGTGGCCGTCCTGTCAGCATCAGGCGGAATGGTCAATGAAATAATAAGGATAGTCGCACAGCAAAATAAAAGACTATCGTTCGCACTGTCGTTCGGCGGAGACCGCTTTCCTATCTTATCTCCTCTTGACGCATTTATGACTGCACAGGAAGATCCCCAAACTGAAACTATAGTCTATTATGGCGAATTAGGCGGAGACGATGAGTACAAGCTAGCTGATTTAATGCTTCAAAAAAAAGTCACGAAAAGAGTAATATGCTATGTAGCAGGAACAGTCTCAGACCTTTTCGAAACTCCCCCTCAATTCGGACATGCGAAAGCTATGGCAAAAACAGATAAAGAAGGAGCGCGCGAAAAAAGGAAAGTGCTGAAGAATTCCGGCGCTATAGTACCGGAAACTTTCACAGACTTTATTCATGCTATATCCGAAGCCAAATCAGAACCATTGCAAGAAAGTCCGGGATTACTTACAATGGTTCAAACTATGCAAGACAGAAAACCGGCTTTAATAACTACAAGTATTTCAGACGATAAAAGCGGCGAGGCAAGCATTCTAGGCGAGAATCTCCTGACTTTCGCTAAAAACCGTTCATTCGCCTCTATAGTTTCTTCGATGTTTCTTTCGAAAAGAGAAATTTCAAAAGATCTTGAGGAATTTGTGGATCTCGTTTTGCGTCTTCTTGTAGATCACGGTCCTTACGTATCAGGCGCAATTAATACTATCGTAACTGCTAGGGCGGGACGTGATCTTGTATCATCTCTCTCAGCAGGACTGTTAACGATAGG
>CAZNVI010000021.1:12970-17432 GCA_964576705.1 uncultured Gammaproteobacteria bacterium | reverse complement strand
CTTGTACACACCGCCCGTCAAGGCAGCAAAGTCAGGGGTAGATGAATCCCCTCGCAAAGTGCATAAGCACTTTGCGAATGTCAAATACTACCAATACTCAATGAGTTTAATAATTCATTTGATATTCGGAATTTGAAATTGGACATTTGATATTCAAAAAGCTTACGCTTTTTGCGAGGGGAGAGTCTAAATTTGGCGATGAGGCTTAAGTCGTAACAAGGTATCCCTAGCCGAAGCTGGGGATGGATCACCTCCTTTCTAAATTTAAAAAAGGATGATTCGCAAGTATTATTTATAAGCGAACGGAGAATTTTTAATTATTCTCCCGTTCAATAGTCTTACAGATAATATGAATCAATCAGTTTAAGAAGGATTGGGGAAGATACATAACTTATTAGCATATGGTCATTAGTCTTTAGTCATTGGCTAAAGATGAGGATTTAGGGCTAAGAGGATAAGTATATCGGCAACAGGTTGAGTGAATAGTACCTGAAACTTTTCGTTAGCCGTCCGAAAGGGCGAGCCTCGCCCGCTCATATGAGTGAGGCGGGTACTTAGAAAAGAAAAACTATTCTCGCTTTTCCTACCACTTTTTGCTTATCAATCCCGATTAAATCGGGATTGATCCTTCCGAATCTTTAGCGACGAAGGATCAGCTAAAAACCCGCATAAAGCGGGTTTTTTTGTGGAATCTTACTTATAAAATAAAACCATCCGCTTTTATGGATGGTTTTATTACTAATCTAACTAATTAATGATTATGGTATCTTAAGGAGGTTTATCCCGGATGATCCGAGATTTACTCCAATACTTTGCTGAGGGAAGTATTCCTTTCTTTTCGAATGGTCCAAACATTCCATTCAGCATATTGAATTTATTTTAAGGAGTTATATATTTAACCGCTTGACATAAATTGGACAAAATATCTGACAAAATTAAGAGGTAAGAGGTGAGGCGCGAACCGGATTCGAACCGGTGAATGGCTGTTCTGCAAACAGCTGTGTTAACCACTTCACCACCGCGCCAAAAAGCTTATAACTTCGGGATCTCGCATTTCAAATCCCGATTAAATCGGGAAATAAAATGCTGAGACAAATAAATCCAGCATTTGTATTGATATCAAGCCTTCACAATCTTACCATACCAGACTTAGCCTCGCAAGCAAAATGAAGACTCGGGTAAAATCATGATTTTGTCAGGCATTATGGATTGTCTGATGATAAAATTAATGGCTATGGAAAGAAATAAAAAAAGACACCCCTATATAGTTAGGGAGTTGCTGGAGCCAGTTCCTGAGAAAGAAAAGGGTATTTTTGAACCATTTGACCGCTTCAATAGATGGACAGGGCATAAGTCAAAAGACACTGCAATAGTTGCCGGTTCTGCGGGAGTAATTTTGCCACCTTTGTCTCCAGTGCTCATTCCTGTTGCAATTTTTGCAGGTCTTTGGGCTGTAGGAGATAAGATTCAAAGGGAAGGTTCTAGATGGATAAGGAACAAAGTCACACGAGACATGAAGCCAGGAAAAGAATATAGTCTGTCTCGTGCATAAACTACTTATGTTATTGTAAGGTTGCGAGGCTACTTAACCTTCCAGGTTGAGAAGTCGTCTGTTAGGTAAATATCAAGTAGGTATAAGACTTATAAATTATTATGTGTCATAGGAGGAATGACTATGACAGAGCAATTTATAGAGGAAAAATATACCAAGGAAGTTTTGAGGGCTTTAGCTATGGGTTGGGAAGTTGAGAAAAAAGTGCTTAACTCTCAGACTGGAGGACTTAAGAATGTACTTGGATTCTATATAGTTAAAGAAGGACATAAAGCGATAGGAAGGTTAGGAAGTGAATTTAGCAGAAGTGGTATAATTTTTCGAAGACCGCAAGTGAGGTTTGTCTAAATAACTATGGAAGAAGATCATAAAAAAGAATCAGAAAATAAAAGTGAAAAAATAGAAGGGGAGTTTAAGGGATTGGAAGAAGAAATTAAGGCCGGAGAATGGCAATCTCTGAAACGGTTTAAAACATATAAGCAGCGTTCGCGTCAGGGTAAGATTATAGCTACCTATCAGGCTATTTCTAATCGTTTGAATCAGCTCGTGGGCATGTATTATAAATTCGTGCGGGATAATCCTAAGCAGGGTGCGAAAATGCTTGAAGAATTACGCAGGCTCCGTTTGTTGCAGGAAATACTCCTGAATTGTTTAGTCTGGGAACCAGCGGGGGATTTAGAAGAAGACATGATCCCCGGCGAGCTCTGGGACCTTATTGAGTAAGATTGCATCGCATGAGTAATATTCCGTCTGAATGACCCCCTAAGCCTTGGTGAGTTGCTAAGATTGCACTATTTGGTATTCTTTTGGTTGCTAGAAGTATATCAACACCCGAATCACGAAGTTCTTCTAAATCGCGTACAGATTTTTCTGCAGCACGTTCATTTTTATAATCGATAGGTACTAAGGGGATTTGTATTTGGGTAACACGTTGGAGGTTCGATCTTCTGATATCCTGCAGTCTTCCTTCTTCGCCAAATAGTGATAAATCGCGATTAGCTGGAGCCATACCCCATGCTATGCCTTCAGCGTTGGCAACTATCCCATTCGCAAGAGAAAAACCTCCTCTTGGGGAATATTGATGGCCTAAGAGAGGCTGAGTTGAGGTTACTGTAATTCTTCCGATCCCATGTCTCTCCCTCATTTGAGGTAGCATGCCTTTCTCCAAAGTTGCCCCAAGTGTTTTAGTCCCATGAGTTAATGTAAGAACATTCCCCGGAAAACCTTCAGGATAGTATTGATTTAGTAATTTAAATGCTTTTTCATAAGTAGTACCAGGTACGCCCTTACTAATGTCACGTTGTCGTTCAACGCCCATTTTCGACTTTCCTTGATTACTAATAGTTCTCGTGAGGTAGGCTGGGTATCTAGAAAGGCCTAATTGCTCTGCAAGTCTTTTTGTAGGTAACACCATTGCTGCAGCCCCCGGAGTCTCAACATATCCGATACCTTCTTCGCCTATATAAGGTAGAGCTTGGGATGGAGGGAGACCTAAAACGTCAAAGCCTAATTGAGTAAGTGAAGTTGGGCCGTCGAAAGCCGCAAATACTACGACTAAATCAATACCAGATTTATCGCTACTTGCATACATTTCTGCTGCATGTAGAGCATTATTAAAGCCTGCACATGCAGCGGCTACGGTTAACGAATTTTCAACACCAATAGATGCTGCAGCGAACCCAGTCTGAGCTGGACTTAATGAATCCGGTAGATTCTCCTGAAAGACTACACCGCGGTGGGCGAGATTACTAACCGAAGCTACTCCGCCACCATTATCGCCATTTATTATTATAGTCCGTTCTGCAATTTCGTCTATTATTCGACCATTTGAACCGAGTATTTGCCCTCCGGTAAGTTCATTAAAGCGTTCTATTGCATCTATTACAGCCATAGTTGACCAAGCCGTAGCCAGAGGTAATTCGTCTCTGACGTATTCCTTTGCGCGCGCAGGATTCGCCATAGTCTGACTGGCTATTTCTTCTAATCGTTCACGAAGTCTAGTATCAGTCCAAATTCTATCTGATCGGATGAGTGAGGTTGGATAAATAAGATTCAGTCCTGATATTTTAGGAGGTAATTCAAATGCGGGTTGTCCAAGGGCAAGATATGGAAATAATTTAGAAGGATCTGTCGTATCAGCATAAGGAGTAACGGTAGCTGATGTAGAATCAAACACTAAAAGGTCATTATCGGCTATGCAATCAGGATCTAATACTGGTGCATCGAGGAAATCCGAATTAGGCAGCCGGGGTTTAAATTCAGCATATGCCTGTTCAATTTCTGTTAGATTTGGAAAGGGATTCTCGGTTCGCGCAATTACTCTTAACGGATCTAAGTGACCTTCAGACTCTATAGCCATAAATGTATATTATAGACGATTAAGTGTTAAAAATTATTCGAGTATTGTATAATACTTAGTGCTGTTTTCAAAGCTTAGAAAACAGTTTGGAAACCGGGTCGTTAGTTTCCTCCATAGGCGGATCCGTCTCTGGCGGACATTGGTAGAACGGTCGCCCTCCAAAGGCGGATTTACAACCTGAGGCGATAGGTGGATGGTTAATATGTGGTATGTTTACATTCTAGAAAGCCTAAAGAATGGCAGATACTACACTGGCCATACGAATAACTTAGAACGTAGATTACTAGAGCATAATAAAGGTCTGACTAAATCTCTTAGGTTTTTAAGACCTCTCAAATTAGTTTATAAAGAAGAATATTCAAGCAGGTTGGACGCAGCGAGAAGAGAGAAATTTTTAAAGTCTGGTAAAGGAAGAGAATTAAGAAAGAATTTACTGGGCATCTAGTTCATCGGTTAGAACGCTTCACTGATAATGAAGAGGTGCGTGGTTCGATTCCACGGATGCCCACTTTGAGTAGAACGGTCGCCCTCCAAAGGCGGATTTACAACCT
>CAZNVI010000021.1:201-12870 GCA_964576705.1 uncultured Gammaproteobacteria bacterium | reverse complement strand
TTCTTCTGATACAATTCACACTTGATTTCTATGCTTTTTGCACAGAAAAACGTGCTAGCCTCATTGTTCGCGGCAAGCACATTACTAACCTCCCTAACGCCTTCAGCCCACGCTGAATCTACGGCGAATAGTAAAAGCCAATATCCCATACAGGCAGAAGCTAAAGTTGTGGCTGAGCCATGCTCGATTTCAGATTTACCGCTTACTAAATTAGAGACTTATATCCCTACGGCGAAAATAGCTTCATATAGCTTAAATTCTGCACGCTTAAACGACATGCGTAGCCTTAAGTTAAAGGTAAATAGAGAAGATAAGGCTAACTATGCCGTGGAGAGAGTTTTAGAAAGTACTGATACAGCTTCAGTTGAGGCTGAAACTAAAGCGCCTGTTATCGTACAGTCTGAGATAAAAACTGAACTTGATGAGCCTATAGAGTACAGCTTGAATGCTGAAGTATTATTCACCCTCATAAATGAACATCGTGTAAAAATCGGTATCCAGCCTCTGGTGAAGGATGATAAGCTCATGCAAATAGCCTCAGAACGTGCTCCTGAGCTTTTCGATGAGATTTTCGTAAACGGAAACATGCATGCTGGGTTTTATGCTCGAAACTTACCTTATTATGCGACAGAGAATATAATTTATAACCGAACTGAAATAGGAGCACTTAATTGGTGGTTGGGATCAGCTATTCACCGCTCAGCTATACAGAACTCCGAACACACCTATACAGGTATAGCCTGTAGCGGTAGAACATGCTCTCAAATTTTTAGCCACTTTCAGCCTAAATAACCTTCATTTTTGGAATTGAATTCAGGTTTCTCGTAAAGTTAGTTTTAATACCCGATGCAGTAATATTCCGGGCACGTGCCCATTCCGGGCGCAGGATCACCTGTAAGAAGTTCTTCTTCGACATTACATATGGGTGGAGTAGCACAAGCTACAGGAGTCGGTGTAACAGTGGGAGTAATCGTGCATGATCTGTCTGCCCTCCAGCCTTCTGGTAGGCAGGCAGTCAGGAATCTTCGGCATTGCCCTGTCCTATTTCGGGCAAAAGTTATTACTTGTGCGCAACTTTGGGGCGTGGGAGTAGCGCTGCAGCCTCGTTCAGCGCATAATGCATGAGCATATTCACTCCAGACTGATTGGGTTTTACAGCTAGTGGAATCATTAAACGTTTGACTATGTCCGTCTTGGCAGGTATAAGACATGGTTCTGTAGCCATTTTCTTCACATTCTTCTGAGACTTCAATTTCGGCAAGAACATTTCCGCAGATCGGTGTAGGGGAAGCGGTTATCCCAGTTCTTACGAGGCCAAATTCTACGAGTTTTCTACTGCGCTTATACAAGTTTTGATAGGTGATAGGGTTTATGGTAGTGCCTTTAAAATCATTAGGAATAATTAAGGAAACAGTAAAATAATTGGTTTCAGGCACAGTATTAGATGCGACAGTATATTTAAAATACCCCTGATTATCCGTGTGAATAAATGGCGGGGGAGGTGTTATAGAATCGCCGGTAGGCTGGGGTGTAGTTTCTATAGGTGTGGGATAGGTCGTAGCTATAGGTGCTGATGTAGGTGTATTACGCGGTCTATTCCTGGACATCGTCACATTAACTCTTCCTGCTTTAAAGGCTTTTTCTGTAAGGTCCCGTTCTCCGTTCTGATTTTCGTCTATATATACATAACCTGCAATAGTCAGATAATTTGTTGTGTTTACAGCGGTAGAATCAACCTCATCTGCGTTTTGTCTTGTGTCAGCTATTCTTTGGACTGCGAGAACGGAAACGCTTAAAAAAAGTATTAGGGAGAGAAATGTAACTAAGTGAAGCTTTTTCATTTCACCAATCTACTATCTATATTTCTACAATAAGTTAAATTTTAGTGGTTGTCAATGATTTAACCTAAATTTAATAATACGAAATATTAGCCACAAATTATTCAAATCAAATAGTTACAATTTCTACAGGGTTTCTAGTGACTCTATCGTGAATCGTGCCAAACATAAGTACGCTTCCATTTTTGATACCATTTTCGAACTGTGGAGCCAGGATTTCCAGGTTCCTCTCAACAGTCGCAAGAGCTCTGTCTAGATCAGCTGTTCTTGCTTTTTCATCTGTAACTTCCAGGTCAACCATACCAGTCACGCGTATCACTCTCGCTGTTTCTTCGGCACCGAAACCTAAGTGATCGAGGTTATCAGTCAAGACCGTACTCAAAGTTTGTACGCGTGCGATATCTTGCTGTTGTAATTCTCCACCAGGTGTACCCTGAATAAGTGCGACAGTTTGTACGTTATAGTCAGCACCTGTGGGGCCAACACGTAGCATAGTTTCTGGATGATGCTTTAATGGATTAGTGTCACCTGATCCGACTCCGGTTATTTTTCTGTATGTCGCATTGCTTATCATAGAAAATGCAAATGCACGAGCAGCATCTGGGTCAACTCGTTGGCTGCTTGATTGATCAATGACTAAGTGTGGAGGAATCCAATCAAAGTTATTGATTCTCTCCTCACGTTCTGTGATGTGTCTGGCAATTGTTCCGATTGTTTGCATATTAAAACTGTATCTAGTGTAGTCAAATATATCCAATCCGCCTTGAACGCCTAATTCGTTAGCTATCTGCATTATATCTTCTCCGAACATATCTAATATCTGATTGGATGTAAGTATTAACCCATGTCGTGCTAGCATTTGTAAATTAGATGCTAGATCACGTCGGGGATCTATATATTTATGATTTTCGCGTAAGCCCGCAATTAAACTTTGGTCGTGCGTATCCAGAGAAATATCAAATGTTGTACTGATGCCTCCTTGTTCTCGCACTTCATCATCGTGGGCAAAAAATCTTGATCCTACATTTCCGAACCATTCTGCTATTCCTCCATGGACCATGTCAATTCTTGCTAGTCCACCTGCGCCTTGAATCGTAGCTGCGTTTGCTGCGCAACTATTTGTAGTGGGGTTAATACTATCAAAATGAGGTCCAGTGTAATAAACAAATTCGGGAGTAAGTTGGCCTTGTGCATTTCTATCACGTACGCTTGTTTTTATTCCCGCTCGATAATCAATATCGCCAAGTCTAAAACCACTCTGTGTCCTGGCTGGAACAGTATTAGGATCTGCCCCTGCAGATCTAGTCATGAGATAAAGAAGAGGATATGCTCCATATGCTGGTAAACTTCCGCGTAAATCAGCACAAATTCTGCCTCTTTGGTCAGTATAATTCAGAAAAGCTGCCATACCTGGTATAAAGCCTTGACCCTCGCCATTTCCTCTATATTCGGGATTTGCAACTTGATGAGCAATAGTCATGGCTTCTGCAAGACCAGGTAGTACAATCTCTCTCCCGGCTTTTTCTATTCTTCTTCGTGCATCTACATCTTTGCCTTTTGTAGCAGTTTCTATAATCCTATCAGTAAAGTTTCCAGCATCATGCTTTACTGTTTGATCTACTTTATCCCAGACCTCTTTATTTGCTCTAGGTTCAAGCTCTGAACTAGAACTTTGACCCGTTTGGTAAATTTTCTTCCCACGCTCGCTTGACATAAGGAGAGATTGTAGCAGAAAAGTACGGGGAATTATATAATCATGATTATATTTAAGTACAGAGTTTAATTGATGGTTTCGAAAGTGCCGTCGAGGTGAAGGTAGAACGGGCGGATTATTAGATCAGGATATAGCTCATTAAGTTTGTTCCTTGCTTTCAATAAATCTTCTCTGTGGCGCTCCAAGGTACTTTCTGTACCGTATGCTCCGCATTCCTCATGGTGAATCAAGATCGCTTCTTTAATCTCATGGAGCCTTACGGAGATGCCTATCTGTTCTGTGATGATGTCGAGATTTTTAGTACCACCTGCAAATCCTACAAGATCGAAAGTTTTACCGGTAAGATTTTCATCCGTCCAATTACGAATGTATTTTTGAAATCTGAAATCTATACAGCAGACTATTATCGCATCGCAAGAGTGCTTATTCATAATAAATATTATAAGTTTAATCTACATGAGATGCAAGGAATACTTAGTAGGTGATTATTGTCCGAAGCCTACTGAGAGTTCGCGAATAAAAAGATTATAGTCTGCGGAATTTACCGTACCATTATCGTTCAAATCGGTATATTCACGTCTGTCATGATTTTTACAAATCGTACTGTTATATTTAGATTTATTATTAATCATAGGTAGGGGATCTATCTGTCCATAGCCGCAATCATATAGTAAATTGTAATCCAGTATATTAATTGCATTATCACCGTTTATGTCTCCGGTGACTAATCCGGTAGATTTCATCTCATTTTTCTTTCCCGGTTCCACGGTGAGGAAGCCTGGCATAAGTTTTCGAAGATAAGGGTCTGTTTTTACTTTAACGATGTAATCTCCTTGCGGAATCGGGTCGTTAACTACTACGTGACTATCAAATGTTCCAGTAGACGAATTAAAGAAAGCCGTAGTTAACTTCGTAGCGACGACTTGATTATCTTCATTAACTATTTGAATATTTAATTTACGTTCCTGGTGAATAGGGTTTTGATTACTGAAATCACTGCCTGAAGGATTTGAGCTATCTCCTCCGGAGCCTATTCCATGCAATAAGAGATTTAGCACAAGTGTAGTTTTAGACGGGTCAATCGTCATAGTGGGTGTACGGGTAGGATTATTCGTGATTGACGGATTAACAGAAGGTTGGGGAGTGTTAGAGGGTATTGGCGAGGTAGGGCCGACTGTAGATGTGGGCGTAGTGCCATCGATACTTATGAATGCTGGAGTCTTCACGCCTAAGACATTTTCATCAGCTCCGGAATCTGAGTCTATCGATAATGCTTGAGTTGGTTCGTCAAAAGTAATTTGTATAGGTCCTGATGTATTTTCAATAGCTCGAAAAGTAATTCTGGCTACTTGGGTGGTCGCGGTGATGGCTTTTGTCGGATCATTTCCGATGCTTACCGATGCCGCGACTTTTCCGGGCGTAAAGACCGGCCCTTCTAAGGTTACAGGAAATGCCTGAGAGTTTATAGTTGCAGACCCGTCTCCGCTTATATTTACTTTCGTTTCATCGAAAAGCACATCAAAGCGCACAAATGACACCTTTTCAGAGGCAGGATCTATAGTAACCTCTAATGTGAATGTGCCGTCTACTGTCTGTTGAATAGGTGCAGAAGATGAAGAATCAGGCGTGAAATATAAACGCGCCGATCCTGCAGCGTGTTCCCTCGTTTCGTGGGGTGTCGCTAAGATGCGCGCTAGAAATAATAAAACGAATGATAGAATCAAAAGTATAATAAGCGACGAGTTTTTCTTATCAAATATTTGGTTTTTAATTCTTTTCATAATATATCTATAGCGAGGGAGAAATATTGTTTGTCTTATTTATTTCAGGTGTTTGTGTGTCAGATGAAACCGGGCCGCTTGATGAAACATAAACTACACTGGCGTTTTTTACTTCACGTAAAACCGAACCCTCAATACCGATAGCCGATACCAGGCTTTTAGGAAGAATCGAGATCGTGGTAGGATTTGATGCATCCGATACATCGGTAGATTTAGTCAATCTTACATTGACGACTGTGCCAGTTCCGGAGATGGGTAAAACAGACGGAGGCAATACAAGAGCGTAGGAAACTCTACCGTTTTTCTCATCATTTTCATTTAACAAAACAGTTGCCTGGGGAAGAAATTTACCAGGAGTAAGTATGATTTCTGAAAATACCTCAGGATCGTAGCCAATTTCCAGCTGAATGCCTGTAATTTGATTTTTTCCGGAGTTTATCATTATATCCAGTGAAGCGCTGTCAGATGTAGATAATTCGATATAATCCGGTGAGAAATATAAAGAAGAATCAGCTGAAGAAGTAGTAGTAACCGAAACAGTTTGGGTGGGAGATATATTAATATCTAAAGCTGGTTTACTCACAGGCTGCGAGCTAATCGCATATATGAGTAGAATTGATGCTGCGAAAATTAAAAAAATGATAAGCATCACAGTCCTTTTCATATCAGCAATTACTTTATAGTATGAGGTCAAAGGAAGTACATGTCAAGAAAGTAGTTGTCAGATGTCAATAGTCAGTCTTCAGTTTATAAATCATAATAGCTTAACCATATATTAATATTGAAATCAGACAAGTGGAAACCGATTATTGGTTTATAATCCTGTCTGCACGGAGAGTTCCCGAATAAAGAGGTTAAGATCAAACAGATTTACTTTTCCTTCATCATTCAGATCTGCTTTCACTGTATTCTCCGGTGTGCAATTTCTGGGAGTAGGAAAGATGTCGCTTGTATAGCATCCATATAATATATTGTAGTCCAGGATATCAAGTCTGTTGTCGTTATTCACATCGCCTGAGACGAGCGCTACTGTCTGTAAATCAAGCGCGCCGCCTGACGCGACGTTCTGGATGCCCGGAATTTGGAGTTTAAGATGTTGTTCGGTTTTAACTTTTACCGTATAACCTCCTGCCGATAATTTCCCGACATTCGCGACTCCTGTAAAGCTTCCGCTGGCAGATGCATAGTTTATAAAAGCTGATACTGTTGCTTTTAGTTGGTTTTTGTTATTAAACACTTCAACTACCGCTTTTCTTTCAGAATGCACCGGATTTTTATTGCTGAAATCACTTGCGGGATTCCTGTTATCACCGCTTTCGCCTATCCCGTGAAGTAATACATTCAAATTAAGATCAGTATCTGCCGGTGGGGGCATATTTATTTGAATAACAGCCGGTACTGTCAGGCCGAGAACGTTTTGGGACGCGCTTTCATTCGCTCCGACTGATAATATAATAGATATAGCTTTATGATTGATTGTAGTGGGGGAACCATTTGTAGGTCCTATAGCCTTAAAGGTGATTGAAGCTATCTTGGTGGGTACTGCAATACCCTTTGTAGGATCGCTTCCGATACTTACAGTACCTTCGACGCTGTCCGGATGCATATACGGACCCTCTAAAATTACCGGAAATGCAGCGGTATTTATCTTTACGTCATCCGTGCTTAGCACTGTAAGCTTCTGGGAGTCATATTGAATTGAAAATGTTACAAAAGAAGCTAAAGTATCACCGGGATCGACCATCAAATCCAAAGTAAATGAATCATTGAGGTTTTTATTTAAAAAATTCGTGGAGGATGATGAAGGGCTGAAGTATAAGCTGGGAACTGCTGAAGCCTCGTTTCTGGTATTTTGTCTGGTCAATGTAAGTTTTATAAGTAGTCCAAGGAAAATAACTAGAGCTATCCCCAGAAATACAGATAAATATTTTTTAGGTAGTTTTTTTATCATTCTTCAAGGTATGATTTATAATCTATGCGCCTGACTGTACTGACAGTTCGCGGATGAATAGGTTAAGGTCAAACAGATTTACTTTTCCTTCGTCATTCAGATCTGTTTTCACTGCGTTTGTTTCATTGCAATTTTTTGGAGTAGGCATAAGATCGCTTGTATAGCATCCATATAATATATTGTAGTCCAGGATATCAAGTCTGTTGTCGTTATTCACATCGCCTGAGACGAGCGCTACTGTCTGTAAATCAAGCGCGCCGCCTGACGCGACGTTCTGGATGCCCGGAATTTGGAGTTTAAGATGTTGTTCGGTTTTAACTTTTACCGTATAACCTCCTGCCGATAATTTCCCGACATTCGCGACTCCTGTAAAGCTTCCGCTGGCAGATGCATAGTTTATAAAAGCTGATACTGTTGCTTTTAGTTGGTTTTTGTTATTAAACACTTCAACTACCGCTTTTCTTTCAGAATGCACCGGATTTTTATTGCTGAAATCACTTGCGGGATTCCTGTTATCACCGCTTAAGCCTATACCATGCAAAAATATTTTTAAGTTTAAGATAACGTCTGCATTCGGATCGAATTCAGACAGATTCGGATCAAAGCTTTGTGGATTTCCAGCTGATCCATCTGTATGGCATATAGGGTCTGCGCCGTCTATGGTGCCATTGCTATTGTTATCTTTTGAGTCTGCGCAAGATTCACCAGCTCCATTCTCGCCTGCAAGGTCCGGATTATAAGAACCGGCATTATCCGGATTCCAGTCGGTATGGCAGCTTGAGTCCCGGCGGTCCATGTAGCCGTTTGAATCGTTATCGATTCCATCGGTGCATTTGGTAATCTTAACGTTGCCGAAGTCTTTACTGTCATTTGGTACACCGCTGTTTATTGTAAGTTCATAGTAATCAGGGTTTTGTGGAGTAGTTTGTCTCCAGCCTGACTGTACAGTTTGACTTAATCTATATGTTTTGCCTGCGCATAGACCAGAAAAGCTGTAATTACTTTCTGCAGATGTAGTGGTGCTTTGATTATATGAACCGTTAACTTCCTGTAGTTTTACTGACCAACCTTGCAGTCCTGATTCGGAAGCATCTTTCGTACTGCTATTATTTACATCATTATATACCATACCGCTGACTGTGCTTTTACCAATTACTGTCGCAATATTAAGGTATATTTCATCAAGATCGGCAGAAACAGGAGCATGATAATATTTGCCTCCAGTATATTGCGCAGTTTCCTGCATGAACTCTTCTTTCACGCCGTTGCCTATGCCTATATTAAATAAAGTATATCCATGGGTTGCAAAACCAGTCTTGATTGATTGGAATGCAGCTTCTTCCGCAATTTCAGTTGCAGCTCCTCCGCTTGCGGTTCGGGTAGGTCTGCCATCGGTTAGTAGTACTATAGATTTATTGAGTCCCGATCTGCCTCTTTCAGAAAATTCAGTGTTGGCTTTATCTATCGCGCATTGTATACAAGTACCCCATGTTAGATCCTTTATAGCAGCAATAGCAGTCTTTACTGATTCAAAATCATCGGTCAAAGGAGTTACCGCGACATCATGATCAAAAGTCATAAGCGAGATTTTATTACTTGGGTTTTGCGCTATCTTATCGACGAACAGTTTTGCTGCTCTTTTTGCAGCTCCTATTTCCTGATTCATGCTGCTTGATTTGTCAATTAGTAGTACGATATCAGCAGCGGCCGACGCGCAAGCATCAGTTGATGGAGGAGGGTCTATTATAGGCGTGAGCGTGGTGATAGGTATAGACGGAGAGTTTGTGATGGTCGGAGTTGCCGGCATGTTGTAGGTTACTTCAAGTTTGGGCTTGGTGCCCGTTGTATTTGCGGAATGAAAAACAAGCATATCGCGCTTGGCTGAAGTCACGGCTAATGAAAATATTTGCCCCTTCTCTTCATTAACCTTATTTGTAACAGATATAACTTTCCATGTATTTCTAGCTGTATTTCCGAAATTAGCGAAGGATTCGCCGACGGCAGGCTGCGTTGCGTATGTTATGGATTCATTCCAGTTATCATCGGCTACGCTTTTTAGCGACATAGGATCTGCGGATGGATCTTCTACATAAATTCTTAGTATCGCATTAGTTATAGTTGCGTCTTTTAATGAGCTAAGGTCAAATTTCAAAAATGCTGTTTTTATACCATTCGTCCAGTTTACACGAAGGCCAGAACTTGAAGCATAATTGGTGTTTTGATTTATACTGTCTACATATGTATCTTCAACAGGCTCTAAAATTACTGTATTAGACTTAGCGGCAAGCTGTCTGAAGTCCTGCTGATTTTGGAGTAATGCGATCGTTACTGGAAGGGCTATTAAAGCGAATCCGAAAATGCCCAGCACAAGGATTTTTTTGTAATTTAAGGGATAATTTATAAGACTTTTTACTTGTTCCATAAAGCTTTGTTTTAAAACCTATTTAAACTTTATAATTTATTTTAACTCAATCACAGCGCCATGAGTCTCTTTTAATACGCTTTCTTCAATTCCGGTTGCGGTTACTATGCTTTCTGAATTTTCTGTTTTAGCAAATTTTATCTCTGTTGAAGCAAGATTGGTATTTCGGGTTTTTGAAAACGTAATTTGAGCTACAGAACCACTGCCGGAAATAGGATTTTGTGCGGGACTTATACCTATCATGTATGTAATTCTTCCATTTGTTTTGTCTACCAGTTTCATCAATTCAACGGGACTGGTGAAGAATTTGGCTGGTCGTATCTCTATATCTGTAATTGCTGAAGGATCATATTTAAGTTCAAATTGTACAGCAGTTACTTCATTTCCCCCGGTTTCAATATTTACGTCGATAGTACCTTTATTCGTAGCATCAAGCATCATAGGGTTTGGTATTAAACTAAGAACCGATTGGGCATCGGGTGATATAGCGGTAGTAGGAGCAGGTAAGGTCTCAACAGGTGTAGATTTTGGCTTACCCGTTTTAGAATTGAGAAATAAGGTTGTTAAAGACAAGAGAACAATTATAAGTATGATAGGAACAGCAAGCTTGTTAAAATGCAGTTTATTCTTCTTGTTGATAACGACTTTATCCGTAGCGGTGCTTTCTGGCATACATACATTATGTACCAAATGGTAGGGTTTATGTCAATGTGGTAATTATTCAAAGAGTCACAGAGTCAGAGAGCCAAAGCGACAAAGTAGTGATTATGCTCTGACTCTTTGTAGCTATGAATCGAGGTGCAAGTCTCAAGGTACAAGTTAAGGAATAATTAATTTATAAATTTTGGATCTCTCTTGAACCTCTTTACTTTTCTATGGTGCTTCTTCCTGGAATTTATAATTTTTTACTTTCAAGATGTTTGGTGCATTAAGTATAAGATCCGGTCGTCCTGTAAAGGTTATACTCGGATAATTATAATTGTCATCACAAAGGTTTCTGTTATTTTCGAAAACCCCGCCGGACATCTGGGCATTCACGAATACTGCTCCTTGGATAGTCAGCATTCTATCCGCTGACACAGTACAATCATTTGTTCCTTCAACTATAACATCGTTATCCGCGCTGAAGAATCCTTCCAGGTTAGAAGACGTAGAGCAGGACGGGGCTGAGCCCACGCTGGAGTCGATTACTATATCATCTGTAGTAGTAAATAATGCTGTAGAGGAAGATGGAACCTTTATTTCGCCTCTAAGAGTGAGTATGCCGCTAATAAGGAATATATAATTTCTATCATTTGGAAAAGTGTAGGCATTTAATGCCGTATCGTTGTTTGCTCTATATACGCCGCTTGGTAGATTCGCGGTGAGAGTGCAGTTGGAAAGATTAGGATGGCATTCGCTTGAGAGATTCTTAATCTGTGTGCCTGCTCTTTCTATAGTTGTTTGAATATAAGCATGTGAGGTAGATAAACGAGAGTTGGTCGTTTTGAAGACCTCAGGGTATGAATTTCCTCCCACGACCCAGTCTTTCTGAGAGGATTGTCCTTGTCCGAATGCAGCTTGTCCGTCGCCTGTAAAAATGATTCCTGCATCGGCAGTAGAAGACTGTACAGAGGTAAAGGCACCTGTGCAGGATGGATTATTTGCGACGTAATTTGTGAATCCTTTATCTATCCGCATGTCCATACCTCGACCTTGAATCCAGGGAATAGAGTCAGTGATCGCGAAATTGAGATTTATTATATCGTCACTTGCGTTACAATTTGCGCCGGTAGTCTGATCGACAGTGCATCCCGGACCGACAGTTACTAAAAACGCAGGTGGCGGACCATTCAGAGGGTATATCATCTCAAACCCGGCAGGTAAAGGAGATGTATAAGATATGGTTAGTTGTCCGGCAAGTATTCCTCTCACCTGAAAAGTACCATTATTTATGGTTACGTTTCCTTCCGTGGATTGGATATTTATTGTACCTGAGTGATTCGGTTCGCCATTGTCTTTTATTTGATTCCTGTTTCGGTCTACGAATACACTTCCTGAAACGTTATAACTTACTTCACAACTGTTACCATCCCATACAAAATCCGGATCGCAGTGATATTGGCATTTGATAGCAGTGTCTGTCGCTGAGTGAGTTTTCGGAGTATCTGCTGCCAGTCCTGTACTTTCTTCAATATCCCACATAGAAGCATTCGAGGGAGTAGGGCCTGTGCAGTTGTAAATAATCTCACAACTACTAGTAATATTGTTCCATGTATATCCTGGATCGCAATGATACTGACATTTGATGTTGGGATCATCTGTCGCCCCATAGGTTTTAGGAGTATCAACTAAAAGTCCGTTTCTTTCCTCATTGTCCCATAAAGAAGCATTCGAGGGAGTAGGGCCTGTACAGTTATAGGTAATTGGTGTAGCCGTCGCTACAACAACACAAGTGGAATTACCCGCGTTCCAGTTAAAGCCTGGATCACAAGTATACTGACATTTGATGTT
This sequence comes from uncultured Gammaproteobacteria bacterium, assembly GCA_964576705.1. GTDB lineage: Bacteria > Patescibacteriota > Microgenomatia > Levybacterales > UBA12049 > CAYMDS01. The sequence continues at coordinate 671 of CAZNVI010000021.1, read as the reverse complement.
GGGATCATCTGTCGCCCCATAGGTTTTAGGAGTATCAACTAAAAGTCCGTTTCTTTCCTCATTGTCCCATAAAGAAGCATTCGAGGGAGTAGGGCCTGTACAGTTGTATTGATTTGCGGCGCAGGTAGAACTGCTGGCGTTCCATGTATATCCTGTATTGCAGTAAAACTGACACTTGGTTGTTGTATCTGTTGTTGAATGAGTTTTACCTAGGTTGGCTGTAAGGTTTTGACTTTCTTCAGCATCCCACATAGTAGAATTGTTAAAGGTTCCTGTACAGCTGAATGCAGGAGTAGTGTATTGGCATTTACGGTTTCCAGCACTTCCGCTGCAGGATGTTGTCACTTGCCAGGCAAGATTACTGGTCAATCCTGTATCATCCCCGCTACATGCAGTACTACCTGAGGGAATTGAACCTGTACAGCTGAATGCAGGAGTAGTGTATTGGCATTTACGGTTTCCAGCACTTC
>CAZNVI010000021.1:0-101 GCA_964576705.1 uncultured Gammaproteobacteria bacterium | reverse complement strand
TCCTGTATCATCCCCGCTACATGCAGTACTACCTGAGGGAATTGAACCTGTACAGTTGTATTGATTTGCGGCGCAGGTAGAACTGCTGGCGTTCCATGTAT
>CAZNVI010000020.1:10673-17908 GCA_964576705.1 uncultured Gammaproteobacteria bacterium | reverse complement strand
TTTTTTCCCTATTGCATTTTATCATAGTATTGTTACAATGTGGGTTAGTTTATGGCAAGAACTTCAGCTAATCCCCCAAAAAATATTCCCCAACCCTCCTCCGATCATAATGCGAAATTAGAATCAATTCGAATTGCCATGGATCAGATAGAGAAGCAATACGGTCGTGGAAGTATAATGCGTTTCGGTGAAGCAGCGCAGAAATTAGATATCTCGGTAATTTCTACAGGATGTCTTCCTTTAGATCTCGCATTAGGAGTAGGCGGATTACCTCGCGGTAGAATAATTGAAATTTATGGACCTGAATCATCCGGTAAAACGACTGTTGGTTTATCTACGATTGCTCAAGCGCAAAAACACGGTGGGATCGCAGCTTTCATCGATGCAGAACATGCACTAGATCCGTTATGGGCTGAGCGGCTTGGAGTTAAATTAGATGAGCTCTTAATTTCTCAACCAGATACCGGTGAACAAGCTTTAGAAATTACAGAAAGCTTAATTAGAAGCGGAGGCATAGATGTATTGGTCATCGATTCAGTAGCGGCTTTGGTACCGAGAGCTGAAATAGAGGGCGAGATGGGAGAAGCAAGTATAGGACTCCAAGCCCGTCTTATGTCTCAAGCTTTAAGAAAGCTTACCGGTGTTATTTCGAAATCAAAAACCGTATGTATATTCACGAACCAGCTGCGCCAAAAAATCGGGGTGATGTTTGGTAACCCCGAGACTACGACAGGCGGACTGGCGTTGAAGTTCTATGCGTCTGTCCGAATGGACATTCGCAAAATTGAAACTATTAAAGACGGCGATAAGGTAATCGGGTCGCGCCACCGGGTAAAAATAGTAAAAAATAAAGTGGCTGTTCCATTCAGGCTTGCGGAGTTTGATGTGTTCGGAAACGGTATTTCTAGAGAAGGAGGAATACTGGATGTGGGTGTGGAGATGGGAGCGATTACTAAGTCAGGTGCATTTTTCAGATACGGTGATCAAATGATAGGCCAGGGAAAGGCAGCTTCGATAGAATGGCTTAAGGAAAACCCAGATGCCGCAAAAAAAATAGTTTCAGAAATTATGGCTAAATCGAAAGATGGCGGTATGCCGGTAGCAGTGGGGGTAGAAGAAGAAACCGAATCAACAATATCCACACAAGCATAATAGCCGATATTATGTTAGAGATGAATAGAGATTAATTGATATTAATCGAGATTTGTTGTAAGAAATAATCTCTATAAATCTCCATATATCTCTACTTTATATCAATATTCTTTTTTATATGGATCCTCAGGTTATATATCAAAAATACTTGGAGAGTGCAGTCCGATTTTTATCATTTCGTCCTCGTTCTGAAAAAGAGGTAAGAGATAATCTTTTAAAAAAGAAAGCTCCGTCTGAAGTTATTGAGAAAGTAGTTACTTGGTTAAGAGAACAGAGATTTATTAACGATGAAGAGTTTACAGTGTGGTGGATTGAGCAAAGGAGTAAATTCAGACCTAAAGCATTAAGCATTATTAAACTGGAACTGAAGCAAAAGGGAATAAAGTCAGAAGTAATTGACGCGGTGGTACAAGGTACAAGGTACAAGGTACAAGGTGATTTGGAATCTGCAAGGAAAGTTGTGGAAAAAAAAATCGGTAAATACAGCGCTTTGGAAAAGAGGGAGATTTATCAGAAACTAGGAAGTCATTTAGCAAGAAAAGGATTCAGTTATGATGTGATTAAAAAAGTACTTAATGATAAGCTTGACTTCTAATTAATCTTATATCACGCTACGAGTTCATCAAATTGTTCATTATTCAATAAGCCCTCTGTAATCATTAATTCCCGGATTGTTTTGTTTTTACTGACTGTCTTTTTTACAATTTCTGATACTTTATCATAACCAAGTTTTGGTGTGAGAAGTGTCGCGTAAGCGGTGGATCTCTCCAATAATTCAAGGCAGCGTTTTTCATCCGCTCGCATCGTTATTACGCATTTTTCTGCAAAGTTTTTTATTCCGGATGACACAAGTTTTAGTGAAGTAATCATGCTTTCCGCAACAACAGGGAACATATTGGCTAGTTCAAGAAACGAAGCTTCTGCCGACATATGTACAGTCAGCGATTTACCTGATACGAAGTAATGGATTTGGTTCATGCTCTCAGGTATTACAGGATTTACTTTCCCGGGCATGATTGAAGATCCTGATTGCAATTCTTCAAGTATTATTTCACCTATCCCGCCATTCGGACCGCTTGAGAGGATCCTTAAGTCATTTGAGATTTTAGATAAATCGACGGTCAACTGAGTAAGTGTTGCGATTAAATGGGCGAAATCTGTCATACTTGATGTAAATGACATTAGATTTTCTGCAGGCTTTAATTTCAGTCCAGTTAACGCGTGTAAGTGTTTATAGACATTTATTATATATCCATCTGGTGCGTTTATACTGTTTCCGATAGCCGTACCTCCCAGGCTCAGTTCATATAGGTACTTTTCTGTATCTATAAGGCGTTTTTTACTTCTTAAAAGCATCGCGGCATATGAGCACATTTCAGCTCCTAGTGTAGTAGGAACAGCATCTTGAAGATGAGTACGGCCAAGTTTTTTAATATTTTTAAACTCCTGCCCTTTTTGCTCAAAAGCATTTATCAGGAAATCAAGATTATTTAATAACTCGTTTGTAAGTCTTATACACAAAATTCGTAAAGCTGAAGGATTCACATCGTTTGTCGATTGTGATAAATTCGCATGATCGTTTGGATGTATTTTAAGACCAGTTAATTCAGAAGCTCTGACAGCCAGGACCTCATTTGCATTCATATTAATAGAAGTTCCGGCTCCGCCTTGTAGACTGCAGGTTATAAACTGATCGTCTAGTTTACCCCTTAGAATTTCATCAGCTGCTGATAAAAGCGCTTCGCATTTGTCATTATTAAGTAACCCGGCATCTCTATTGGCTAGTGCTGCAGCTTTTTTAATTAATACAATGGAATAGATTAACTCGATAGAAACTTTAGGTAATGGAAAAGGGAAGTTTATGATAGCTCTTTCTGTCTGCTTCGAATAATATTTCATATTGAATGGATGTTAAAATCCTTGATTTGTTGAGCAAGGAATGGATTCCACATAGCACCTGTTGCGCTCATGACTGCATCAGCTCCTGCATTTCTATATTCAGAATAATCTTCCGGTACTGTAACTCCGCCAACTCCGATGATTACGAAATTCATTCCTGAATTTTCACGCAGTTTTTTTAGGCGTTTTACCATACTCAAGCCTGCCCACTTAATCGCGTATCCGCAAATACCGCTGACTAACCTATTTTTACCAGGCAATGCTTGTTTACCTTTCTCATTATAGATTTTTGCGGGAATTGTGTTTATCGCTGAAATTGCATTTACCGATTTACCAATTTTTTTAACAAAAGTTTCAAGTTGTTTTTGATCCTTAAAATAAGCGATCTTAATTATTAAAGGCGTGTTGCCGATCTCATTTTTTATCGCATCAACAATAAATCTTGTTCTTTCTATGTCGAAGCATAAGAGATTAGCAGTACCTTCATTTGGGCAGCTTGTATTCACTTCAAGCATTTTGGCACCGGTTTCTTTTACCAGTTTCGCGGTGAGTACAAAATCTTTTATGTATTCTTTGACACTTCCCTCTTTTTCAAGTGAACCTTGGAAACTGCCTATAACTACTTGTCCAGGCTTTGCATATTTTACCACTTTTGCCATATCACTTTGCCAGAAATCAGGATCAAAAGATGGCACTCCGAAAGAGTTGGTAATCGAAAGGGGGGTAGTATAATTCAAGGTTCCTAATACGCCTTTATCAGCCGTTTTCAAAGATAGATTCTGTTTTACTTTAACCGATATCACATTTGGAAATTCAGCGCATGGGTATTTTCTGGATCTCACAGTTTTATAAACTGCGATATCGAAACCTCTATCTAAGGCTGCCTTTGCGAATTTACCGTTTAAAAGCGGACCTGCCGGTATACCGAACGGAAGATAAACTTTTTCATCGAGGAAATCATATCCGGGGCTACCTTTATTTTCATATAACTTTTTATTGTCAAACGCGTTATAGGGACCATTCTTAAAGTTATCCTCGTACGTTTTTTTCGGATCGTAAAAGGGTCTATGCAACATAAAAATATAATAATAATTAAAACATAAATCTTAAATGACTTTTATCACTTATTGACAGCGTATACAGTATTAACTTCAGATTACCTCTTTAGAGGCTTAATTATTTTACCGGAACCCGGTTTCACCAAAATCTTTCCATCTTCAAATACCTTTAATCCTCTGATATAAGCACGTTTCACTTTTCCGCATAATTTCATCCCATTAAAAGGTGAAGTTTTGCATTTTGTAAAAAACTTTGCAGAGTCAACAATCCATTCTTCGTTTTCATCTACTTCGATTTCGGTTTTTGGGTGAGTTTTTATATTAAATGTTTCAGCTGGTTTCTTAAAACACATACGTACTATATCATCGATACTGATCCTGCCTTGCGATTTAGCTGTTAATAATAGAGCTAGCGTTGTTTCCAGACCGGCAATCCCAAAAGGCGGATTAGAGCTTTCTTTTTCGTCTCTAGTATGAGGAGCATGGTCTGATTCGATAATGTCAATTTGTTTTAAATTCGCCCAGAGGAAATCAATATCAGTTTGGGGTTTCAGATAAGGTTTTACAATCCCAAACGGACCTATTATTTTTAAATTATTTTTGTTCAAAAAAAGATGATGAGGAGTTACGCCGCAGGTTATATTTTGCCCGTTTTTTTTGGCTTTTATTATTATTTTCAATTCTTTTTTTGAACTGACATGACAGACATGGATTCTCTTTTGATATTTTGATGAAAGCTGAAAAACTCTTTCAAGCATATCCTCTTCAGCATGGATTAAGATAGGTAAAGTCTGAGGCCAGGAATTGATTATCTTTTCAAACTCCCGATCGCTTATTAGGAAATTTCCGGTAGTCTGATTGAGATATAGTTTAAGCCCGAATACAAGCTTTTTAACTTTATTAAACTCTCTTTGGTTCTCATTGATGGACCCTAGATAAAAGCCGATATCACCTACAATCTGTTTCTTTGCCAAATTAATTTTTTGCTTAAGTAATGTATATGAGGTTACGGGGATCAGGTTATTGGGCATGTCTAAAATAGTCGTAAATCCTCCTGCTAAGGCAGCACTTGTCCCGCTTAAGAAATTTTCCTTATATTCTTGTCCGGGCGTTCTTAAATGAACATGTGCATCAATCAAGCCGGGTAATATCATTTTATTATCTAATGTATTTTGGCCAGTGTATATGATCCGATTTATACAGTCAATTATTTTTTGTCATTGACTCTGTTTATTTAATGATATATAGTAAAATTCCAGAGGCCAATTTTTAAGAAAAATTGCTCTGGTTTTTTTATGGCACAGAAAGATAGCACCTGGAATATAAACGGACATTTTAAAGGAAAAGATATCCTTTCTCTTCATCAATTTACCCCCAAAGATATTAAGAAAGTATTCACAATCACTAAAAAAATGGCACAGATCGCTAAGTATTCACGGGTATCTAAGTTACTTTCAGGAACTGTAACCACCCTTCTATTCTATGAACCATCGAGTAGAACATTCGGTTCTTTCGGGGCATCCGTAAAGCGACTCGGTGGACAAACTATAGATATCCTCGATCCGAAGCATTTTTCTTCAGTGTCTAAAGGAGAAACATTAGAAGATACGATCAGAGTTTTTGAAGCATATTCTAATTGTTTAGTTATCCGTCATCCTGTTGTAGGATCCGCAAAGGCCGCAGCTGAAGCGGCTTTTTTTATACCAGTTATTAATGCCGGCGATGGGGTAGGAGAGCATCCTACGCAAGCGCTTTTAGATATGTATACCATTTTTGAGAAACGTGGCAGACTAGATAATCTTACCGGAGTTTTCGCAGGAGATATGCTAAATGGCAGAACTGTACATTCCTTACTGCTCGGGCTTTCGTTGTTTAAAAATAACACGATGTATCTTTTATCTCCTAAAGAATTAAAGTTAACAAGAAGCGATTATAAAAGCTTTACAGATCGTGGTATTAAACTTATTGAAATCGAGAAGGAGCAGGAAATACCGAAGAATGCACATTTTTGGTATTGGACCAGAGTGCAGAAAGAAAGGTTTGCAGATTTAAAAGCATATGAAAAAGTTAAGAATCGATATGCTATAACCAAGGAGACTTTGGAAAATTTCGCAGGTAAGGAAACTATACTGATGCATCCACTTCCCCGTGTTGGAGAAATTGATATTGCAGTTGATGAAGACCCCCGGGCGCTTTATCTACGCGCACAAGTAAGAAACGGTATGTATGTCAGGATGGCTTTACTTGGTTTAATTTTAGGACGAATAGGATGAAAGGTAAATTAATACTGGCTGATGGATCAGTTTATGAAGGTAAAAATTATGGATATAAAAAAAATGTTTCCGGAGAAGTAGTTTTTTCAACAGGGATGATGGGGTATCCTGAGAGCCTGACAGATCCCTCCTATAAAGGTCAAATACTAGTTCTTACTTATCCTCTCGTCGGTAACTATGGTGTCCCCGAAAAATCTTTTTGGGAATCCAGTGAAATTAGGGTTTCCGGTCTAATCGTAAGTAATTATATAGATACCCCTTCTCATTATCAGAGTAAGCAAACCTTAGCTCAGTGGTTTAAGAATGAGAAGTTACCCCTACTTGAAATAAAAGATACCAGACTTTTGACACAAAAAATCCGTGAATACGGAGCGATGCTTGGGAAAGTAATTATCAATAAAGATATACCATTTTATGATCCGAATGTTGATAACCTAGTTGAGAAAGTGTCCACTAAAGAAATTATTACCCAGAGGGCTAGATCCGGGAAAACTATTGTCTTAATTGATTGCGGTGCTAAGAGAAATATTCAAAGAGCATTATTAAAAAGAAATATAACTGTTATTACAGTTCCTTGGGATTTCGATCCATTCAGTAACCCAAAGCTGACATTTGATGGTGTAGTTATTTCAAACGGACCCGGTGATCCGAAATTGGCAGGTGCTACGATCCAAAATGTAAAAAAAATTTTTAAAAATAAGATTCCCATATTAGGTATATGTCTCGGTCATCAAATTTTAGCTTTGGCAGCGGGTGGAAAAACGCAAAAATTAAAATATGGACACAGGAGTCAGAACCAGCCTTGTCTGATGAATAAGAGCAAGAGATGTTTTATTACCACCCAAAATCACGG
>CAZNVI010000020.1:0-10573 GCA_964576705.1 uncultured Gammaproteobacteria bacterium | reverse complement strand
ACACCCTTAAGTAAAACAACCAAGAATGTGAAAGAAGCTAGAAGTGTAGCATCAGAAATCGGATACCCTGTGATGCTCAGATCGGGTTATTCTTTGGGGGGTCAGGGATCCGGGATTGCGAAAGATGAAGAAGAGCTAGTGAGTATTGCTACAATTGCTTTTTCGTTTGTAAAGCAGGTGCTTGTTGAAAAATATCTTCATCATTTTAAGGAAATTGAGTATGAGGTGATGAGGGATAGATATGATAATTGCATTACTGTATGTAACATGGAAAATATGGATCCTTTAGGGATCCATACAGGAGAATCAGTCGTGGTTGCTCCAAGCCAAACCCTTACGAATTTTGAATATCATTCGCTACGCTCAGTTGCCATTAATATAGTAAGGAGCCTGAAGGTAGTCGGCGAGTGCAATGTTCAATTCGCGCTGAATCCTCGACCTGTGGTAAAGAATAGCATGAAATCAGATCATGCTCTTGATTACTACGTTATTGAGATGAATGCGCGTCTTTCGCGAAGTTCTGCTCTGGCCAGTAAAGCTACAGGATACCCATTAGCTTATATAGCCGCGAAATTAGCTTTAGGGAAATCATTAACAGAGATTGAAAATAAGGTTACTAAGTCTACCCAGTGTTGTTTTGAGCCTGCACTAGACTATGTGACAGTCAAGATCCCTCGATGGGATATAGATAAGTTTCAAGGAGCCACAGAAGTTATAGGCAGTAGCATGAAGTCCGTGGGTGAAGTTATGGGTATCGGTAGAACATTTGAAGAAGCATACCAAAAAGCAATTAGAATGCTGGATTTAAACTTCACAGGTGCGGTAAATGACAAGTTCTTTGCAGAAAAGAAAATACCCAAATCTTATATTAAGAAATTATTAAAAACCCCCACTCCTAAAAGGATGTTTGCGATTGCGAAAGCCCTTGATGAAGGAATGTCGATCAAAGAAATATATCGATTGACCGGGATCGATCCGTGGTTTATTTCCAGAATTGAAATGATAGTTCAAGAGGAAAACCTACTTCGTTTAAAGAAGAATAAACGATTATCATATGAGCAATTATTACGTGTTAAGCAGTTGGGTTTCTCAGATATAAGGATAGGTGAATTAACGGGTCAGACAGAATTAACAGTTAGGACTTTACGAAAATCTTTAGGTATTATTCCTGCTGTTTTTCAAATTGATACTTTAGCAGGTGAGTTTCCGGCAAAAACAAATTATCTTTATCTTACGTATAACGGAAGTCATCATGATGTTTCCCCATTATATAAAGACGGGGTAATAGTTTTAGGATCTGGACCTTATCGTATCGGTTCGTCTGTAGAATTTGACTGGACTAGTGTCAGTGCAGTTTTGGCATTGAAAAAATTCAAAAAAGATTCCATAGTCATAAATTGCAATCCTGAAACTGTTTCTACAGATTATGATATCTCTGATAGGCTGTATTTTGAAGAATTAACCTTTGAGAGGATCGCTGATATCAATGATTTTGAAGAATCATTCGGAATAATCGTTTCTGTAGGTGGCCAAACGCCGAACAATCGTGCCAATGAGTTACATAATTATGGTGCAAATATCATCGGCACGAGCCCTAAAAACATAGATAGGGCTGAAGATAGAAATAAATTTTCTGCTTTACTCGATGATTTATCCATAAGTCAACCGTTCTGGAAAACATTTTCGACAATCGATTCTGCCTTAAGCTTCGCTCAGAAAGTCGGATTTCCGGTTTTGGTTCGTCCCTCATATGTCTTATCCGGGAGCAATATGCGTATATGTAATACGACTGATGATCTGAAAGAATACGCGCAGTTGAATTCGTTTATATCGCAACGGTATCCTATCACTGTCTCTAAATTTATTCAGGGTGCTAAAGAGCTTGAGGTGGATTGCGTTGCGCAGAAAGGTCGTCTTATCGCTTTTGTCGTATCTGAACATATTGAGAATGCTGGTGTACATTCAGGAGATGCGTCTATTCTACTTCCAGCACAGAAAGTATACATAGAAACAGAGCGAAAGTTAGAGAATATTGCCAAAGTCATCGCAAAGTCGCTTGAGATAACCGGTCCGTTTAATATCCAATGCTTGGCAAAAGATAATGCCGTTTCGGTGATCGAAGTAAATGTGCGATCTTCAAGGACATTCCCGTTTATCTCGAAAGTGACTGGAAATAATTTTATAGATATAGTGATTGATGCTTATTTTCTAAATAAGACTAAAACGGTTTTGTTAAATTCTTTTGATTCGGATTTTGTAGCTGCTAAGGTCGCACAATTTTCTTTTGCACGCTTGACGGGAGCTGATCCTGTCATGGGTGTCGAGATGTCCTCTACAGGAGAAGTAGCATGTTTTGGAACAGATACAGAAGAAGCTTTCTTAAAGGCAGAACTGAGTGTCGGTGCGAAAATACCACGGAAAGGTATTTTTATAAGTTTGGGAGGTGAAGAAAATAAAGCTTCATTTTTTGATAATATCGATAGAATAAGAAGTTTAAAAATACCGATCTTTGCCACTGAAAATACAGCAAAGTATTTAATAAGAAATAAAATAAGAGCTAAAAAGCTTTTTAAAATTCATGAACTAAGGTCCCCTAATGTGCTTGAATATTTCCAGAAAGGAAAAATAGATATGGTCATAAACATAACTGATCGACATTTTAAGAAAGATATTAACGATGATTATGCCATCAGGCGCGCGGCAGTAGATCAGAACATAATGCTTTTCACGAATCATCAGAAAGCGGAATTATTTATAAAAGCAATTTCTGAAAAATCACTAACCAGCTTGGATATTAAGTCATGGGATGAGTACTACGTTCAAAAGATTGCCTCATAAGGTGAGGTATATGAATTATTGACGGTAAATCGTTCTTAGAGTATAATTCTACCTGGAAGCAATAGAATGCATATGTGTTTTATGAAAAAGACACAACTATACTTTAACGAAAAATAGGCGTAACTTGAAAAACGCCTTTCTTCTATTGCCTCGATTTATTACTATGGCAGATAATACGACGCAGCAAGATCTCATACAGCTTGAGAAAAAATTGCTTGAGAGACAGGAAAAGCTTGACGCTAAGCAGGATGAGCTAAAGAAGATTGAAGATTCTTTGCGGGAAAAATCTGACGGTTATGTAGCAAAGCTTGAGAAAATATCTTCGCTCACACGCGAAGAAGCAAAAAGCGAGCTTTTGGAGGAGGTAGAGAGGGCTTCATCTGCGATCATTGCTAGAATAATTAAAGAAAAGGAAGAAGAAGCTAAAGCTACGGCATCAGCAAAAGCCCAGGAGATAGTTTTAGAGAGTATCCGTCATGGTGCACTGGATTTCATTCCTGAATATACAGTATCTATAGTTAAAGTTGAAGACGAAGAGCTCAAAGGGCGGATTATCGGTAAAGAAGGCCGAAATATTAGGGCCTTTGAACAGGCAACCGGTGTGGATGTAGATTTGGATGAAGAGCATGTGATCCGTTTATCTTCATTTGATTCAGTTAGAAGGGAAGTCGCAAGGCGTGCGCTTGAGAAGTTACTTCGGGATACGAGAATACAGCCATTCAGAATAGAAGAAGTAGTGGAGCAAACAAAGCAGGAAGTTGAAAAAATAATGTTTGAGGAAGGTCAAAAGCTTGCTACAGAAGCTGGAGTTTACAATATTCCGACTGATTTATACGCAGTTCTGGGAAGATTTAAATTCAGAACGTCTTTCGGGCAGAATCTTATAGTTCATTCCCTAGAGACAGCAAAGATCGGATTACACCTGGCAGCTGAATTGGGTGCTGATGTCAACATCGTTAAGGTAAGTTGCCTTTTCCATGATATCGGTAAAGTGGTTGAGGGTGAAGGAAGCCATGTGAAATTGGGTGTGGATCTTTTAAAGCGTCATAATTTTCCACAAGAAGTCATCAATTGCGTAGGAGAACATCATGAAGATAAACCATTTTCAAGTATTGAATCAATAATAGTATCAACAGCCGATAAGATATCCGGGATGAGACCGGGTGCCCGTTATGAAGATATAGAGAATTACGGAAAAAGACTGATAGAAATGGAAAGCTTAGCGAAAAAGTATGAAGGAGTGGAAGATGCTTATGCATTTGAAGCCGGTCGTGAACTCCGTGTAATTATAAATCCTGGGATACTTGATGATAATGAGACTTTAATAATTTCCCGTAAGATTCAGGAAGAAGTGGCTAGGTCGCTCGCAATTCCGGGTGAAGTGAAGGTAACGGCAATTCGCGAGTTCAGAGCAGTTTACCCCGATAGAACAGTAATTTAACTACATATAACTCTTGACAAATACGTGATTTAATTGTATTGTTAGTCTATTCAAGAACTGCCTATATGATAAGTCCGTTAATTCAAAGGAATCTATCTATTTGCCTCTATTTATCCGCAGTTTCTAAATTTCTTTTATGTGATTTATTTAAATTGGTAAGCAGAAGGGCGAAGCCCGCTTTCGCCAAGGCTTCAGCGGGTGAAGGAGGTGATTTATATTACTAAAAATGATCTTATTGAAATAGTAGCCAAAAAAACAAATTTGACGAATAAAGCAACTCGTGACGTAATCCAGACTTTTTTAAATACAGTACAAGATTCTTTAAAAAGAGGTGAAAAAGTCGTATTAACGGGTTTCGGTACGTATAGTATTCGCTCGAGAAAGTCTCGTGTCGGACGTAATCCGAAGACTGGTGCGAAAATTACATTAGCAGCTAGAAAAACACCAGGGTTTACACCTGGGAAATCATTCAAAAGAATGATTAAATAATTCTGTTTCTCAAAACAGTCAAAGAAACTTCTCATTATACTGAGGAGTTTCTTTTGTTATAATGAACTCATGATAATAAATGTAGAAAGTTTATCAAAGTTTTATAAAATTTACCAAAAAGAACCAGGGTTTTTAGGCTCAGTAAAATCATTATTTAATCGGAAATATTATGACGCAAAAGCTGTAGACGACATCTCATTTTCAATTAATGAAGGTGAATTAGTAGGTTTCATAGGGCCAAATGGCGCTGGAAAGACTACTACGCTAAAGTGCCTTTCAGGGCTTCTTTATCCGACGAAAGGCGAGGTAAGAGTTCTGGGATTTATACCTTTTGAAAGAAAAAAAGAATATCTTAAACAAATTGCGCTAGTAATGGGACAGAAGAATCAGCTTTGGTGGGATTTACCTGCCATCGATTCATTTTTATTAAATAAAGAAATATATGAAGTGCCGGACAAGCAATATAAAGAAACTGTGGAGGAGCTCTCAGAGCTTTTGGATGTAAAAGATGTTCTAAATGTTCAGGTGAGAAAATTATCCTTGGGTCAAAGAATGAAATGCGAACTTATAGCGGCACTCATTCACTCTCCAAAGGTTCTATTTCTTGACGAACCGACCATAGGTCTGGACGTAGTGATGCAGAAAAAACTTCGTGATTTTATAAAAGAGTATAACGCCCGATTTAAAGCAACGATTATTTTAACCAGCCACTACATGGAAGACGTTCGCCAATTATGTGAACGTGTAATCATAATTGACCATGGTAAGGTTCTATACGACGGAAAATTGGCGGATATAGTGAAAGAGTATTCTACAAATAAATATTTGTCAGTTACGTTTGAAAAGCCTGTAGATAGGGAAAAATTGGAGAAACTTGGGGAGATAGAATCATATGATTTTCCTAAGGTGGTTTTAACGGTTCCTATGGAAAAATCAAAGCATGTTGCAGCCAAGCTTCTTGAAGAATTCTCGGTCGACGACATAAATATAGAAGACCCTGATATAGAAGATATTGTGAGAGAAATATTTCAAAGAGAGTCAAAGCTGCAAAGAGTCAAAGCATCAGAGCAGTAGGTATTTTCTATGATCCTTTGTCGCTCTGACTCTATGACTCTTTTCCTATGCGATATGTCAGGATTTTTTTACTTCATTTCCAGTATGTCTTTGAAAGGCGAAGTGTTTCTATAGTATGGTTTTTAGTATCATTCATCAATCCTTTGATTTTGCTTTTATATTGGCGCGGAGCCTTACAGAGTAACGACATCGCTGGCTGGTCGCTTTCTTCGATCTCAACGTATTATTTTATTCTAGTCATCGCGGCTGCTATGTTAATGTCTCATATAGAGGAAAATGTCTCAGAAGAAGATATTAGTGAGGGTCAACTGGTTAAGTATTTGATACGTCCCTTTCCTTATTTCTGGTTTAACTTTATTCGAGAGATTCCGTATCGTTTATTGCAAGGAAGTTTTGGAATTTTAAGCTGTTTTTTATTCATAGCAATATTTGGAAGTTTTATTAATATTTCTCCGAATGTTCAAGTCTTTTTATTGTCAATCATAGTATTTTTCTTAGCTTACCTTTTATCATTTACTTATAAAATGTTTTTGGGTTTGACTGCTTTTTGGTTTATTGATGCGCGAGGATTTTATCAACTAGTGGAGGTACTCATGATAATTTTCGCAGGCTATATCTTGCCTTTAGACTTAATGCCTGAATTTTTAAAAATCGTTTCAAATGTGCTTCCCTTTGCGTACATTATTTATTATCCCGTGATAACACTGCAAGGAAAACTTACAGTAAGTTCGATACTACATATAATACTTATGCAGGTAATCTGGATCGGGATTTTTGCTATTTCATATAAAATACTCTGGAGCCGCGGTATTAAGAAATTTACAGGAGTGGGACAATAGATATGAAACGATATTTACATATTTTTTATTTGTTTGCTGAATTTAGTATCCAAGAAGCATTAGCCTATCGTTTTAACTTTATCAATAATATACTTTCAAGTACTATCTGGGCGTCTTTTCAGTATGTCGCAATTTTTTTATTGACTGAAAAAACAGATTCGGTTTTAGGTTGGAACCGGGGAGAGCTTTTTTTATTAACCGCACATTTTAATATTATGATTGGAATATTCAGATTATTTATTTCAAGAAATCTTGAGGAACTTTCGCGAATAATCCATTTCGGTAAGCTTGATCAGTATCTTTTGAAACCTGTCGATGTACAGTTTTGGTTAACTTTTCGACACTTTAACGTGGGCTCAGCAACGCGTATTCCTTACTCCATACTTATAAGCTTACTAATATTAAGCTTTTTAGATATAAATGTTTCATTATTTGAATATTTTATTTTTTTATTATTACTTATGGTCGGGATTACAATTTTATATAGTATATGGTTCATGTTCATGACTGTTGTTATATGGATTACTAATCTTACGAACTTAAAAACACTGCTTGATGGCATAAATGGAGTCACGAAGTACCCTCGGGAAATGTTTGATAATACATCAGTATTTTTATTCCTACTATTTCTGCCACTGACTCTAGTAATAACTGTGCCTACAGAATATATTTTAAATAAGTCTACTCCCAGCGAAGTTCTCCTCCTCATTTTTATGGCTGTGTTTTTACTACTCTCTTCACGAATGTTTTGGAAATTTGCGCTGCGTTATTACTCAAGCGCAAGCGGATAGAAAAAGAGTCAGAGATTCATAGAGTCAAAGCGACAAAGTTAAATTATGAATACAAAAACAAATAATTACGGTTATAGAAAATTACTTATCTGGCAGAAAGGAAAGGTCTTTATAAAACTTCTTTACAAAGCGACTGATACTTTTCCACGATCAGAGGTATTTGGCTTACAGTCACAGATAAGACGGGCTGCAATCTCATTTTTGTTAAATGTTGTAGAAGGAAATAGAAGGAAGTCGCCTAAAGAGTATCTACAATTTCTAAATATAGCTGAAGCATCTCTTGTGGAAGTAGAGGCTAGTTTGGAGATCGCTTTAGAGTTGGGATTTTTAACTCGAGAAGCATATGGGGAGCTTGAGGTAAGCAGAAAAGAATTGGCAATTATGACACGTGCATTTGTGAAGGGCATAAACAAACTTTGACTCTTTGCAGCTCTGAAGCTTTGACTCTATGAAGATGAAGAAATATTTTTTAATTGCTCAGAATACTTGGGATGAAGTGTTCACATATAGATTGAATTTTATAATGTATCGGATTCGGAATGTACTTACGTTTCTAACCATGTACTATTTATGGCTTGCACTTCTTCCTGCTGGTACATCACTTTTTGGCTTCACGCAACAATCAATTCTTACTTATGTCCTAGGGTCAGCTTTCTTGCAGGCTTTTATACTTGCTTCCAGAAGTTATGCATTGGGAGATGATATAGTAAACGGAAATTTATCGAATTTCCTTATAAAACCTTTCAACTATTTTTTTTATTGGTTTGCTAAAGATTTAGGAGATAAGGCTATGAATATAAGTTTTGCAGCTATTGAGCTTTCAATGCTTTTCTTAATTCTTCGTCCTACCTTGTTTATCCAAACTGATCCTGTATATTTATCATTTTTTATTATCGCAATTGTGTGCGCAGTTGCTCTATATTTCTTTTTTAATATGATTCTGGGAATGATTGGTTTTTGGAGTGCTGAAATCTGGGCACCAAGATTTATATTTATGGTGCTTATTGGTTTCTTTTCAGGCGGGTATTTTCCACTAGATATATTACCTGAGCCCATGTATATACTCTTTACGACTATGCCGTTTCAGTACTTGATTTATTTCCCTTTAAAAATATATTTAGGACAAATTCCAGTTTACGAGATAGCGATAGGCATACTGACTAGTTTAGTTTGGATTTTATTATTATATTTATCAGTCCGGTTATTATGGGAAAAAGGAGTGGAGGTTTATACGGCACAAGGGAGATAGGAGAGGTACGAAGGTACAAGGTGCAGAGATTCAAGTTATTACGAGGTTATTTGTTGCTTCTTGCGCCTTGAACCTTGCGTCTGAAAGACTTTATGAAATACATTAAGATTTGGTGGATATTTACCACACGCACAGCACAAATTGCTTTTGAATCCAGGCTCGGTGTCATCATATTTACCTTAGGCAAGCTGTTAAGGTTTGGTTTACATGCGTTTTTTTTAGTGGTTTTGGTATCAAATACAAAGACACTTGCAGGTTATTCTTTATGGGAGGTGTTACTTTTTTTCGCTACGTTTAATTTTATAGATACTACGACACAATTCGCGCTTCGGGAAGTGTATCGTTTCCGCAGACATATTATCTCAGGATACTTCGATTACATACTTCTCTGGCCTAAGTCGCCACTTTTTAAATCTCTCTTTGGGGGATCGGATGTGATAGATATGCCTTTAATGTTGATATCGGTCTGTTTTATAGTTATAGCCGCAGGACATGTAGAATTTACTACAATGAGTGCTATTTTATACATGTTATTTTTAATAAATGCGCTTGTTATAGCCCTTGCTTTCCATATCTTAGTGTTATCCCTGGGAGTAGTCACGACAGAAATAGATAATACTTTATGGATGTATCGGGATCTGACGCAGATGGGTAGAGTTCCTGTAGATATTTATCATCAACCCATAAAAGGTATCATTACATTTATAATCCCGATAGGCATCATGATGACTTTTCCTGTAAAAGGATTATTGGGGATTTTAAATATACCTTTAGTATTAGTATCTTTCGGGATTGGAGTACTTTTTATTACGGTTAGTTTATATTTTTGGAAGTATTCGCTCAGACATTATTCAAGCGCGAGTAGTTAAAGATAGGTACATAGGTGCAAGGCTCAAGATGCAAGAATGAGACAGTAACAAGTAGACACGAGGCGTAAGGTTAAAGATGCAAGAATAAGGAGTAAGTAGGTGCAAATATGGAAAGCGATAAAGGATACCATCAGTTGAAAGTGTGGCAGAAAACTAGAAAATTTGTAAAAGTCATTTATGAGTTGACCGAAGGATTTCCTAAATCAGAGGTTTTTGGACTAACTTCTCAATTAAGGAGGGCAATAGTTTATGTATTGTTGAACATAGTTGAAGGAGATAGAAGAAGCTCGAGGAACGAGTTTATAAGATTTCTTGATACTGCCGATGCATCATTAACGGAGGTTGAAGCATGTTTAGAAGTTGCTTTGGATTTAGGCTACATTTCTCAGGAGCAATTTGAAAAAATTAGGTCGGAGAGAGAAGAAATAGCCAAGATGCTAAGTGGACTATTAAGAGCTATTAGAAAAAACTTGTAACTTGTACCTATGAACCTTGTACCTCGCAAGCTGCGTTTGCGAGGTCCGGGAAACGAGTAAGCCAGATTCTGTTCTATCCGCAATCTATCTAAAAATGATGTATTAAGTCATTCTTTCCGCCTATTCGGCGGATGCCCATAAACTTCGATGCTTCCGTATGCTAGTAAGTCCACCTTAGCTAAAGCTTCGGAGGACAGGCGCATCATTCGATGGTTGCAGCAGGTGGGATTGTCAAAACCTGTACCGAATGGTACGGGTCGTTTCACACTCACTCGTCTCTGTTACTCTCAAATCCTGTCAATTCAGGATCTGTTTCAGGTTCCACATGTGAGTAAAGAACCTGAACACTAGTCCCGATCTAATCGGGATCGGAGCTTACGCTCCGTTCCATGCATACTGCTGTCTGGACTTTCCTGTCGCCTGAGGCGACTAGCGGTTCTGTTTCCCGGAATCGCTATGCCTATTATAGCAAATCGAGGCTACTTTGCCAATTGAATAATGTCGAGT
>CAZNVI010000019.1:15200-17913 GCA_964576705.1 uncultured Gammaproteobacteria bacterium | reverse complement strand
TTCATACCCAAATCCTCGGATAGTCCGTATAAGTTTGGCATTGAAAGGAAGGTCAATTTTATCTCTCAGGTGCTTGATATGCACTTCAACTGTTGAAGGCAACACATCGGCTTCATAATTCCACACATGATTTATAATTTGCTCTCGGCCTACAGTAGTATTTCTATGTCGCATCAGATACTCAAGAATAGAGAACTCTTTTGAAGATAATTGAATAAGCACGTCTCCCATTTTTACTTTAGATGCTACTGGATCGAGAGTTAATTCGCCGACTTTTAGCACAGGATCACTTATCTTTGATGACCGCCTAACGAGTGCTCTTACCCTGGCAAACAGTTCTTCAAAAGAAAAAGGCTTCACCACATAGTCGTCTGCACCTACGTCCAACCCTGTTACCTTATCGGAAATCTGGCCTTTTGCAGTTAACATAAGTATGTGTGTAGTTATTCCGCTCTTTCTTACTTGTTTGCATATTTCCAGTCCGTCAACCTTGGGAAGCATGATATCTAGAATTATTAAATCATATTTCTCTCCGATTGCTAAATCAAGACCAGCCTCACCATCGTATGCTACATCAACGGCATATTTTTGCAGCTCAAGCGCCCGTTTCGTGGCGTTTGCTAGTTTTATCTCGTCTTCAACTAAAAGTATTCTCATGTGTTAAGTCTATCCTTACTTTCTTAAGGTTTGCTTAAGATTGTTTTAACAGGTTTGTATTTACATGCGGCTAAATACACTATGATTAATCTGTAATACGAATGGTTTATACGTTTTTCAAGAGAGTAAAATTGAAGAACTTACTTTCGTAAAGGATGAAAAGGTTGATAATTCAATCTATAATCATCATTTTGCCTTCCTTCATCCCGAAGTGCGGAGGAGACAGGATTCGAACCTGCGCGAGCTCTTTTAAAAGCTCAGAGGGTTAGCAACCCTCCGCAATGGGCCTGGCTATGCGACTCCTCCTTAAATATTGCTTAAAGCATTATACAGCCAAACCTTTTCATAATCTACCTTCATAGGTTAAAGCATGTAAGCATTTTACGAAAAAAGACTATGGCTCTTTATTGTTGAATAATATTTCCAAAACGTTTGATATAATCAGTTCTCTGGAGGAGTCGCATAGTGGCCTAGTGCAGCGGTTTACTAAACCGCCAGACGCGAGTCTCGGGGGTTCGAATCCCCCCTCCTCCGCCAGCATAATAGTATATTGAAATAAACAAAATGAGCGCTGAAACTGAAGATATCAATGCTTTTGTAATTGAGCAAATAAACAATGCACAGGCTGTTTCCCTAGCTTCAGAAATAGTGAAAGTCTATAGAGATAGCTGGCTTGCTACATATCCTAACGAAGAAATAGGCATAACAGAAGCAGATATTCAAACTAGATTTTCAGACATGGATGATTTAACTAAAGAATGGCAGGATAAAATTCTAGGTTCTGAAAATAGATCAACATGGGTTGTTAAAAATAGAGAGACTAAAATTACTGGTTTTTGTGTTGCGCGAAAAGGAGATGATCAAAATGAGCTTGAATATATCTATCTACAACCATCTCTACAGGGCAAAGGCTTGGGACACCAATTAATTACAAGGGCATTAAGCTGGATGGGATCATCTAAGCCTATTTTTTTAGTCGGTGCTTCTTATAATTCAAATGCGATTCGCTTTTATGAAAGGTACGGCTTTAGGTTATCTCAAGAATCAATACAGCCTAAAGTATTACCTAATGGTAAAAAAATTCCTACTATGAAAATGGTAAGAAAACCGGATAAGATAGTGCTATAAAAAAGATCCAATATCGTCTCATGCTCTTCGCCACGTTCTTTCTTTGCCATAAAACCTAGATCTGAGATAACTGGCTTTCTTCAGTATCGGAGACAGGTGTTTTCAAGCTCTGCGATACTTTTTCCCTCCCTGTTCGTTATATACTTATAGAGTATGGATGCTCTCACCAAATTTTATGAGGAACATGCCGATTCAATCTATAATTACTGTTATTGGCGTGTGCGCGAGAAAAGGGATGCCGAAGACCTTACAGCTGAAGCGTTTCTTCGTTTCGTGCGGCAAAACGGCCTTGAAAGAGAATACCCGAAGGCATATCTGTATGCAATCTGCCGCAATCTTATCATTGATCATCACAGAGCGAAAAAACCGGCTGTCAGCCTCGATACTCTACTTTCATCCGGGTTTGAGCCTGAAACTCACTCCAATCATGAAAAATTGGCTGAGCTTAGTATCGTCTATGAGAAAGTCGAAGAATTGTCTGATGAGCAGCGCGAAGCTATTCTTTTCAGGTACCAACACGATCTGGATATCAAAAACATATCTGAGATACTCGGTAAATCCGAAGCTGCCGTTAAATCATTGCTTTCACGAGGCCTGGACTCAGTAAGGGAAAAATTACAATTATGAAAAACATAAACGAGATTGAAAATATTCTGAAAACCGCACCCCGGGCGAGGTTAGATCCGGAGTTTAAGGCTATGCTTAATGAGCAAATCATAAAATCTCAGTCTCAGAAAGATAAAGCTAAAAACCGTTTTCCAATTTGGAGGTATATTATGTTGATAGTTTGCATACTCTTCGTGGGTATAATTTTAGGTTATAATTTTCTTAATACCAAGCAAACCCCCCTTGATTTACTTCGCCCCGCCCAAGTGTCAGCTTCAGAGATTATAGAACGAAGCCGTGAGGTATTCCTGAAATCTGGTGT
>CAZNVI010000019.1:8441-15100 GCA_964576705.1 uncultured Gammaproteobacteria bacterium | reverse complement strand
GAAGGAAAAATGGATGACCTGGATGTATATGTAATCTATGACACGAGAGAAAACGAAGAGAAATTCTGGGATATTCTCACGTTTGATAGACAGACATTCCGTCTTCTAAAAACTGAAAAATATACAGGTGAGGGAGAAGATAGACATGCTTCCCAAATTGTGGAATATGAAATAATCGAAAACCTGGAGCGATCGGAAGAGAACATAAAGAAGCTGTTTCTTACCACTCCTGTAAATTTAAGTGATTTTAAAATTCTTTCAAGATATTATTACCTTAACGGTGGACAAAGTGAAGAATATTTACCTGAAGATAAACTTATTCCTCTTAACTCAGAGAAGCTTCAAGGGGATCCTGAAATGCTCGAAGAGGCCGAACTGATGCTCTTAGATACACCTTCCTCTTACTAAGACTTTTGCGTTAATAATATACCTGAAAGATTTATCGTCGTACTCTTAGTTCTTATAATTAAACTAATTATTTTCAATATAAATGAAGATGCGGAAATAACGAGTGCTTAGAGTATAAACCGCAGAGCAAATATAGTTTCGTTCCCGGGCATTGGTAAGGCCAGCTACCAAAGGTAGAAACGCTAAATAAAGAAAAACCCCGGATCTTCATTCGGGGTTTTTCGCAGATTATAATAAGAGGAGTAAAAGCAACAAGCTATAATAATTCTCTAATATAATCTGGTATCCCCTGTAAATCTACATCAGCGAAATATCGCTCGTGACTGGCAATACCAAGAGAGTTATAATCTTCAAATCTTCCATTACAATCTGCAACAAAGCTTTTCCAACCATTACTGATCCTCGCTCCTTCAAGAGGATCATATGAATATCCATCTGTTCCGACAGTAATCATTTCGGTATCGTTTGGCTTACGGACGAATTCTACCCCAGAAGGTATTCTGTAAGCCCAACCAAATTCTCTATCTAATTGTTTAATAAGCTTGCCACCTAACCATCGAGCTGTGCCTACTTCGCCATCAAAAGCCTGTTCTAAATCGAAAAATGGATAATTAGAATGCACTCGATTTAATACATCAATTACGCTATCCTCACCATCTCTTACTTGATCCATCTGCTTAGCTAGATAATACATTTTCTGCATTCGATCAGGAAACGTATCCGGCTTATTGGCCCATTTCCTGGCTAATACCAACCAATACACTCCGAGATCCAAATTTTGATTTAACGGTAAATAATTAAAAGATCTTGCTTTACCTTCAGACAAAGCTTTTATATATCTCATCAAGCCTCTTGGCTTTGCTAAAATTAAATCACTCCCATCTATTCTGATTGGGAAACGATCAACTCCATATATCGCCCTATCAGGTATGTAATGTCCGACAAGCTCAATATGACCAGTCTTTGCCGCTTCAAAGGCAGCGTCTGAATAATGAAGACCATCTCGCCCCAAACAAACCTGGTTTTGGGTCATATCTCTACCATTTGCATATTGAGTAAAGTTAAAAGAGCTACCCTTTGCCACTTCTATGCCTTGCTCATCGGCTCCTACTAATTTTGCGTTCTCTCTTGCTGCCTGTTCATTATCAGATACAGTGTAAATATCTACGTCGTTCCAGGGAATCTCATTTTTAAGAATTGCGACTGGCGCATTTGCATGCACCCCAAGCATCAACCGAGATATTCCACCCTTGTGGTAAGAATAATCATCGATGGGTAGCTTAAAAGAGCTTGATTTATCACCCACTGGATGTCGAACTGTTATTTTCGAGTATTCAATTCCTCCTTCAACACTTCTACTGAGAGACAACACATCTGGATGTGAAGCAACCAACTCTTCTGTAGATATAAACCGCTCAGGGACTTCATCTGTCTCTATCTCTAATCTACCTGCCATTTCTTGAGAAAGCGAAATCATATTTATATGTGCCCTCTCGCCCCGCATTTCATCACTAATAGATTTTGAACGTAAAACTCTACCATGTTCTGCTTCTTCCCGCAAAATAACCCTTGTGGCATCAAATATTGGGATAAGATATTCACGCATCTCAGGGGAAAAATTCCCCAGGTTCTTTTCTGCTCTAAGTACTCTTCTTGCGACGCTTCCATACCAATATTTCGGCTCTAAGTCTAATACAGCTGGTAGTTGTGATATTAAAGCACGGAATTCTTTTCTTTGAGCAACTAAGTTCTCTTTAGTATTAACCATATGAATAAAATTTATATAGGCTTAAAATGAATACAGATTCTACACGTTTTCCACATAGTTATCAAGGACAGCTGTTGATTACATAAACTTGTCATTGACTGAAGAAAAATAAATAGAGATACTAATGAAGAATATCATGGAGTTTGAGCGTAATACATTCCACAATCAGTCACAAGTTTTAGATTCTGGATCTCTCGTCCCCCCTAATGAACCTACCCCACTCGATATCTCTACCGAAATAAGAGGTATTACTATGGAAAAAAAGGCTGCCGATGTTATACGGACTTTACCATATGTAGATGAAGTTCAACTGACAGGCAAAGACAGCGAGTTAGATGCTCAAATGGTCGACGCTATCGTCATATTTTCTGAGGATACATCCACGGCTCCTCCCAGTATCGGAGAATTGGTAGTAAAAGATGCATTGCTACAAATAAAATCAAGCACAATGGGCGATTGGCATTTCAGAGAAACGCTATCAAAAAGGGGCGTAAGCGGAACGGAGGCAAGAAAAGATTGGATGTTGAAAAACAGAATGATTCTCCTAGTGGTTGATTTTAAAACTAGCAGAAGTAAAAAAAACATAAGACGGGTGGGAGATGAGGAAATAATTTTCGATTTTGAAACTCAACTTAGAGCTATCAACTCTTACGCCCGAGGACACATGGATTCAGAGGAATAAGTTGATTCTAAACAAATTTTTTTAATTTCTTGAGTAGATCCCCCATCTCAAATGGCTTTGCCAAGAAATCATCAGCACCGCACTCTTTGATGCTTTTATGTGCACTTGAATGAGCTGAGATCATAATAATCGGTATCGAACGCGTCTTGATATTTCTCTTAAGTGATTTACAAATTTCCCTACCATCCCCGCCGGACATTAATACATCCAAAAGAATAAGATCCGGTCGTGTCTTTATTACTTTATTAACGGTTTCCTCGCCCTTAAATACAGTCGACACTTGATAAGCATCTTCCAAAATAAGCCTGATTGCATCTAATATACTTACGTCGTCATCAACGACTAGTATATGCTTATTGGATTTTTTATCTGTCTTATTCATATTGTTTACAAAATACTTCTTTTTACAGTTTTTGTGCGAGGCAAGCTAAAGAAAAATGTTGAGCCTTTACCTATACTAGATTCCACCCACATCTTTCCCTTATGTCGTAAAATAATTTCTCGAGAAATATAAAGGCCCATTCCAAGCCCGGGATATGTTTTCGTATCCGGATCTGTAACCTGATAAAGTCTCTCAAATATTTTTTTCTGCTGATTTTTCGCAATACCGATCCCTAAATCCGCTACAGCTACAATCACCTTTTCACTATCTTGTTTTATGGATATCTTTATTTCTCTACCTTCAGGTGAATATTTAAGTGCATTAGTAATTAAATTGGTCAGAACCTGATGGATCCTGAATTTATCGCCCTTTACCCAAGATGGTTTTTTATTAGTATAATTTATTCTTTTAGTTTCTGAAGTTTGCTGCAAGGCCTCAACGGACTCTAGGATTAATTGATCAAGCCTGAAATTTTCTTTGTTATATGCCATCTTTCCCGTTTGAAGCCTGGAGACATCCAAAAGACTGCTTACCAGATCCTGAAGTCTTAAGACTTGCTGCTTGATACTGCTTAAAGACTTATGCACCCTTTCATCGCTGTGTGCCTTTAAGGCCAGATTCAATCCGTCTATGAATAAACTAAGACTGGTCAATGGAGTCTTGAGCTCGTGGGACGCCATATTCACAAAATCGTCTTTACGTGCCTCAAGTTCTTTCTGGGCTGTAATATCATTTATTATCGATGCCGCAGCGATAATTTTACCTTTTTTATTATTGATTACTGACGCATTTATCTGGATATGACGTTTTTTTCCATCAGGACGTTTTATGGTAAATTCCTTATCTATGATTGGTTTTCGCGTATGAATCGTTTGGTAAAGAGGAGTCTCTGACGTACTGATAAACTTACCGTCTTTTTCATATTCTACAAAAGTATCTTTGCCCACCTGGACACCTAAAGGGATTTTCTTACCTAAAATATCTGATGTTCTCTTATTAAGCTGAATAACTTTACCCTTAGAATCAGTGACTATTATACCTACAGGAAGCTGCTGTAAGATAGCTTGCAATCGTCTTTTTTCATGTGCCTCTTCTTCAATTAATAAATCAATTTTTTGCTTAAGCCAACCTATAATAAAACCAATCAATAGGAATATCGCTCCTAAAACCATTGTCGTTTCGATACCAGCCTCAAGCTCATTACCTGTGTATTCACGGGTGTAAATTATATAAAAGTAGTAAATAACCGTAAGAATACTGACTATAATTCCACCGCGCATTCCAAAACGAAATGAAAAATATAATATATATACAATGGGTATGAAAATAGCATATAGGCTGACAATCAAGGGATCCTTCGCTATGTAATAAGCAAACACTTCGGAGATTACGAAAGTGATAAGAGTAACAAGAAAAGGCAAAAGCATTGAGTAGCGTCTATCACCCAAATGCCCAATGGGATTGAGATATCCAAGGACCCTTTTAACAAGACTCATAATATGGAAGAGTATATCATGTTCTTGCAACTTAAATCTAAAACATATTCATAACTTGCACTTCGAAGACAAGGGGTGGATTTAATTCTTTAGACGTTTGGCGTATTTATAAAGCAAGCTTCCTAGAATCTGCTGGAAACTAATCCCATGAAGGTTCGCGACTTCGGTAAATGGTAAACCCTTATCAGGACCGAAAGCAGTATTCGGATTGCAATCAGTAAAGAAGAACGTCCCTTTCTCATCGACTCTGATATCGAACTTCGCATAGTCTTTATTCAGAAGTCCGTTAAATGCCCGAACCACTAAAGGAGATAACCTAGCAGCTACATCTTCATCCACTTTCTTATATTTATATGACTCTGCATCGTCATAACTTTCAAAGCTTGTGAAATTATGTTTACCGTCCGGCTTTAGTTTAAAAACTTTTTCACCTAAAAATACATGGTTTTTCGTCCCGTCATCAAAAACTATCGCTGTTATCTCCCCTCCGTCAATAAATTTTTCGACGAGTACCGGCATTTTATATGTCTCAATCATCTTATCCACTTTTCTCTGCGCATCTTTAAAGCTTTCCTGAACTGCATTGTTATCAATCCCCACACTTCCCCCGGATTCATTGAGTTTAATTATGAGTGGCAAACCTAAATTTTCATCTACCGCTGTTCCCACTCTTCGAATATATTGGAATGCAGGTGTTGAAAGATTATATGACTGCAATAAATGTTTAAATAAGTTCCTATTGTTACCTATAACCATTCCGTCCATCTCAGCACCGGTGTATGGAACATTTGATAGCTCAAGCGCCGCCGGGACAGATGTTTGGAGTTTATCTTTCCCTCTTAATGTATCTACTAAATTCACGACCATATCGGGCTTATCTACGAGCAGGTTAGTCAAAAAGTATTGGTCTCCCGGATAACCTTTTACATTTACACCGAGTTTTTTAATCTCTTCAACTACCTGCGCTGCCCGCTCCTCTACCTCCACTTCTGCTTCATATGAGGATTGGGTCGGAAACCATGCACGATCCACATGAGAATACGCTACTGCTACAAGCTTAATGTTCTTCAATACTTCTTTATCAAATGCTAATTCTACTTGTTTAGGCGGTTCAGGCTTCACAGCTGGTGGAGTGGTGGCTGGTGGCTTATCTACAGGCGTTACCTCATGAGCTACTTGCGGCTTATCGTCTTTCTTTCTATTCCAAAAAAGTGCCATATTTAATTTAGCATACTACAAGCCCTAATAAAAAAACAAGGGATAATTCTTAATTTATTGCCTTTTTGTGGGCATGGCTTCTTATATGTTCTCCGCAATAACAGGTATCAGGAAAGCAAGTGTTGCAGTACCGGATATCCATATCAGGATTACTTTTCTCATTCTTCCCACAGATTGCACAAATGTGTAATGGCTTTCCAATCAATACGGCTTTCTGCGGTGAGCCCGATAAACCCCTAACGATAACTTTTACGGTATATATCAAATCCCTTGAAAAAAATAAAAAGAAATTAAGTACAGAAAGTAAAATCAATATTTTTAATTCAAGTCCTCCGAAAATAAAAGAAGCAGTTAATCCTAACCACGCGAAATAACCAAGCCATCTTACTTTGATCGGAATTATGAAAAAAAGTAAAAGCTGGAAATTGGGATATAGGTGTGCAAAGGCGAGAAAAAGGGTGGTGAAAAGATAAAAATTCGTAAGCGGATAATAAGGGAAAACAAGTGCGAAAATGACACTTGCGAAATATGATATAGCCAAATATGAAAGGTATCGAAAAGATCCCCATTGTTTCTCAAGCGCAGTACCGAGAAAGTAGAAAAAATACCAGGCGAAGATAACGAAAATCAGACTCTCTGAAACCGGTCCGAAAATAAATGTAGCAAGCCGCCATATCTCACCTGCGAGTAATCTCTCTCCACTCA
>CAZNVI010000019.1:0-8341 GCA_964576705.1 uncultured Gammaproteobacteria bacterium | reverse complement strand
TCCTTTTTGCACGCTTGCAGCCACCAGGCTCGCATAATCCGCTCTGGATATCTCTCGCTTATCGATAAGACTCGATGCTTCGGGAGTACCGGTAGGCAATAAAGTCGGTACTGGACCTGAAAATAAATCAGGATTAGCATTTACAAATGCAGGGAAATCACCTCGCCAACCAACGCATGTGCTTCCAAAAGGCTGTCTTTGTACTGCTTGATTTACTCCACCCACATGTGCTCTAACAGATACTGCCGAAGGGTTATTGGCGGAACTAGAATCATAATCATATACGTCTATCTGCACAAAACCGCTTAAACCATTATCGCCGTTACACATAAGAGTAGTCCGTGTGGATCCATTTTGCGCAGCAACTTGACACGCTGATTCAATCGTATTATCCAATGGCAAACCTAAGTCTCCACAAAATAAAGGCTGAGCTGGATCAGGTGGAGCATATACTGAAGTAGGTTCTATTGTAGGAGTAGATGTCGCAGTAGCAGAAATTGCTGTAGTCTCAGATATTACTCCTGAAACACTTGATCCCACGCAAACTTCGTCGCCATTATGTACATAATCCGTATTTAGATAATCTCCTAAAGGCTTAGGTCCATGTTTTATAGATCCATCTGCCCCGTCTCCATCTTGATCTGGACCACTTCTATCGTAAACCGTTACGACGATATTAGGAGAATAATCCTCAACTCCTAAATTAAGAACTACCCTAAAAACGTTGGGATTGCCGTCTATGATGCCACAAACCCCCGACGGCCTTGTGGATATTGCTGGTGATGCTGCAGTAGAGGAATAAACCGGAGGGACTTCGCCATCTGATAATCCTGGTACGCCGCTTGCTGCTGCATCCCCATCCTCCACGGTAATAACTGGATCATTATCTCCTCGGTTTACAATATAATTACATGCGCCCACCCCAAGCCCAACTACTATTAATCCTCCAGCCATTTTTGCCCAAGTAGGTATTTCTGCCATTTCGCCCGCATTATAGCACACTCTGAGGCCGATAAAAAAACTTCTGCGCATATTTATTATATGAGGTTGTTAATCTTTTCAAAAAATAAATCCATGAATGGATATCTTATCTCATTTTTCCCTTACTGACAGCTGGTTTTTTCCTTGAAAGATGATAATCTTTGTACTTGCTGTAGATTATTTTCGCGAGAAATACTTACAGCTCTACTTTATGCGCTACAACCTAAAACCCCGTGATACAATGTAGGCAATAATTAGTCGTTAGCTTATAGTCGTTAGTCATTAGCTAACTACTATTTGCTATTCGCTATTAGCTATTTACTTACATATGGATCAGGTTTCAGAAATCAGAGAAAAAATAGATATAGTTTCTTTTATCTCAGAATATCTAACTCTGAAAAGGGCCGGAAAGAACTTTCAAGCTCTTTGTCCATTCCATGGCGAAAAAACTCCAAGCTTTGTGATATCTCCTGACAGGCAAATCTGGCATTGCTTCGGCTGTGGTAAAGGAGGAGATATCTACACCTTCCTTATGGAATACGAGCATCTAGAATTTCCTGAGGCCCTTCGTGTCCTTGCCAAACACGCAGGAATAGAACTAATAAGATCCGGTGTCGCCGAAACTAAGACATCTGCCAAAAAAGACAGGCTTATTAAAGCCAACTCCATCGCTTCTGAATTTTATCATTATATTTTAACCAAGCACCAAGCAGGAATTAATGCCTTGGATTATTTAAAAAACAGAGGCATGAATGAAAAATTAATTGAAACTTTTAAGTTAGGCTTTGCGCCTTCATCCGGAAAATCCCTAATCCGTTACCTTCTACAAAAAAAGCGGCTGGAAAAAGAAGATCTTGTAGATGCGGGCCTCGTAACACAATATAACTCTGGCCTCTCAGATTTTTTCAGAGGACGGCTTATGTTCCCGCTTATAGATCAAAGAGATAATGTTTTAGGTTTCTCGGGACGCTTACTTGATGAAAAAACCGGTTTCGGGGGTAAGTATATAAACACAAAAGAAACCCTAATCTATCAAAAAAGAACACAATTCTTCGGCCTTAATATAACAAAAGAGGCCATACGGAAAGAAAACCGCGTGATTTTAGTGGAAGGAGAATTTGACGTAATAAGTTGTTTTCGTGAAGGAATAACTAATGTACTAGCTATAAAAGGCACTGCATTAACAGAAGAACAGGTAAACCTTCTTTCCCGTTTCGCAGAAAAGGTAACATTGTGTTTTGACGGAGATTCTGCGGGTACTGAAGCAATAAAACGGAGCTTGCCTATACTGTCAAAGCGAGGACTTAATACTACAGTAATCACTACATCAGGTAAAGATCCCGATGAGGTATTAAATACAAATCCTATCGAATTTAAAAAAGCAGTGGAGAATGATATCAATATCTATGATTATCTTTTCGATCAAGCATTACAGAGCTATCCCCAAGATACATCTGACGGAAAAAGAAAAATCGCAGATGCACTTTTACCTGTTATAGAAGGAATAGATAATGCCATCATAAAAGAACATTACCTTCGCAAATTAAGTTCCAGCATAGATACTACATATGAAAGCATAATCATGGAACTCGATAAAAAGAAGAAGAAAACCATCGAAAAAGAAATGGTCAATAACTCTAAAACCAAAGTTCCCAGAAAAGAGATACTTGGGGATTATTTACTGGCACTCATTTTTCAAAGCGGCAATCCCTTAGAAACAGCCAAGCAGGTTTGGAAAGTATTGGCAGAATTCACACCATTAGAACATGCTTCTCAAAAATTACTTGCATACTTTATAGATTTTATAAACCAAGTGGCAGATGCCGATGTGAATAAATTCAGCTCAAGTTTACCCACAGAACTTCTGGGTACTTATAATACCGCGCTTCTGATGCCTATTGCGGATTTTAAAGAAAACGAAAAACTAATAAAAGAAGTGGAAAAGACGGCAATACAATTAAAAACGCTTTATATCAAGGAAAAAATTAAACAAATCACTGATTTGCTTAAAGAAAAAGAATATGGGGAAAACGAGGATATGGATAAGCTTAAGGAGGAGTACACCAAGCTCGTAGGTCTGCTGAAAAACTAGATTTCAGATGCAAAGGATAGTATTTCAAATGAGATTGAACTTCTTGCAGCTTTGAAGCTATGCACCTTTGTGCCTGAGATGCCCCTTGTCTTATTGATATATTCTGCTACAATCTCTCTATTCCCTGTAAATGGGATTTTTCTTGTTGGAAAATGACTATGATTAAGCCCAAACCACCAGCCATTCTGACAGACATCGTCGCAACAGCGAAAAAACGTGGCTATATAACGCAAGATGAAATATTGGGAATCTTCCAGCGCCCCGAAGAACACATAGTAGAATTAGATACGCTTTATGACAAGCTCATGCGTTCAAGCATAGATGTCTTTGAATCCGTAGCTCAAGAGCGTGATGACCAAAAATCCATAGAAGACCTTGAAAAAGAACTTGAGGCTCTAACCGTCCTTGCTGAGGGTACAGTATCAGATCCTGTCAGGATGTATCTTAAGGAAATAGGCAGAATTCCCCTTCTTACCTTCGATCAGGAAATTGATCTTGCTAAAAGAGTTGAAAAAAGCGATAAAGCTGCAAAACAGCAATTGATAAACTCGAATCTTCGCTTGGTAGTATCCATCGCTAAAAAATACATAGGTCGTGGCCTCACACTTCTCGATCTTATTCAGGAAGGAAATCAAGGTTTAATTCGTGCTGTTGAGAAATACGATTGGCGGCGCGGCTTTAAGTTCTCTACATATGCTACCTGGTGGATACGTCAAAGTGTCACCCGCGCGATAGCAGACCAAGCCAGAACAATCAGAATTCCAGTACACATGGTCGAGAATATCAATAGATTCCTTAGGACCTCAAGAAAGTTAATGCAGGAGCTAGGACGCGAGCCGACACCTGAAGAAGTCGCAAAGGTTCTCGGCATAGATCCTGAAAAGGCTTTAGAGATTATAAAGATCTCCCAAAACCCAGCGAGCCTTGAATCTCCGGTGGGCGACGAAGAAGACAGTAAGCTTGGCGATTTCATTCATGACTCAGCAGCCCCTACTCTTTTTGATGCAGCATCTAAGGAGCTACTTAAAGAACAAGTAGACCAAGTACTTCAAACACTTTCAGATCGTGAAAGAAGGGTTCTTGAAGAAAGATTCGGGTTAAAAGACGGAAGGCCAAAGACTCTTGAAGAGGTAGGCAGAATGTTTGCGGTAACCCGTGAGCGCATACGTCAAATTGAAGCAAAAGCTCTTCGAAAATTGCGTCATCCTTCACGCGGAAACAAATTACGAGACTATCTCGGTTAAAATGTATTTTTAATGCTATACGCTAGTTTTATTTCTCAACAAATCTGCAGCAGTATTCCAGAACTGCGCTACACCATCTGAACGTAACTCATGATCCGAAGACAAGCGCTTATAAGACATCATATGCATGAAAAATTGCTGCTTAAGACTCCAATCGATGTAATGCGCTGCGTCACTAGGATTCTCTGGTAGACAGACACCCCGCCAGCGTTCAGCTGCATTTTTAAATAATGGAAAAACGTCTACTCTGTCACTTCTCGCATATTCCCAAAGCATTGCCTGTTCTGCTTTACTAGGCAACATACCTCGTGCTCGCAAAAAGTGTAAATTATCATATTCTTGTCTTCCGATAGGAGCTGAAAACAATAAAATGACTCCTCCGCGCTGCTTGGGTAGACACAATGCCTTGAATGCCTGTTCGCTTGGTTTCGTAATTTCTAGCGCTAAATTATTATTTTTTAAAAAGATGTTCTCGTAGTTGTTAACAGTAGTTCTGTCATGACTTGCAGTATAGATGTTTACGTAAGGCAGGTGCTTCATCTTTTCGATAAACACCTTTGTGTAATATGCTTCTTTGGATACTATATGGAATTTATAACGGGGATCAAGTTTATGTAGTGTTTTTACAATATTTGTAGTAAATTCGGTTCCCACAGCAGCACCCGAAATCGGAATGCTAATATTTGTTGAGTGTGCATTCGGATTAACCTGACTCAGTCTCTCCTCAAACATTGTGTCTGTTAAACTCTCAGTCAGTAATGGACTGACAGGATAGGCGATTACTTCAACTGGGACATGCCGCAAATTAGACTGCTTGGCATATTTATATAATTCTTGTTTTGTGTAAAGACTCGGAACGAGTATCAAATCTGCTTCGGGTACATACCAAAACGGCTGTGGACTATCATCTGTTACTTGGACCACTAGATAAATTTTTGCATTTGATTGAATTTCTAACTTCTTTTTTATTTTACCCAATTGATGTGCGAGCATGTTATGTGTCGCAACTATTAAAACAGTTTTAGGTACAGTTAAACGCTCGCCTAGGACAGTAATGAACTGCTGATAAAGTAATTTGGTCTGTGAACGGATATACCATTTCGCACCTATAGCAAATAACTTCTCCCAAGGCTTACTCTGCAATATCTCCATAACGGCACGCGTATATGGATGTAGGGAAACGAAGCGATACATTGAATCTACTGATCTGTCCTGTGCTCCTAAAAGAATAGGCGTCACGCTTTCAGGTAATCCATGGTAAAGCGCATCAGTCACTCGAATATGTCCTAGGCCAGTTGGTGCTGTAGCAAAAATAACCAAAAGCTCTTTATCAGACAAAAGACCTTCAGACATATTTTAAGTCTACACTTGTTGACAAGAATAATTCAATTCCAAATTAGGGGAAACTGCGATGAGCTAGGGTTCAGGATAGGTTAGTTTATGAATTTCGTCTCTTATAATTTCCCAAATATTCTTTACGTCTTGGTTACCTAGTGCCTCAATTGCTTTATTAGGATAATTCAGCATATGCTCCCCTTTTTCTTCCTTGCTCCAATACTTGGGCCCGGATTCTTGATGCTGAAGCTGTGATTCGATTTTTTCAAGCGCTTGTGCTACTTTCGCTTCCGTGGTTTCTCCGGCTTCAAATTCTTCCTGTAATGCTGTCAATTTATTCCCTAAAGACTCAGGTAAAATTGCATAGAGTTCTTTAGCAGCTATTGCTTCTCGCTTTTTATGCTCTGCGTGTAATTTGCTGTCTGTATCCTTAATAAATCCTGCGATATCTCCATATTTGAGTTCCGGTAGATCATGAATTATTAACATGACAAGAGTCTTGTAGCCATCAACGTCGAATTTATACAGCTCGTGTGCGACTATAAAAAACAAAGCTGCTCTCCAGGAATGCTGAGACGAATCTTCTTGCCTGCCGGAAGCCATCCAATTGTGTCTAAAAGTGGATTTCAATTTCTCCGCTTCATGAAGAAATTCTAACAGCTTCAGATAATCGGTGTTCATATTACTTGAGATCATTATAGGGAAAAAGAATGATTAATAAAAGTGTAAAGTTTGTTTATTATTTTAGAAACTTTATTTGCTTTCCCAGGGGGACATGAGCTGGAAGTAGTTGCCATCGGGATCGGCGAAAGTCGCGATCAACATACCATTTTCGTCCTCGGTTACCTCGCCTTTCTCGCTCATTCCATATGGCTCTTTAATTACTTTCGCACCGAGTTTTTTTTATCCTCTCGAATTCTTTCTTAACTTCCTTAGTTTCAAAATTTAAAATTATCCTCTGTGGCTCTTTCGCTTTACCTTTCACCTCGGAATGCTCTCCAACGCTGAAAAAGGTACTTCCGACTTGCCATCCTGACCATGAACCATCTTGCATGTCCGGAGATTTTTCAAAAACTTTCTCGTAAAAGTCAGAAAGCTTCTTAGGCTCAGGCGTGCCGACCATTATATTATTGAAGTTCAACATACGAATAATATACAGAATTTTCTTGTGATTTTTGTAAGAAAACTAGTCTTTAAAATATCGTTCAGGCGGTAAGTTATAGGTTTTTACGTTAGTTAGCAGCTAGAGGCACCTACTTCTTTTTCGTATTTAGCGCCACAGCCTCTTTTATAAGATCTTTTAACTTCGGCTCATTAATTGCATAACCTTCTCGAAAGTCTATAGAACGATGTTGCTTGGACTCAAATCCTGCGTTAAGTAGCTTATGCGTGTCTTTTAATAATGCGCCTTTGAAAAAATTGATTTTCGCATGATCTTTAAATGCTCCCAGAGCACACGCCATACCATTATGAGAAAACACAGCAGTATCCCATTTCCACTCCTCTATTATTTCAGAGTCAGCATCATGGATTAATTTACGAAGTTTCATAAAAAGGAGTCCTTGCCAATCAGGTAGTTCTTTTATTCGCTTATCTATAGATTCTGAAGCGGTCATATCTTACACTATATCATTAACTACTCTTAGAGGATTTAATTTCATTCTCCTTAACTCTAAATCCCACGATTTTCGTTATCAAATCTAAAGGTAGTGGCTCTGTGAGTGGAAATTGGACTGAGCCCTTTGCCTGTTTATATTTTTTAAGACCCTCTTTAAAGGCTACAATAGCACTGGGCGAAGGATAAAAGCCTATATGATTTTTATAACCGGCAAAATGTACGAGATTTCCATGGTATGTAAATGTAGGAATTCCGTAACCCATTTTCTCTGTCGCATCAGGTGCAGCTTTCCTGATGATATTTCGCATTTGCTCTAATTTTATCTTTACATCGTCAGGAAACTGTTTAATATATCTATCTACGTCTTCCATATTTTAAGTTCTCTTAAATTCCAAACCTTTTAAGCTTAAAGCTTTTCGCAATTTCGGCATAGAACTTGGGCCAATACCATGAAGCTTAAGAATCTCAGCTTCATTAAAAGTGGCTAGCTTTATGAGCGTTGTGATCTTCGCATTTAACAATGCGCGCAGTGCAGGAGCGCTTAGGTCTTTCGGAAATTCCAAATTCATTTGGTCTTTATAGTATCCACCCCAGCAAATCTGACAAACAGGACAATCACTGCTTTTATAAAACTCATGCCCCCGACTACAAACCTTAAGCATTCTTGTCATACCATAAAACTATTATAATTTTTTGACTCATTTAATATCACTTCCTATAAGCGCTCTTCTGGCAAATAAAGCTCTTTACACATGGAGGTGCAGGAAATGTCTCAAGAGAGCATACTAGAAGGACTATAAATTATTTAAATAGTAAGGTCAAGAATTAAACTGACTGCTACACGAAACTTCAATATTCCTCTAAAAGCGAATTTTCATTTTTCCTAAACTAAATCTCATCTTCTAAACAAAGACTAACTATTAAATGTCAAGCATTTTCTTTTTGACAATAGGAATTGTAAGAAGTTAATTCCTCTGTATCTGCATGTTTGGTATATACTTAGCAAAACCAGATAATCTTGTATACCTGACTTGGTAAATATCCCATCAGCTGTTTTTCTATACGTAGCAA
>CAZNVI010000018.1:0-18046 GCA_964576705.1 uncultured Gammaproteobacteria bacterium | reverse complement strand
CTATAGAGGTAGCAGCTGTTAAGAGACGTTCTATAACACGTTTTTCGTTGAAGGTCGAAAGCTGGACAGATACGAAAGGATATCTTTCAAGTCTGATATTCGTTAAATCATGTTGTAATCCATACCTTCTTTCATCAATGGTTTTAGCTTTTTGTTCTTCACCATCTCCTTTTATGGAAACTTCAATACCGAAAAGCCTGCCCCAAAAAGAGCTTATATTACTTTCTGCTGTATTATCGTTCTTCATATCTTGGTTTCGTGAGAACGATAATACAACGGCTATAGTAATATAATATTTGAGCGAATATGTAAAGAAGAATGTACCTAAAATTAATGAAATCCAGGCGAATATCACACCGATTACGCTGGACATTCCCCCAGCGTTAACTAAAGAATTTAGGAAAACTATTATAAATATAAAAAGTGAGGCTGATACAGCGGCGATTGATCCATAAGAAGTTATTAAGCTCTGCACTGGAGGCGGAAGGAATGAGATAAATGAATATCTCGGAACTTGCGGTAGATTTATATCTTTCGATAATATTGGTAGTGAGACGACAGGCACGTGAGATGAAGCATAAGCCAGGCGTTCTTCATACCTTGATAGCTTGAGTCTAGTGAGTAAATTATGTACTCCATGTACACTGAGAATTCTTTTACCTGCCGAATTCTGCAACGCGACAGATAGTTTGTGAGCTGAAAATTCAGGATGGTCTATTATGATCTGAAGTATCAATTCGCGGGCTTCAGGCTTTGCTTTCCAGTGACTATCGCCTACGGGCCTTAAGTTTTTTAAAGCTGTATCTTGCCTGCCGGCATCTTTATAACGCTTAAGCCAACGATAAAAAACCGTTCGCGATATACTAAATTTCCTACATAGCGTACTTATAGATTCACCGGTTTCATATCTTCTGATAATTGTACGCTTCATTTCCTGGCTATGTGATTGAACTAAGCTTACGCCGTACTTATATATATGTGTATTTCTGGAATCTATAGAGTTGAGATCGTGTCTTTTTAATACATTCCAAACCCCATGATTACTCACATCAATTATTTGGGCTATCTTCCAGATAGGCATACCTGGGTTAGTCAAAGCTAATTTTATAATCTCGTTCTCAATTCGAATACTAAAGGATTTAGGATGTTTATTAACTCTTAGGGATTTAGGCAAAGGCTTAGAAGGTAAATTCTCTAAGCTGTGTGTTTTCTTGTGCTCTTTTAACCAACGGTAGAAAATCGTGCGGGAGATTTTCGCGTCTTTACAAACGGAAGATATGTTTTCTCCGTTTAATACTCTCTTAATTAATCTTAATTTTTCCTGTTCAGACAAGCGTTTATACATCGTACAATCACCTGCCTGAATTTGTTATTCGGATATATTCGGACTATTTAAATTCGAATATATTCGTATTTAAATGTTAACAGTGTCGGGAATAGATTGTCAATACATTAAAAAGCAAGAGCAAAACGTGAAAGATGAAAAATATATTAAGCTCAATGATTAGATGCCATACATATTAATCGTGCCTAAATATAGCTATAGGTCTGTCAACTGATGAATGTAAACATTAATGGGAACAGAACATTTTGAGGCTAATTCTGTAAATCAATGAGGATTTAAAGCCAGACCTAAACAGATATATTCACCTAGAAGTCATGACTTAAGAAATTATAGGGTAAAACTTGGTTACTTTTTATCACTTAAAGCACTTGTAGGTCGATCTTTAGCCTATTATTAGCTAAAAATGAGGCAAATTACGTCTTTAAAAAATGAATACATATTATAAGATTAATTAAATTAAATTAAAAATTTGAAACTATATTCGTTAATTTATTATTGAAGAACTCTTGGACACTTAAAGTGAACATAAATTATGTTGTCATTCTTTGTTTATATTTAATTTTAAATTAAAATATGTAAATATAACTTTTATATAGATTTAGCTATATTATCTTTATATCATTAGGTTTCTTAATTAATATGGGACTAAATTAGAAAAATTTAAAAACTTTGGTCAAATTTTCTCTAAAAATCCTTACACTCTATCTATAAATAAATAGGCCTATTTATCAAGGGAATTATGTATTTTAACATGCTTTAAATGAATTATTTGTATTATAATAAATCTCGAATATTTCAATGTCAAAAATCTATTTAACATATTTAAAGTAATGGTATATTTACTTTAATATTTAAAAATTAGAAAATATACGCTATTGACAATGTGACTATCAATATTTATATTAACTGCATATAACACTTTCATTTATGAGCACGAATAGACCTATACTTACGATATCAGTGGCCGCAAAACTTCTCAACGTTCATCCCCGAACACTAATGCTCTATGAGAAAGAAGGAGTATTTACGTCTCACCGGACGGATACTAAAAGAAGAATGTTTTCAATAGATGATCTGACTCAGCTGCAGTTTGTAAAATTTTTGACTCAAGAGATAGGACTAAATCTAATGGGAGTAAAAACTTTTTTTAAAGCTATGATTGTCTCAGAAAAAGCAGGGGTTGATTTAAAGAAAGAACTTTTCCCACAGTTTACAGTCAAGCAACTTATATAGCAAAGCCTAGACTGTCGCTCTATTTCCTTCTATCACTTTTTTTACTATATCCAAAATTTGACTTGGGGAATAATTGCTTTTGACTATATAATCAGCTGCTCCTATCTTACGGGCTTCTTCTATGTCTTGATCCCCTGCCAGATTAGTAAGCATGATAACTGGAGTATTGGCAAGTTTGGGATCAGATTTTATAGTTTCCAAAACCTGAAACCCGTTCATTTTAGGCATCATAATGTCTAACAGTATGACATCGGGCTTATTTTCTCTCGCTTTCATAAGCCCGTCTTCACCATTTGATGCCACAGTGACTTCGTAATTTTCATGCGAAAATATCTTAAGGTACATCCTAGCCATGAATACATCATCTTCTACTATAAGTACTTTTGCCATAAATTTACTTTATCAAATTCTCTACATGCGTACGCAATGCTTCAGGTTCATAATACGCTTTTACTAAAAAACCATTCACTCCTTTTCTTTGAGCTTCCTGGATTACTGCTGTATCGTCTATATTAGTAAGCATTACCACGGGTATTTGTTTAGTATCTTCCTGATTTTTAAGAACATCTAACACTTCCATACCGTTCATGTGAGGCATAATGATATCTAAAAGTATGAGATCGGGATGGGCACTAGATGCCAGTTTTATACCTTCAGTTCCATTTTCGGCGATAATGACATCATGCTCATCACTTTTAAAGAGCCGTTCATAAAACTTCCTGACATATGGATCATCCTCTATCACCAAGATTTTCTTCATAATCCCACTTATTCAATATAATATAGTCTGATAGCTTAAGAATGCAAGTTGTATTTTGAAAAATAAGTGACTTAAAGCATCATACGTATCACAGGTATCAAATGTATCAGATGGTAATTTTTGATTTATATCGATTTAGTAAAAAACCTGCTTCTGCTCTCTTACTTTCAAAACTTGAATAATCTTCATTATTCCAATATTCCAACATTGCACAAATCTCACTTTGAGCTTCAAGCTCCATTAAAGAGGTCTCTGCAATTTCAAGAAAACGAAGCTTCTCTTTAGCGCTTTTTTCAAATATCCTTCAACAAAATTAGATAATACAGAGACAATAGCTCGTTTCATTTGCGATTTTAATCCAAACTCCTCTGATTTTGGCAATTTATCACTCAGACAATAAGTTATTAACAAAAGCTCTCGAAATCGTTGCCAAACCAATAATTTATGATATCCTTTTTCTGTTTTATCTACTTGATATTGCTTTTGATACATCTGATACTTCCGATACCTTTGGTACCTTTCCTAGACTCCGCTAGTCACGAAATTACTTTGCTCTTTCTTATCTGTAGCTTGTAACATCTTCACCTCAAGTGGACTTGCCAGAGGTAATGTGAATACGAATGTGGAACCATTATTTTCCTCAGATCTCTCAAGGTAAGTTGTTCCTGCCATTCTTTCTGCCAAAAGCCTTGAAATATATAATCCAAGTCCGGTACCTGAAGCCGAATCTCTAGTATATATGCTGTTTCCTGCCTGCTGGAATTTCTTAAATAACATGACCTGGTTATGAAGCGGTATCCCCCGACCGGTATCCGTAATTTTCATTATAACTTTATCGCCTGATACATCCACATTTATCGCAATACTGCCTTTGTCGGTGTACTTGATAGAATTACCGACCAGATTATTTAAAACCTCTCTCGTTCTCAGTTCATCTGCAACTACAAACAGCTTATCCGATGGAGTCAGCATATTATGTAGACTAAAATCCAAATTCTTTTCTGAAGCTGCAAATTTCATATCATTTATAACGATATTCAGAACATCAAAAAGATTAAAAAGTTCCCTATTAAACATTAATTTTCCCTGCTCTAAGCGTGATACATTTAAAAACTCATTAACTATCCTTATCAAATGCACGCCTGATTCTTCAATATCCGCAACCATCTCTGATAAATCTTTATGCTCTGTTAATAAACCTTGGTAAAACTCCCTTATCAGCGATGCATTACCCCGTATCGCGGTAAGTGGTGTTCTAAGCTCGTGTGAGGCAAGTGATAAAAACTCATCCCGGGCTCTGAGTGCTACTTTTTCTTGAGTGACGTCTTCTATAATGACAGAAACCCCGGTAAGAAGGTTTTTACTCGTATCTTTTGAGCCACCAAGAAGGATCGGATAAATCCTTATGTATAGGTATAATTCCCTGAGTTCTATGTCTTTTAAAAACACTGCTGTTCGCGTCGAAAGACATTTTTTAATCTCATCCTCAAAGTTGATCATTAATTTTATTCTTTCCCCAAGCTCTGTTACGGCACAAATATGCGAAGACAAATTAGCCTTGGCGAACTCAGAACATAACAAAGACCTCGCAGTATTATTTATATTCACGACTTCGCCGGTAGTATCGACAATAACAAAGCCGATATTTAAAGAATTTATGGAAGTCTGAAGCCTGATGATGATCCCCTCTAAATCTTTTATAATCTGAGACGAAGCATTGGCAGGTGTTTTAATTTCAGGTTCTTTTTTAGGAAACAAAAATGACCACATATACTTTATAGTAAATTGTTAAAAAAAAATTAGCAACTATTGACAAGTTGTACAGAATTATGTACTATTTATTTATGAGTAATATTATCCCCATATCAGATGCGAGAGCGAATCTTCCTGACTTAGTTAATAAAGCACATGAAAAAGGAGATCGATTCATCATAACTGTAAATGGAAGATCAAAAGCAGTGCTTATTAACCAGGAAGAGCTTGAATCTATAGAAGAAACTGCAGAAATCCTGGCAATCCCAGGAGCAAGAGAGAGTATAAAAGAAGGCATGAGTCAGGCAAAAAAAGGACTAGGTATTCCTCTGGAAGATTTAAAATAACTGTATGAAAGTGATTGTCACTCCGAAAGTGCAAAGACAGTACGCTCGCGTACCTACGCCTGACAAGAAAAAGATTAGCAAGAAATTAAAAATGATACAAGAAAATCCTCTTTCAGGTAAAAAGCTTGAAGGCGAACTAGATAACCAGCGCTCAGTTCGTGCATGGCCACATAGAATTTTGTATTATATTAATCAAAAACAGAGAATTATATATATCACATCAATTCTACACAGGAAATAAGTTTACAAAAATTAATTCACTCCCCTTCTTTATCAGGGCGTGAGATGTAAAGAGTGACCATCACGCCTAAATAAAATCCGACTGTAAGTATTCCCCATTCCAACATATATTAGGCACAAGGTGCACAGGTGCAAGGCGCAAGCAGAGAATAAAGTAC
The DNA here is from genome assembly GCA_964576705.1 of uncultured Gammaproteobacteria bacterium. Taxonomy (GTDB): domain Bacteria; phylum Patescibacteriota; class Microgenomatia; order Levybacterales; family UBA12049; genus CAYMDS01. The sequence continues at coordinate 12,211 of CAZNVI010000018.1, read as the reverse complement.
AAATATTACATTACTTGAACCTCTGAACCTTGTACCTTTGAACCTATCGTTGTGGCAGTATTCCGTGGGCAAGAAGACTAATGACTAATCCCGATTCAATCGGGACTAATAAGTAATTATCTTTTACTACTAATCTAAACTAAAGTCAAGGTGTACTGTGTGAAAAACTTCGTGAAAAATTGGCCCTTGACAAAGTATTTAAAAGTCTTTAATAATTTAGATAGGTCGTAAAAAGACCGATATTTTATGCTTAAAACTGCTCCAACATATAAAGTACACGTTTTTATTCTCATGGCTTTCTTCTTCGGCCTGACCCTCGGCCTCACTCTCAACCTCGTCGGCTCACAAACTTCAACCGAAAATAGAACCCGGGCAGAATCTCCAGGCAATCAGAAAAATGTCTACTGCCGATTAACCAGACAAGATCTAAATGAAGATTCAACTCAGCAAGATGGAGACGGTTGGAGAGTCTGTAACGGAAATCCCGGTGAAAACGGATGGCTTGGTCAAGACGATATAGATGATAATAACCCCAATGATGGAACGAATAATCGCACAAATATCGCTATAGGCAACAGTGTAGTACTACAGTATCTGAGTGGATCAAATGGAGCTGTTACTAATACTAATAGAACTCCTCAGGACACCAGATGTTCCGTAGTACAACATGACGGCTTAGATAGTGCTGATGATGTATGGGTACAATATTCAGCAGATGCGAGCAATTATTGTGTGATTAACTACACACCTTCAAAACAGAATTATTGTGTGCAAAATGGCACAAGGGTTAATATTACAAGACTGCAAGATGAAGCCGATTATTCCGGATCATCCTTAAATACATGGATCAAATCACAGTTTGACCAGAAATGCGCAGCAGCTCCTTCTCCAACAGTTGCTGTCCCTATTTCCGCTACTTTAAATACCACCTGTGCGCCCAACCAGCAATATAATAGCTCGGTTGATAACAATTTGAGCTATAAGATGAGCCTTACCGATATGGAACCTGTCAATTCCGATGCAAATGTGCAATTCCAATTTTGCATGAATCCTGATACCAACGAAGCCCATAGATATATTTATCAGTATTACTTTAATTCCGGAGCGAACTGGAAAGGACCTAACGGAAATACCGGCACACCTGAGTGGGCATGTTATAAACTAGCAGAAACTACACTCAACGACAGCTCATACACAGGTTATTGGAATAGCAGTGTTCCGCTTTATGGCAATACGGCTAATAATCCTAAAAATATAGAAACATTGGCTAATTTTATTAAAGCAGTGGTAGAACTTGGCGAAATCAATATGAATCTTAATAGTATAAGATTTGTCACAAAAGCCGTTATAAACGTGAATGGTCAGAAAAACGATAACATCGTGGCACCCCAACAAATAAAAATACATCCTACTGCTTGCTTTACTCCCACAACCGCACCTACAGCTACACCAGTTCCTAGCAATACACCGCCAGTTTCTACAGTATGTGAACCTTCTAAAGTAGCAACCGAAGTCCATACGCTAAACAGTGGAGACTATGTAGCAAATATCATTAATGACAACGGAGACTTCACAACCAAAACACATACCATGCTTTTGACAAGAGTTGATGTATCAAAACCCCTAAAAGTTGTTGCAGACTGGGGTTGGACCGGAAGAATAGGCGCACCCAAACCGCAAAAAGGGAAAGTTAATCTGCCGGGTCAAAGCATAGAGGCAGATGAATATTGGCAGAGAAATGAAGCCAGTAAAGTAACTGTCAGCGCCATCAAACCAGGTAACGCGCTAAGAAGCTTGCTAAACCTAACCTGTAATGACATAGGAGAATTCCTGGCAAATGTAAATCAAACACCATTTGTGGATGGACGTAAAGTAAGCTCTGGAGGAACACTACGCAATCTTCAGGATATCTATCCGGATGAAACTGGAGAACAACAAGGCGATTACTTTTTCTGTCCCCAAACTGCAAATGCCGGATGGCCAGTAACAGTCGCCAACCCCAGAAACAGACCGTCCTATCAGTTCAGCAGCGTGAACCTGGCACCAGAGGATTACTTTAATACAAATATAAAAACAGTAAGACTGCAAGTAAAAAGACAGTTCTTAGGTTTATCAAGCAGAACTGACGATGCTGTCGAATCCACTGATAATGCCAGAACTGCAGGTTCCCACTACACCAGAGTAACTGTGCAATACTGCAAGCTATAACTTCCACTGAACTTTAAGAATTGAAATTGATGTTCTATCTCAAGATATCTATGAAATAATTGCTTCATCATCCACTGTGCATATATTATAAACTACATCCCACATTTCATCAGTCCATAGTTTATTTATTCTATGAAAATGTTCTATGAGAGCCGCTCTATCTATAAAAATCCATTTCATACGTCTGTCTATATCATTTTCTTCAGGATTTAATTCTTCAAGCATAATAGATTTTACGAAATCCAAAATCCCGATCTCAACCAACGCTCCTAAAAAACGTTCTTTATAATATATTTTCGTGACTAATGCACGTCTCATATACTCCTTAAAGCTTTCTTTAGCAGCTGGATTTGCTTCGTATCCAGCCTTTAATTCTTCCGAATCTAAACCGTCTCTGAATGTTTGTAAAGACTTTTTATCATAATACCTATCAAGCTCGCTAATTTGATTTAGACTCGCTGCAACTGCAAGCCTAAACCTAAATAAAGGCGGGTATTCATTAAAATATCTAAGCATCTCAGGGTTAACTTCATCACCAGCAAAATGCCAATCATGCGCCCCTTCTCTACTTTTTTCATCACCGATACCTAGAGAGTTTAAAGGATCTACCAAATAGAAATTATCATCTTCGTCTCGTTCGAGACGAAATGCAAAAATCGTAGGCTCTGATCTTAAATGCAACTCACGTAAATCCGTGACGCCTTCCATGGGAGGATAAGAATGATAGTGTATATCTTTTTTCGCACCGTCCGAAGACATATAAACTTCACGGGCATGTACTTGGTCAGGATACGTTCTACTTGGTAACGTCTCTGCAGTAATTGGGAAATTTCTTTCTTCAGTAACGATGTCCAAATCACTTTCTCCAATTTCCTCCGGCAAATATTTATCATCTAAGCTATATCTAATGCCCAGCATTCGGTCATACGGCTCGAAAACATATCTTGATTCTATTACTTCTCTCAATTCATCTCCGCTGTATTTCCACTTCTTAAAATAAGCCATTAATCTCACCCTGCTTCCCGTCATAAAAGATCCTACGGGAATTAGGCTTAATAAATCATCTTTACTTAAGCCAATTATTTCTTTTAAATATTCTTCGCTGACTTCCACTCGAACAGACTGCTCCCTATATCCATTTGGAGCATCTTCCTGTTCAGTAATTTCTTCATGAGCAAGTATCTCTTCGAAAAGATTTGAACCCGGTCTTCCCATTATCATTTCTGTTTCTAATAATGCCATAGTAAATTAGTTTGTAGCTAATATATAACCTCTATTACGGAGAGTTTGGAGATTATTTCCTTCAGGCAGCGCTTTACGCAGTGAATATATAGCTTGATCCAAAGCCCAGTCAGAGTACTGATTTTCCCATTCCTCGCCCCACAATTCTCTGGCCACCTCATCACGGGTAGTCAATATGTTCGGCCTCTTTTCAAAAAAAGATTTAAGTAATAGATCCTGAGCTGACACCTCAGGTTCATTTGATTTCATTAATTCGTTAAAATCGATACGAAGAATTCCATCTGACGTTAATAAATTTAACTTCTGAATAATTAGATTATCTTTGTGGCTTCCTTTCTCGATGCTTCGTATCTGCTCTTTACCTAAGGCTTGCCATATGCTTTGGGTTAGGGCTGTGATCCTATCTTCATCTATATTACCCAGATGTAAGGCCTGATTTACAAGAGTTCTATAAAGAATAGTGTGACCATCCGCGACTGCTCGTACTTCCCTATCCAATTCGTCAGAAATAGCGATGTTCAGCAAATGTTCAAGCCTACGCCTCAGATAGTTCATCTCGGAGTCATCGAATAGCGGGAAGAACACCTTTCGCTCCTCAAGAAACAGGTGTAACGGAAAAACAGCTTCTTCAGAAACGATATCTAAAAATGAAGGACTACTTATCGTAAGCAAAAGACATGTAGCATTAGGAGGTGTTCGATTTATCCCTAAAATATGTGCCAAAAACGAGGCTATATCCTTATCTTTAGTCAGTATTTGAGAAGGTGAATAAAGCACGAAGACTATCTTTTTCCCACTAAGCTTACTAATTATGGTGATTATGGCCTCACGCAGGATCTGATTATCACTTGTTTTAAGAGCATGCGTAACTAAATCGTTAGATTCTATTATTCTAGCTGCCATGAGCTTAAGAAGTAATGTTTTAGGAAATGAACCTTCGATATCCGCAGGCTCAAGAATTACAAAGCTAAACTCCGATGGATTTATGAATTCAGGAAGCACATCAGAAGCTGATAGTATAAATTTAAGATATCCACTCCTTCCTGTATCAGGAAGACCGATAAGATGAATTGACTGATTCGCCTTTAAAGCATCAAAAACAGGATCAAACCGTGCGTGGAGACGCTCGATGGGTAGAGGGTATCGAAAGTCGGTTTTCATCTTCGGATTGTATCCTATAATACACGTTTTGTCAACTTCACTCAGGCTCAACTAAGATTCGCTCAAGTATTTATCTATCCTATAGTTGATAATTGTCTTCCGGTAGAACCGGATTTAACTATGTCTTCAGAAAATAGAGTCGGAATAGATTACGGAAAAGACCAAGGCTTCAAATGGACGAATAAGTCCATGTCTATAAACGTGCCTGGAGGTAAACCACATCCCCAAATTGCAAATATTCTATTAGCCACCAGCTTAATCTTCGGAGGATATCAACTTGCAAAACCTGAAAGAGCTTCAGCCCTCCAGGATTATTCCAGCGATACTGCTCCTGCTTTAGTTTCTGCTCAGACAGATGGAGCGCAGCTTCAATGCGAGCCAATTATAGATAATGGATTAGGAACAACAGGCGAAATAATACCGGCTGAATTACAAGGGAGGCCTACATGTTTTAACCCTGATGGATCAAGTGATTCAGTAATCTTTTGGTGTGATCAGGTTTTGAATCCGAATCATCCTTTAGCAAATCTTGATATTGACGCAAATCCACTTTGCTTAGAAGGTGTAAACGATGTAAACGGAAATGGAGTATTAGGCGATTACAATCCGATAACACTTGATGTCAACCGAATAAACGGTTTACAAGTTTCAGACGAAACTAGTCCGACTGCTGCGGCAGCAACGCGGACTTCAATCCCTCCCACTCCGGCACCAGTTCCAGAACCCAGCCCAGCTGAGGCTATAAGTGTATTAGCAGTGACAACATTATTCTTGCTATTTGGAGGACGTTTAAATGCCAGACGAAACTACGAGGCTGGTATTGAAGATGGTGCAACACACGGTTCACAAACTGATCAAGATGCGGAATCATACGCGAAGAAAGCTACAGGTAAAGATTTTAAAGAAGCAAAAGAATATTATTTGAGAACACATGGAGTTGGTAAGCCACTACCTTTTTTTAAGAGACATTTTCGCCGGAAATAGCAGTCGTTCTACCAAGCACAACTGAAAAATGTCCGCTGAGTGGTTTACTTATTAAGCCAAGACTATCCCCTCTTATTATCTTTGTGAGCCTCTATGACATATCTGAAGAAATAGTACTTGAACTGAATTAGCCATAGAGTTCTTTGTGGGTTCCGATGGCCACAAAGAGTGCCACCTTCTTTTTTTCTTCCTGCAACTCTTTGTATATCGCCCTATAATCCGAAGTTATATTTATGCTCCTATAGCCTAATTACTCTCTCTTCAATGCATGATTATTCAATTGCGAAGACTGGGGATTATTCTCAAAAATTATTAACCTCTCTTTCAAACTCTTACGGATTCTAACATTTAAATATTTTAGACTTTTTACAAACTCAGGACTATACCGTGATTTCATATCCCTTGTTTTTCTAGCCACTCTATTGCCTCTTGAGCATTATCAAAAAGAGGTGATACATTACCTGTTTTATAATCTTTCTCTGCCCGCTTCATTATCCCCCGTAAATATGCATTAGGTGTTTCATCAAGTGTGAATTCGACCTTTTTCGTACGCACAAGCTGTTTTAAGAAACCATTTATAAGCCCGGATAGACTAATCCCCATTTCGCGAGCGATTTTTTGAGACTGGCGTTTCACTTCTGCTTCTGTTTTTATGTTAATCACTGCAGTATTCATGCTGTATTCAGTATATACTCCGTATATACTATTGTCAATAAACTTATCCTCTCTTATTTTCCCTAGCAGCGTTTATCGCCTCTTTGAAGAATTCTTGTGCCCAAGTATAAATATTACGTTCCTCAAGTGTTTCCACCATCTCATTTGTATTCTTTTTCTTCTCTCTAGTCGGCAATTCCAAACCTGTTTTTATACTCTTGGCTACCTGCTCTAAATCATATGGGTTTATGATTATAGCCTGACGCAAATCTATAGCTGATCCTGCGAATTGTGATAAGACTAAAACGCCTGGATCTTTTGAGAACGATTGTGCGATAACAAACTCCTTCGACACAAGATTCATGCCGTCGTCCAAAGGCGTTACAAGACACAGATTCGCCCTTTTATAAAGACTTATGACATCTTCTCTAGTAAATGACTGGTGGATGATGTGTATCGGCTTCCAGGAGTCAGTTTTATATTTATCGTTAATGCTTCGCGCTAGGGTATCGACCTGCTTTTTAAGTATCTGATAAGAGGGTATGCTTGAGCGGGATGGCGACATAATACCCAGATATACGATTTCCTCTCTATACTGAGGGTATTTAGACAGAAACATATCTATAGCAGAAAGTCTTAACGGCACACCTTTCGTATAATCAAGCCTGTCTATGCCTAAAATCACTTTATAGTTTTTGAAAAATTTATCTAGAGGATCTTTTTTACCATTAGATTTTTGCTTATCATCCCCTACCAACATATCCCGAAGCACTCTCATCAGAAAAGATTCCCCCACTGCAGGCTCGACCATTTTTTTTATGACATCTACATCTATCCCTAAAGGTAAATTCCGTACAGTCGTTTTATTATTCGCAAAGCTTATCTGGGTCTTCTCTTCATCTATCATCACAGCGAGCTCCCGCTGTACTGTATTCATGAAATTCCTGGCTTGATAGCCTCTATGAAACGCCAAGAAATCACATGACAGTAGACTCCAGAGAATATCTTTTTTAACAGGAAGTATGCGGAATTGTTCCCACGTCGGCCACGGAATGTGCCAGAAGAAAGAAATTATCACATCTTTACGCTGCGCTAGTTTAAGATATAAAGGCACGAGAGCCAACTGATAGTCATGGATCCAAATAAATGTTTTTCCTGAAATCTCTTCTTTTATGGCTTTTGCGAATCTTTGGTTAACCTCTTTATACCCTTCATACCAATCCTTATTAAAAACAGGCTTTTCAAAAGCTACATGAGATAGCGGCCAAAGAGTTTGGTTCGAGAAACCGAAGTAATAATTATCTATCTCCTCATCGGTCATAAAAATCCGCTTTAGAGTATATGACCCTTCATCGCCTGTAACTGTTACTTTTTTCTTCTTATCTACAGATAATTTATCTTCCGGGGTTCTGGCACGGGCTATATAAGTCGCATTTGTGGCTTGTGCTAGGATATCGAAAGCTGATGCTACGCCTCCATGGACGTTTTGGACAGAGAGTTCCCCGTTTTTCATTACGTGTTGCTTGGTCTCAGCATCAGCAGCTATAATTATTTTATAGCCGCTTTTAATTAAATAATCCTTAAGGTCGTAAAAAGAAGCCATAAGTAAGTTTAGAATTTAGAACTCAAAATTAAGAATTAAATTATGAACTCTAAACTCTTAATTCTAAATTAATTTGTTCTTTATTATACCTTAAAATCTTAGTCTAAAGTATATATATCCCGTATTTCTTGCATTAATCTTACTGAAAGAAATATATCAAAATACTAAGCAATGTATAAAAAGTATTATAAATAGATCTCAATTCGTTAGAAAACTAACGAGCTCAGAACTAGGGAAGAAATCTTTCTTCCCTTATATGCGCGAACAACGAATCAAAACTGTCAATCAGTCTCTTTTAAGACTGTAAATAAGTAGCGACAGCGCGACCACATAGGCGAGTGCCTGCAAGTATTGTCCGATGACCAAGCATAACAGCATGCTCGATATCTCGAACAAGAGAGCAAACACAAACATAGCCCTCTTTCTGGTGATCAACCACGCTACGTAGCTGACCAGGGATAGCACTATGCCCGCATGGAACGCTAACCTAACCACCTCTGGCTGGGTCTCCAGAGACTTGCTGTCCCCGATCTGCAGGCCAATTACAGCCAGAGCTGCAAGGGCGAAGCCGAACGAGGCAATAAGACTGACCCTTCCTCTCCCGAAGATAGATCGCAAAATCAATGCGACCATCGCCACGAGGACGAATCCTCCGGCAGCCAATCTCCAAAACTCCGACCCAATCATATCCGAACTAATCATTGGCATTGTAATTCTCCTACCGCTTAATGTCACCTCTTACGAAGCGCATGCTGGTTACTACATAATTAATAACCACCACGCGGCTCCGTAAGATATGTTTGTATTAAATTTTAAAAGTACTGTTCGTTGTTTTCTCTCTCAAGAATCTTTCAGCTTTTTGAAGCTAATTTCATGAGCTGAGATCGATCACTTTCAGAGATGCACATTTTACTAGATTACTGTACGTTTTACAACTTATAGGATAATGATATTTATTGTTTCAAACCTAAAACACGCTTCAGTTTGACCTATTTATAAAAATGCTATATAGTAAATTACATGGGTTTTTCAGAAGAAGGATATATTCACAGTAGCTTAATTAAGAAACTTAAAAAAAGACAAAGTCTCCATAAATCCCTCAAGATAGCCTTTTTAGACATCGACTCCACCATGACAGGTACCAAAGATACGACTAATGCTACACGTAAGACACTAGAACAGGATGGGTATGCAATAGCCTATGTCACGGCAAGAACTGAAGAAATGCTCATGTCCTCCACAGAGTACGAGTTATCGAAGAAATTAGGCTTCAAGCGGCCTCCCCCCCATTTGGGAATCTTTAACGGCAAGAGAGTGTATGCGAAACCGGAATTAATTGAGCACGTAGGCTTACTGGATCCTGACATCATAGCGGGATCTACCGGTACTCAAATCTTACTTCATCAATCTACTGGGGGCTACATATCTGATAAAGCTTTTGAGGCAAGCTTTAAGGAAACACCTCAGGAATGGCGACAGTATGTCTGGGACTTAATCAATTCATTTAATAAATTTAAGAAAAAAGCTTTCCATGCACCAAACGAAATCCCCTCAAATTACCATGACGGCCTTTCGGATATTTACAGACCGAAATACAGGATAAGCCTTTTATTCCAATCAGCTAAAGAAAAAACAGAATTCCGAAGTTTCATTCGCCAAGCTTTTAAAAATAACCCCAAATTCACGAATATAAGAATAACTGATGATTCTGAGCCTAAAAAAGACCTCCATACCTTATATATCACGCCCAAAAATGCCGGAAAAAGAAAAGCTGTAGACCAAATCATAAAAATGGTAACAGGAAAATTAGCAGTCCCCACTTCTGACTTACATGTACTTATAGCAGGTGACGGACATTCAGATCTGGACATGGGCATGAAAGCTGCATGCGGGACCAATACTACTTTCCTTTTGGCAGGCGGCTCCCGACTCATGCATGCACTAACCTGTAAAAATAAGCATGCGGACTTACTGGAAGAGGACTTAGAGGATTTAAAGAACTTTCTTTATGCCCGAAAAATCAAGGGATATTATGATAATAAGATGCATAGTCACCACAAGTTCATCATCTGTGACGAAGTAAATTACGGAAAAAAAGAAGCTGCCAGCTTACTTCCGATCATCTCTAAGTTAGCCTTAAATTAAAAGCGGGGATTACGTAAACTAAAGCTCTATATTGTATAGTATAATGCTTTTAATGAGAAAACTACGTATAGCACAGGTAGGAAGTCTATATGAGAATATCCCGCCCCCCCTTTACGGCGGAACAGAAAGGATTATCTCCTCTCTCACCGAAGGATTAGTCAGAAATGACCATGATGTGACACTTTTCGCCACAGAAAAAGCCGAAACTAAAGCCAAATTAGTAGCTGTTTGTCCGGAGCCTCTGGCCAGGATCGGAATCGGTAAAAGCAACTTCGCTTACCCTCTGCTAAATTTCTCTGAGGTATTTAAAAGAGAGAAAGAATTCGACATTATACATTTCCATTTAAGCGTTATCAGTGATTATATATCACTGCTAGGAGCAAGTTTTTATCCTAACAAAACAATATATACGATCCATTTGGTTTCACCAAAATTAAAAAATTATCCTGACCGAATGGCACTGTTAAACTTTCATAAAAATCTTAATTATGTATCTATTTCAAATGCAGCCAGAACAGGATTTGCGCAGTTAAACTTCGTAGACACAATTTATAACGGAATAGAACTCTCAGAATTTACCTATAACGATAGTCCTTCGGATTATTTCGCATGGATCGGAAAATTTAATCCAGATAAAGGTACTAAAGAGGCTATCATAGCAGCTAAGAAAGCAGGGGTTAAGCTACTTTTAGCAGGCACTATAGAGCTTGAGGACAAATTAAAACGAAAGTATTATGAAGATGAGATAAAGCCTCTAATCGATGGCAAACAAATAATCTACGTCGGGGAAAAGGGTGGACGCGATAAGGACGAATTCTTGGGGCATGCTAAGGGATTTTTAAATCCGATCAATTGGAATGAACCATTCGGATTAGTCTCAGTTGAGGCCATGGCCACAGGCACACCAGTTATCAGCTTCGCTAAAGGAGCGCTAAATGAGACTGTACGAGATGGTAAAACCGGCTTTCTGGTAAATTCCGTGGATGAGATGGTGGATAAAATTAAGGCTGTTTCAGCAATCAACCGCCTGGATTGCCGAAAATGGGTGGAAGAAAAATTCTCAAGTGAGATTATGGTCGAAAATTATGAAAGAGTCTATCGAAAAATCCTCACCCAATAATCATAGCTCTGTTATACTTAAATTACATGCCGGATTTATTGCCCAATCACAACTCACAAGCACCAAAGATTGACTCTCAGGAACTTCTGGTAACTGCTAAAGCGGTACTTGAGCGAGGTGAGACTATAGTCGTCATAAACGATTTGGATCTCACAATATCTACAGGTGGAGTCACAGGAGAAGATGATCCTAGAAAAACTGCCATTTATCCGGATTCTGCCAAGGCTTTAAGACAAATCGAGAATTCAGGCCATAAAATTGGCTTTATCTCCAATCGGGCAGGCTCCCAAATTGAAAGAATGACACAAGATTCAGACATTAAACATCCTTCAATAATAGGCACTTACGGATTTGAAACCTACTCTGCTGATACCCATAAATCTATAATTGATGACCGTTTCCTTCCATATGCTCAAGATATAACTAAACTACTAAGCACAATTGAATCTTATGTGCTTGAGTACACTAATCATAAGGAGGTAGTAATATCAGGATCAGAAATAGCGATTCCATTTGAGGCTGACGAGATAATACTTGAGAGAAAAGGAACATGTGAATTATTCCCCAATGGATTAGCTGCACTCTATAATCTGAATCTAATTAAGCCTGATAAAAGAGCAGATTTCGTAGAAGCCATCGAGGGGAAATATAAAGAGGAAGTAAGCCTAATAATGAAAACGCATCATTTGCTCGCTACAGCCCTGACCCGAATCTGGGGTATAAATCCTGAAGCACGCTTACCGTCCACACCTGGAAGATATACGCTTAAATTTGAGCCGCTTCTAAAACAAAGCAAAGCTTATGGTATGGTAAATTTACTTAACAGCATCCGGGAAAACCTGCCAGCAAAACAAAGAATAGGGCTTATTACTTATGCCGGAGACAGCGACCAGGACGCGTATGCCATGAAAGCCTTAAAACAAATAGTAAAATTCCATAATGAAGATTACATCGCCCATACTCCGATCCATGCTTTTAATATCTGGGTTAAACCGGATCATCTAGAAAAAGATGCCAAACGTGAGGCTGAGATAATAACTGATGGAGTAAAAGGTTATGCTGAAATCTTGACAAAACTGGCAAAAACCGCTGCT